>DATAYY010000057.1:0-54744 GCA_036272325.1 Caldimonas sp. | reverse complement strand
GAAGATCCGCGCCGACGCCGATCGCCAGCGCGAGGTGATCGTCGCCGAGGCGTACCGCGACGCGCAGAAGATCAAGGGCGACGGTGACGCCAAGGCGTCCGCCATCTTCTCCGACGCGTTCGGTCGCGACCCGCAGTTCGCCGAGTTCTATCGCAGCCTCGAGGCGTATCGGGCGAGCTTTCGCAGCAAGTCCGATCTCATGGTGGTCGATCCGAGCAGCGAGTTCTTCAAGTCGATGCGGGGAGCAGGGGCGCCGACGTCGGCTGCTCCGGCGAAGAAAAGGTAGTGCTTGGCCTCGTCCGCGTTCTGGGACGTCGCCCTCAGCGCAGTCGCGCTGGTGCTGATTGCCGAAGGCCTGCTGCCGTTCGCGAGTCCTCTGTCCTGGCGCCGCATCTTCGAGCGGGCGCTGCAGATGAGCGACGGCCAGATCCGCTTTCTCGGCCTCGTCAGCGTGCTCTGCGGCCTGGCGATGCTCGTCCTGTTCTGGCCCTGAGCGGCCGGGGCTGCCCCCTACAATCTGCTTTTTAACAAGCGGCGTTTTCGCATGTCCTCTGCCTGGCTCCTGCCGGAGCACATCGCCGATGTCCTTCCGGCGCGGGCCCGCCACATCGAAATCCTGCGCCGTGGCCTGCTCGATGCCGCGGGTGGCTTCGGCTTCGAGCTCGTCATCCCGCCGATGCTCGAGCACATCGAGTCGCTGCTGTCCGGCACCGGCCACGCGCTCGACCTGCAGACTTTCAAGCTCGTCGATCAGCTGAGCGGGCGCACGCTCGGTTTGCGCGCCGACAGCACGCCGCAGGCGGCACGGATCGACGCTCACATGCTCAACCGCGACGGCGTCGTCCGCCTCTGCTACTGCGGGCCGGTGCTGCACGCCCGTCCGACCGGCAGCGAATCGACGCGCGAGCCGTTGCAGTTCGGCGCCGAGATCTACGGTCACGACGGCCTCGCCGCCGATCTCGAAAGCCTCGACCTGATGCTGGAATGCCTTCGCGTTGCCGGCGTCGAGGACGTCGTCGTCGATCTTTCCGACGCGCGCGTCGTCCGTGCCGTGCTCGCCGGCGTCGCGGTCGACGCCGACCGGCTCGAGGCGGTCTACGCGGCGCTCGCCGCGAAGGATACGGCCGAGCTGCGGACGTTGAGTGCCGGCTTCCCGGCGGCGTCGCGCCACGGCCTGGATGCGCTCGTCGGCCTCTACGGCGATGATGCGACGCTCGCCGAAGCGGGCCGCCGCCTGCCCGAGCGCGCTGCGATCGCGCGCGCGCTCGCCGATCTGCGTCAGCTCGCCGCCCACGCGCGCGAGGCGCACCCGCGCGCACGCGTCGGCTTCGACCTCGCCGACTCGACCGGCTATGCGTACTACAGCGGTGCCCGCTTCGCCGCCTATGCGCGTGGCGCCAGCGATGCGATCGCACGTGGCGGTCGCTACGACGAGGTCGGCGCGATCTTCGGCCGCAACCGCCCCGCCGTCGGCTTTGGTCTCGACGTCAAGGATCTCGCCATGTTGTCGCCCGCCCCTGCGGCGCCCGAGCCCATCGTCGCGCCGCGCAGCGATGACGTGGCGCTGCGCGACGCGGTGCGCGAGCTTCGCGGCCGCGGCGAGATCGTCGTCGCTGTCCTCGGCGAGGGTGGCGATTCGGGCGCGGCAACGGGCGAGGGCGCGCGCCGCCTCGTCGAAGCAGGCGGCCGTTGGGTCGTTGCCCGGCATTGAGCAACGCCAACATGGACGCGAACATGCGAGCGGCAGCGGCCGCGCCCGGCCGCAACGTCGTTGTCGTCGGCACCCAGTGGGGCGACGAAGGCAAGGGCAAGGTCGTCGATTGGCTGACCGACCACGCCCAGGCGGTGGTGCGCTTCCAGGGCGGCCACAACGCCGGCCATACGCTCGTCATCGATGGCGTCAAGACAGCGCTGCAGCTAATCCCTTCGGGAATCATGCGCAACGGCGTCGCCTGCTTCATCGGCAACGGCGTCGTCGTCGATCCGCAGCACCTGCTCGGCGAGATCGCGCGGCTCGAGGCGATGGGGCTCGAGGTGCGCTCTCGATTGCTCATCAGCGAGTCGTGCCCGCTGATCCTGCCGTTTCACGTCGAGGTCGACAAGGCACGCGAGCAGCTGCGCGAGACGAGCGGCGCCGGCAAGATCGGCACCACCGGCAAGGGCATCGGTCCAGCCTACGAAGACAAGGTCGCGCGCCGCGCCTTGCGGGTGCAGGACCTGAAGCACCCCGAACGCTTCGCCGCCAAGCTGCGCGAGCTGCTGGCACTGCACAACTACGCCATCGAGGGCTGGTTTCACGCCACGCCGCTCGCGTTCGAGCCGATCTTCGATGCTGCGATGCGCGCCGGCGAAGCGCTCCGGCCGATGATCGGCGATGTCGGCTACGCGATCTACAACGCGCACCGCGCGGGCACCAACGTGCTGTTCGAGGGCGCGCAGGGAACGCTGCTCGACATCGACCACGGCACCTACCCGTACGTGACCTCGAGCAACTGCGTCGCCGGCAATGCCGCCGCCGGGACGGGCGTCGGCCCGGACCTGCTGCACTACATCCTCGGCATCACGAAGGCCTATACGACGCGGGTCGGCGGCGGCCCGTTTCCGACCGAGCTGCCGATCGACGAGCCGGGGTCGATCGGCCACCATCTCTCGACCGTCGGCCAGGAGCGCGGCACCGTCACGGGCCGGGCGCGCCGTTGCGGCTGGCTCGATGCCGCGCTGCTGAAGCGCTCGATCATCATCAACGGCATTTCGGGCCTGTGCATCACGAAGCTCGACGTCCTCGACGGCCTCGCCGAGATCCAGGTCTGCGTCGGCTACGAGCTGCGCGGCAAGCGGATCGACATCCTGCCGCTCGATGCCGACGACATCACCGCCTGCGTGCCGATCTACGACACGCTGCCGGGCTGGAGCGAGAGCACGTTCGGCGCCACCCGCTGGGACGCGCTGCCGCTCAACGCGCGCCGCTATCTCGAGCGCGTCGCCGGCTTCATCGGCGCGCCGATCGACATGGTCTCGACCGGACCTGATCGCGAGCACACGATCCTGCTGCGCCATCCGTATCTGCCCGACGCGGCGCCAACAGGCACCGCCGAGCGTCGGCACGCCGCTTCATCCTGAATCGCCAAGGACGATCGCATGCTCACCGACGACGGCAAGCACCTCTACGTCTCCTGGGACGAGTACCACATGCTGATCGAGCGCCTCGCGCTCAAGATCGACGCCTCGGGATGGGCCTTCGATCAGATCCTGTGCCTTGCGCGTGGCGGCATGCGGCCCGGCGACGTGCTCTCTCGCGTGTTCGACAAGCCGCTCGCGATCATGGCGACGAGCTCGTACCGCGCCGAGGCCGGAACGATCCAAGGCCGGCTCGACATGGCCAAGTACATCACCTTGCCGCGCGGCGAGCTCGCGGGCCGCGTCCTTCTCGTCGACGACCTTGCCGACTCGGGGATCACCTTGCGCGCGGTCGTCGACCGGTTGCGCGGAATGCCCTCGATCAGCGAATTGAAGTCAGCGGTGATCTGGACCAAGGGCGTCTCGACCTACACGCCGGACTACTATGTCGAGCTGCTGCCGACGAGCCCCTGGATCCATCAGCCGTTCGAAGAGTACGACGACCTTCGCCCGGCGGGACTCGCCAAGAAATTCCAAATCTGAAAACCCAAAAGAGAAGGGCCGGCGAAGCCGGCCCGCTTTCCCTGTCACGTTCTGGTGCCCAGGAAGGGACTCGAACCCCCACGGAGTTACCCGCTAGTACCTGAAACTAGTGCGTCTACCAATTCCGCCACCTGGGCATCTCAGGCAACCACGGACTTTATCATCAAAGCAACAACATCCAAGACCTCCACTGCCGGGAGCGACCTGCTCGCCGAGGTGGAAGGCACGGTCCAGGGCCACCGCGACGGCCACGGCTTCGTCGTCCGCGGCGACCACCAGGCCGACGTCTTTCTCGCGCCGCAGGAGATGAAGGGCGTCCTGCACGGCGACCGTGTGCGGGCCCGCATCGTCCGCTACGACAAGAAGACGAGGCCCGAGGGGCGCGTGCTCGAGATCCTCGAGCGCAAGAAAGCGCCGATTATCGGCCGCCTGCTGCACGAGAGCGGCATCTGGCTGCTCGCTCCCGAGGACAAGCGCTATGGCCAGGACATCATCGTGCCGAAGAACGGCATCGCCGACGCCAAGGCCGGCCAGGTCGTCGCGATCGAGCTGATGGAGCCGCCCTCGATGCATTCGCAGCCCGTCGGCCGCGTCACCGAGGTGCTCGGCGAGATCGACGATCCCGGCATGGAGATCGAAATCGCGGTGCGCAAGTACGAAGTGCCGCACGTCTTCTCCGCGGCGGCGCTGGCGCAGGCGGCGGCGTTGCCGAGCGAGGTCAAGGCTGTCGACCGCAAGGGTCGGATCGACCTGACCGATGTCCCGCTCGTCACCATCGACGGCGAAGACGCGCGCGACTTCGACGACGCCGTCTACTGCGAGCCGGCGCGGATCGGCAAGTCGAAAACCGACAACGGCTGGCGCTTGATCGTCGCGATTGCCGACGTCAGCCACTACGTCCGTCCCGGCGAGCCAATCGACCTCGATGCCTACGAGCGCGCGACGTCGGTCTATTTCCCGCGTCGCGTCATTCCGATGCTGCCCGAGAAACTGTCGAATGGCCTCTGCTCGCTCAACCCCGAAGTCGAGCGCCTGGCGATGGTGTGCGACATGCTCGTCGGTGACCACGGCGAAGTCCATGCGTACCAGTTCTTCCCGGCGACGATCCGCTCGGCGGCGCGCCTGACCTACACCGAGGTCGCCGCGATCCTCGCCAACACGCGCGGCCCCGAGGCCGGGCGTCGGAGCACGCTGGTGCCGCACTTGCTCGACCTGCATGACGTCTACCGCGCGCTGCTGAAGGCGCGCATCCGGCGCGGCGCGATCGACTTCGAGACCATCGAGACGCAGATCGTCTGCGACGAGAACGGCCACATCGACAAGATCGTTCCGCGAACGCGCAACGAGGCGCATCGGTTGATCGAGGAGTCGATGCTCGCCGCCAACGTCTGCTCGGCCGACTTCATCGCCCGCGCCAAGCATCCTGCGCTCTACCGCGTCCACGAAGGGCCGACGCCGGAGAAGAAGACGCTGCTTCAGAACTATCTGCGTGCGCTCGGCCTGGGGCTTTCGATCAGCGACGACCCCAAGCCCGCCGAGTACCAGGCGATCGCGGCGGCGACGAAGGAGCGCGCCGACGCGGCGCAGATCCACCAGATGTTGCTGCGCTCGATGCAGCAGGCAATTTACACGAGCAAGAACATCGGCCACTTCGGCCTCGCCTACGAGGCCTACACGCATTTCACGAGCCCGATCCGGCGCTATCCGGACCTGCTCGTGCACCGCGTCATCAAGGCGCTGCTCGAGAGCCGACGCTATCCGATCGGCGCCCGCGCCGAAGGCGAGCCGGCGAAGAGGGCGCGCCTCGCCAAGTCCGCCAAGACGGCGAGGAACGCGCGCCCGGGAACGCCGGCGCTGCCGCCGCTCGTGCCGGGCGGCGAGCTCGAGGCGTGGGAGATCGCGGGTGCGCATTGCAGTGCCAACGAGCGCCGCGCTGACGAAGCGTCGCGCGACGTCGAGGCATGGCTCAAGTGCCGCTACATGCGCGAGCACCTCGGCGAGGAGTTTGGCGGCGCCGTCAGCGCGGTGACGAGCTTCGGCCTCTTCGTCCAACTCGACGGGCTCTACGTCGAAGGGCTCGTGCACGTCACTGAGCTCGGCGGCGAGTATTTTCGTTTCGACGAGGTGCGCCAGGAACTGCGTGGCGAGCGTTCGGGAATCCGCTACGTCGTCGGCACCCGGGTGCGGGTCCAGGTCAGCCGCGTCGACCTCGACGGTCGCAAGATCGACTTCCGCCTTGTCCGCGACGGCGAAGACGTCGCCGGCGCGCTGCGCTCGCGGCGCGAGAAGGCAGCCGAGCGCAACGACGCGGTGACGAGCGAGATCGTCGCCTTGAAGGAAGCAGACCGCGCCGTCAAGGCGTCGGCCAAGGCGAAGGTGCGCGCGCGGTCCGGAACCACGCTCCGGCCGGCGCGCAATGGCAAGCCGGCCGTGCGCAAGATCGCGAGCGGCCGCAGCGGTGCACGCGGAACGCCGCGGCGCTGAGCCCAAAAAACACCAACGAAATCCAGCAGAGGGAGCATGACGATTCGATTCGATGGAAAAGTTGCGATCGTGACCGGCGCCGGCGGCGGCCTCGGCCGCCAGCACGCGCTCGCGCTGGCGGCGCGCGGCGCCGCGGTCGTGGTCAACGACCTCGGCGGCATGGTCGATGGCAACGGCGCGACGCCGACGGCGGCGAACGCGGTCGCCGGCGAGATCCGCGCCGCCGGCGGCAAGGCAATCGCCAGCGGCGCCTCGGTGACCGACTGGAGCGCGGTCCAGAAGATGGTCGCGGCGGCGCTCGCCGAGTGGGGTCGGGTCGATATCCTAGTCAACAACGCCGGCATCCTGCGCGACAAGAGTTTCGCGAAGATGGATCTCGCCGACTTTCGACTCGTCATGGACGTTCACCTGATGGGCGCGGTTCACTGCACGAAGGCGGTGTGGGAAACGATGCGGACGCAGGGCTACGGCCGCATCGTCATGACGACGTCGTCGAGCGGCCTCTACGGCAACTTCGGCCAGTCGAACTATGGCGCCGCCAAGATGGCACTGGTCGGCTTGATGCAGACACTCTCGCTCGAAGGTGCCAAGCACAACATCCGGGTCAACTGCCTGGCGCCGACCGCGTCGACGCGGATGACCGAAGGCGTGATGCCTGAGGCGGTGCTGCGCCTGCTCGAAGCGAGCGCGGTGACGCCGGCATTGCTGGCGCTCGTTGCTGATGACGCGCCGACCCGCGCCATCGTGTGCGCCGGCGCCGGTTCGTTCGAGCGCGCGTATGTGACGTTGACGCACGGCATTCACGTCGGCAACGATGCCGATGCGGCAGAACAGATCGTGGCGCGGCTCGACGAAATCTCCGACCGCACCGACGAAGCCGTGCCGGAGAGCGGCGCCGCCCAGGGCGCGCTCGAGATCGCTAAGGCGATGCAGGCGCAGCGCTGACCCGAGCTGGCGCCGCCTCAGCTGCCGCGCGATTGTCGGTACAGGGCTTCGACGAGATCGGCGGCGCGGACGGCACCGCTTCGCCCGGGCTCGGCGGCCGCGCCATGTTCGACGACGGCGAGGGTGGCAGCGTCGAGGGCGCCGGCGCGGCTCGCGGCCCAGCGGCCGCCGATCCATCCCGCCAAGACGTCGCCGGTGCCGGCGCTCGCGAGCGAGGCGTTGCCGGTGGCGTTGATACGCGGCACGCCGGCGCCGGCGGTGATCACGGTTCCCGAGCCCTTGAGGACGACGACTGCGCGGTAGCGTGCCGCCAGCTCGCGTGCCGCGCCGACGCGATCGCCTTGCACCGCAGCGGCAGTGATGGCGAGCAGCCGCGCAGCCTCGAGCGGATGGGGCGTGAGGATCGTCGCCAGCCCGCGCGCCCGCCGCGCAGCGGTGAGGGCGAGGAGCGACGCGTCGGCTGCGATCGCGTTGAGGGCGTCGGCGTCGAGGACGAGCCGCGGCGCAAGCGAGAGCAGCCGCGGCAGACGACTGCGCACCGCGCCGCCGCCGCCGCAACCACAGACGACGGTGGTCGCCTGCACGACCGCGGCGTCTTCACCCGACCAGCCGGGTCGCACCATCAGCTCGGGTCGGGTGGGGTCGAACGCTTCGGATGGTGCAAGCGCGCCGTCGTCGCGAACGAGATCGACGTAGACGCGTCCGGCGCCGGCGGCATGGGCAGCGCGCGCCGCCAGCCATGCCGCACCGGCCATCCCGGGCGCGCCGCCGACGACGGCGACATCGCCGAAGCTTCCCTTGTGCGACGCCTGCGGGCGCGGCGCGAGCACGCACGACGGATCGCGCCGGCCGACCAGCCACGCGTCGGGCTCGGCGCCATCGTCGTCGACGCCGATCGGTGCGCACCAGACGCGGCCGGCGTGGTCGCGGCCGCTGCCGGTGAAGAGCCCGGGCTTGGGCGCGATCAGCGTCAGCGTGTCGTCGGCGACGACGCATGCCGCGCCGATCGGCTGGCCGCGGTCGGCGTCGAGCCCCGACGGCACATCGACCGCAAGGACCCGTGCGCCGCGCGCTGCAAGCTGCGCGATGTGCGTGATCGCGGCAGCAAGATCGCCCTCGGGGGCCCGTGTCGCGCCGATGCCGAGTAGCGCGTCGATGACGAGATCCGAGTTCTGTCCGGCAGCGTGCGCTTCGCCGCTCCAGGCGTTGATCGCGACGCCGGCCGCGACGGCGCGGGCGAGCGCCTGTGCGGCATCGGCCGGCGGCGCCGACTTCGCACCGACGCGCAGCACCGTCGCGCGCTTGCCCATCGCTTTCAGCCGCGTCGCTGCTGCGACGCCGTCACCGCCGTTGTTGCCCGGACCGGCGAAGATCACGACGTGCTCCGCGTGCGGCGCGAGCGCGAGGGCGAGACGCGCGACCGCATCTCCGGCACGCGCCATCAAGGTGAACGGCTCCATTGCCGCCAGCGCCGCGCTCTCGCGCCGACGTGTCGCGGCAAGGTCGAGCAGCGCGACGCGACCGACGCCGGAGTCGATCCGGACGAGGGCGCTCATCGCCGCAACCTCTCGACGCCGAGGCCGTCGATCGCGATCGGCGTCTTGCGCCCGGCGATGGCGTCGGCGACGAGGCGAGCCGACCCGGCCGCGAGCGCCCAGCCGCTGCCGCCGTGGCCGACGTTGAGCCAGATCCCTTCGGCTCCGCTCGGCCCGAGCACCGGCGGCCCGTCGGGCAGCATCGGCCGCGCGCCTTTCCAGCGTTGCGCGGCGTCGCGCCGGGTGACGCCGGGAAACCAGTCGTCGAGCACCTTGTCGAGCGTCGCCTGCGCACGTTCGCTCTGCCACTCGGGGTCGCCGCCGATCTCGGCGCTGCCGGCAACGCGCACGCGCTGGCCGAGCCTGCTGATCGCGACCTTGTAGCGTTCATCCATCAGCGCCGCGCGTGGCTCGAGGTGGAGATGGGCGTCATCGTGGCGTAGCGGCGCCGTCACCGAGTAGCCGTGGACGGCGAGCAGCGGCAACCGGACACCGAGCGGCCGCAACAGGTGGCGCGACTCGACTGCGGCGCTGACCACGATCGCATCGAAGCTCGGTTCGCTGGTCTCGCCTGGCTCGGGCTGCGTGTCCGACCAACCGCTTGAGTCGCGCGCCCGGAGCGCCTCGTCGCGCGCGTCGTGCGCCGCCTGCAGCACACGCAGGCAGGGCCGAGGGCCGGCCTCGATCGCCTCGACGTGGGCGTTGAAGCGAAAGCGCGCGCCGGCCTGCATCGCTTCCTTACGCAGCAGGTGCGTGAACTCGCGGCAATTGCCGACCTCGTCGTCCTTCGAATAGAGGCCGGCGACGAGCGGCGTGCCCGGATTGAGCCCGGGCTCGATCGCGCGGCAGCCGGTGGCGTCGAGCAGCGCGGGCGCAGCGCCGAGCTCGGTGAGCATGCGCATGCCGGCCTCGGCGAGCGCCAGCTCGCGCGAGCTGCGCAGGAGGACGAGAAAGCCCTGGGCACGCTCGAAATCGAGATGCAGTCGCTGCGTCAACTGCAGCAGCCGGTCGCGGCTGAAATGGGCGAGACGGTGCATGCGCGCGCGGTTGGCGCGATACGCCTGCGGGCTGCAGGCGCGCCACCAGTGCCAGACCCAGCCGAGCGTGGCGGCGTCGAGCGGGCCCGCAATTCGGACCGGAGCGTGCTCGGAGAAAAGGTGACGCAACACCTTGGCCGGCATTCCGGGTGCTGCCCACGGCGACACGTAGCCGGGCGCGACCAGGCCGGCATTGGCGAAGCTGCAGCCGGCGGCCACGGTGCCGCGACGCTCGAACACGGTCACGTCGTGCCCGTCCACCGCCAGCTCGTAGGCCGTCGTCACGCCGATCACGCCGGCTCCGATGACGGCCACGTGCATGCTCAGCCGCGCGGCGGAGGCGTCGCACTGCCAGCGAGCGCGGATTCGATCGCCAGGCCGGCGTCGAGGACGTTGTCGTCGTGGCCGGCGGTGCTCCAGACCATGAGACTGACTGGCAGCTCGCCGGCGGCGTGGCACGGGAGGCTGAGCGCACAGCCGTCGAGCAGATTGACGATGCTGGGGTTGCGCAGCAGCAGCGCATTGGTCGCGAAGAAGGCAGCGTCGTCGGTGAGGAGCGGCGCGATTGGCGGCGCCACCATCGGCACGGTCGGCGTCAGCAGCGCGTCGATGCCTTCGAGCGCGCGTTCCATGCGAAGGGTCCAGTCGCGGCGCGCTGCGAGCAGCTCGATGTAGTCGGCCGCACTCATCTTCTCGCCGCGCCGGATTCGTTGCGCGACGCGGGGGTCGTAGTCGGCCTCGCGCCCGACCAGCCAGCGGCGGTGAAACGCCCACGCCTCGGCCGGCGAGAAGCCGCCCCCGGCATTGATCGAAGCGACGTCGGCGAGTGGCGCGAGCGCGATGGTCGCGATGCCGGCGCCGGCCGCCGACAAGGCGGCCACGCTGCGCTCGAAGGCCCGCGCGACCGCCGGCTCCAGGCCATCGAGGACGAGGGTGCTCGGCACCGCGAAGCGCCAACTGTCGAGCGGCCGCCGCTCAAGTCGCACGGTGCGCGCTGCGAGCACCTCGTGGACGATGACCGCATCACGCACCGAACGGGTCATCGCGGCGACGGTGTCGAGCGTCGTCGAGAGCGGCACCGCGCCCGCAGTCGGTACCAGCCGTGCCGTGCTCTTGAAGCCGACGACGCCTTGCAGTGCGGCAGGGATACGGATCGATCCGCCGGTGTCGGAGCCGAGCGCGACCCACGCCGCGCCGGTCGCGACCGATGCCGCGCCGCCCGAGGTCGAGCCACCGGGGATGCGGGGCACGGGGTCGAGCGCGAGGGTCGCCGGGTTGGCGAGCAGCGGCAGGTGCGGGTTCAGGCCGACGCCGGAGAACGCGAACTCGGTCATGTGGGTGCGGCCGACGAACGCGGCGCCAGCGGCGCGCAAGCGGGCGACTGCGGGCGCGTCGGCCACGGCGGCGGGCGTCTCGCGCAGGATCGTCGAGCCAGCGGCAGTCACCTCGCCGGCGACGTCGAAGAGGTCCTTCACCGAGACCGCGAGGCCGGCGAGAGCGCCGGGATCGCGGCCGGCGGCGATGGCGGCATCGGCGGCGTCGGCGGCAGCGCCGGCGGCGGCCGCGCTCGCCGCCACGAACGCGGCTGCGGCCGGCGGTGTCCCGGCGATCGCAAGGGCGCGGTCGACCAACCCCCGTGCCGTCGCCGCGCCGGTCAGGATCCGGCGACGCGCTTCGGTGAGGTCGTCGGCCATCGCAATGTTAGAATTTGGTGCTTTGCCTCGAGCGGACGAGCAGCCTGGACCGATCGGCCTTCATCCGGAAGGCCACGGCAGTCGGGCGTGGAAGCCGCTTCATCCGCGAACCGGCTGTCTTCAGGGTGTCACTGCACAGATCGAACGTGCCGCGATCGGAGCCGGATTCTAGAACCAACCTTTTGGAAGCTCATGACGATCACGATGCGTGAAATGCTGGAAGCCGGCGTCCATTTCGGACACCAGACGCGCTTCTGGAACCCCAAGATGGCCCCGTATATCTACGGCCATCGCAACAAGATCCACATCATCAACCTCGAGAAGACGCAGCCGCTCTTCGAGGACGCGATGAAGTTCGTTCGCCAGCTTGCGGCGCGCCGCGGCACGATCCTGATGATCGGCACCAAGCGCCAGGCGCGCGAGGTGATCGCGCAGGAAGCCAAGCGCTGCGGCATGCCCTACGTCGACCAGCGCTGGCTCGGCGGCATGCTGACCAACTTCAAGACGGTCAAGGGTTCGCTGAAGAAGCTCAAGGACATGCAGGCCCAGAAGGATTCCGGCACCCTGGCCGTGATCAAGAAGGAAGCCCTGATGTTCGAGCGCGAGCTGACCAAGCTCGAGAAGGACATCGGCGGCATCCAGGACATGAACGCGCTGCCCGATGCGATGTTCGTGATCGACGTCGGCTTTCACAAGATCGCCGTTGCCGAAGCGAAGAAGCTCGGCATCCCGATCGTCGCCGTCGTCGACTCGAACCACTCGCCGATCGGCATCGACTACGTCATTCCGGGCAATGACGACTCGTCGAAGGCAGTCGCGCTGTACGCGAAAGCGGTCGCCGACGCCGTGCTCGAGGGCAAGGCCAACGCCGCCAACGAGGTGGTGCAGGGCGCCGCCCAGGGCGACGAGTTCGTCGAAGTCGACGAAGCGGCGGCCTAAGCATGGCCCCGGCTCGCCGCACGGCGGGCGGACCCAGGGGCTGATACAGCCCCTTTTTCATGAATCGGATCGAGACGGGCGCCGCGACGCGGCGCCCGGACCAAGGAGCAGACGATGGCGGCAATCACCGCAAGCATGGTCGGCGCGCTGCGGGCAAAGACCGACGCGCCCATGATGGAGTGCAAGAAGGCGCTCGCCGAGGCCGACGGCGACATGGACCGCGCCGAGGAACTGCTGCGCGTCAAGCTCGGCAACAAGGCCGGCAAGGCGGCATCGCGAATCGCCGCCGAAGGCGTCGTCGCGGCATCGGTTGCCGGAACGACCGGCGCGCTGGTCGAGGTCAACTGCGAGACCGACTTCGTCACCAAGAACGACTCCTTCCTCGCCCTCGCGCGCTCGCTTGCGACGCTGGTCGCCAACCAGAACCCGGCCGACGTCGATGCGCTCGCCCGCCTGCCACTCAGCCAGGACGGGTTCGGCCCGACGGTCGAGGATGTGCGCAAGGGCCTGATCGGCAAGATCGGCGAGAACATGACGATCCGGCGATTTCAGCGCTACGCCGGCGGAGGCAAGCTCGCGAGCTACTTGCACGGGACGCGGATCGGCGTCCTCGTCCAGTTCGAGGGCGACGAGACAGCCGCCAAGGACGTCGCGATGCACGTTGCGGCGATGAAGCCGGTGGCGCTCGTATCGGCCGACGTGCCGGCGGCGTTGGTCGACCGCGAGCGTAGGGTCGCGACGCAAAAGGCGGCCGAGGACGCCGAGAAGGCCAAGGCCGAGGGCAAGGCCGCCCAGTCGTCCGAGATCGTCGCCAAGCGCGTCGAGGGCTCGGTCGCAAAGTACCTGAAGGAAGTCAGCCTGCACAACCAGGCGTTCGTCAAGAACGACAAGCAGACGGTCGAGCAGATGCTGAAGGAAAAGGGCACTCGCATCCACGCCTTCACGCTCTACGTCGTCGGCGAGGGCATCGAGAAGAAGACCGGCGATTTCGCCGCCGAGGTCGCGGCCCAGGTGGCAGCCGCCAAGGGCGCTTGAGCGAGGCGGAGAGCTTCACGGGTCGCGGCTAGACTTCAGCCCGACCTGAAGCATCAAGGAGTCGACCGCATGGCGGCGTACAAGCGGATCCTGCTCAAGCTTTCCGGCGAAGCCTTGATGGGGGAGGACGCGTACGGCATCAATCGCGCGACGATCGTTCGCATCGTGCGCGAAGTGCAGGAAGTGACGCGGCTCGGCTGCGAGGTCGCGGTCGTGATCGGCGGCGGCAACATCTTCCGCGGCGTCGCAGGCGGCTCGGTCGGGATGGACCGCGCGACGGCCGACTACATGGGCATGCTCGCGACCGTGATGAACGCGCTCGCGCTCGCCGACACGATGCGCCAGGAAGGCCTCGTCGCGCGCGTCATGTCGGCGATCGCGATCGAGCAGGTCGTCGAGCCGTACGTGCGGCCGAAGGCGCTTCAGTACCTCGAGGAAGGCAAGGTCGTGATCTTCGCCGCCGGCACCGGCAATCCCTTCTTCACCACCGACACTGCCGCGGCGCTGCGCGGCGCCGAGATCGGCGCCGAGGTCGTGCTGAAGGCGACTAAGGTCGACGGCGTCTACAGCGCCGACCCGAAGAAGGATCCACGCGCGACGCGCTACGTGCGCATCAGCTTCGACGAGGCGATTGTCAAGAACCTGCAGGTGCTCGACGCGACCGCGTTCGCGCTCTGCCGGGACCAGCGCTTGCCGATCCGCGTCTTCAGCATCTTCAAGCCCGGTGCCCTGAAGCGAGTCGTGCAAGGCGAAGACGAGGGCACCCTCGTTCACGTGTAGGAGTCCTGCGATGACGATTGCAGACATCAAGAAAACGGCCGAGCAGAAGATGGGCCGCTCGATCGAGTCGTTCAAGAGCGACCTGCAGAAGATCCGCACCGGCCGTGCCCACACCGGGCTGCTCGACCAGGTCCACGTCGACTACTACGGCTCGAGCGTGCCGATCAGCCAGGTCGCCAACGTGACCTTGCTCGACGCCCGCACGATCAGCGTCCAGCCGTGGGAGAAGGGCATGGGCGCGAAGATCGAGAAGGCGATCCGCGAATCCGACCTCGGCCTCAACCCGTCGGCGCAGGGCGACCTGCTAAGGGTGCCGATGCCCGCGCTGACCGAGGAGCGCCGGCGCGAGCTGACGAAGGTTGTCCGCCACGCCGCCGAGGAGGCCAAGATCGCCGTCCGCAATCTTCGCCGCGATGCCAACGAGCACGCCAAGCGGCTGATGAAGGACAAGGAAATCACCGAGGACGAAGAGCGACGCTCGCTCGACGAGCTGCAAAAGCTCACTGACCGCACCATCGCCGAGATCGACCGGCTCAGCTCGGCGAAGGAAGCCGAGATCATGGCCGTCTGATGAGCGAACGTCCGGAGCCGGCCCCGGCCGTGCCGCGCCATGTCGCGATCGTCATGGACGGCAACGGCCGCTGGGCCAAGAAGCGGCACATGCCGCGCTTCTTCGGTCACAAGCAGGGCGTCGACGCGCTCGTCCGCACGGTGCACGCGTGCTCCGAGCGCGGCATCGAATATCTGACCGTGTTCGCGTTCTCGTCCGAGAACTGGAAGCGGCCGAGCGAGGAGGTCTCCGGACTGATGGGCCTGGTGCTGGTCGCGGTCTCGAAATACCTCGCCAAGCTCGCCGGCGACGGCGTGCGCGTGCGCATCATCGGCGATCGCGCGCAAGTCTCGGAGAAGCTGCGCCAGGCGTGGCAGCACGCCGAGGACAGCACCCGCCACAACACCAAGATCCATCTCTCGGTCGCGTTCAACTACGGCGGCCGGTGGGACATCGTCGAGGCGTCCCGCCAGGCGATGCGCGCCGGGGTGCAGCCTGAGCAGCTCGACGAGGCGACACTCAACCGCTACATGGCGCTCAGCTACGCGCCGGACCCCGATCTCTTCATCCGCACCGGCGGCGAGATCCGCATCAGCAACTTCCTGCTCTGGCAGGTCGCCTACTCCGAGCTGGTCTTCACCGACTGCCTCTGGCCGGAATTCGGCACCGAGGAGCTCGATTCGGCGCTCGCCCAGTACGCGCGCAGGGAGCGCCGCTTCGGTGCTGTCCCCGACGCTGCCGAGCTCGTCGCCAGCGGGCATTGACGTGCTCAAGCAGCGCATCCTCACCGCCGTCGTGCTGCTGGCCTTGCTGCTGCCGACGCTGATCGTGAGGACGGTGTGGCCGTTCGCGACGTTGACGTTGATCGCGATCGCGCTCGCCGGCTGGGAGTGGTCGCGCCTGAACGACGCCGGCGCCCTTGCGCTCGCGCTTGGCGGCGTGCTTGGTGTCGCCTGCCTGTTCGCCCTCTTCGCCGGCTGGACGACGACGGCGCCTCGCCTTGCCTGGTGGGCTGCACTCGCGATCTGGGTCCTGGGCAGCGCCTGGGTCCTGCGCGCCGGCGTCACCGGCTGGCCGCGCCTGCCGAGGCCGTTGCGCTGGGCGATCGGCCTGGTGGCGCTCTGGACCGCGTGGCTCGCGCTTGCCAACGCGAAGGCGATCGGCCTCAACTTCATCCTCTCCGCCTTCTTCCTCGTCTGGGCTGCCGACATCGGGGCTTATTTCGGCGGCCGCGCCTTCGGCAAGAGGAAGCTCGCACCAGCGATCAGCCCGGGCAAGAGCTGGGAAGGCGTCTGGAGCGGGATGGTCGGGGCGCTCGTCGTCGCGGCCGCGTGGCTCGCCCTTGACGCGGTCGCGCAGCTTCCCGGCGCAAGCCTTTATACGATCGTCGCCCACCGCGTCGGCTACATCGGCGTCGCGCTCGTCGTCGTCTTCCTGGTCGCGATGAGCGTCGTCGGCGACCTGTGCGAGTCGCTCGTCAAGCGCAGCGCCGGCGCCAAGGACAGCAGCGGGCTGCTGCCCGGCCACGGCGGCATCCTCGATCGCGTCGATGGCCTGTTGCCGGTGTTCCCGATCGCGCTCGCGCTGGTGATGCTGTGAGCGCGCGCACGATGCAGGAGGGTGCGCACAGGCAGCGTCTCTGCGTACTCGGTGCGACCGGCTCGGTCGGCATGGCGACGCTCGACGTCGCCGCGAGGCATCCCGGCCGCTTCGAGATCTTCGCGCTGACGGCGAACCGTCGCCTCGACGAGCTGTTCGCGCAATGCGAGCGCTTCCGGCCGCGCTACGCAGTCGTCACGACCGCGCCGGAGGGCCGGATGCTGGCCGAGCGTCTGCGCGGCGCCGGCGTCACGACCGAAGTCATGAGCGGCGCCGGCGCGCTGTGCGAGCTCGCGGCACATCCCGAGACCGACATCGTGATGGCGGCGATCGTCGGCGCTGCCGGGCTGGCGCCGTGCCTGGCCGCCGCCACCGCAGGGAAGCGCCTGCTCCTTGCCAACAAGGAAGCACTCGTCGTCGGCGGCGCGCTCTTCATGCGCGCGGTCGCGCGGGGCGGTGCGACCCTGCTGCCGATCGACAGCGAGCACTCGGCGATCTACCAGTGCCTGCCCGAGGACCGCTCGCAGTGGAAGGCCCGCGTCGAGCGCATCGTCCTCACTGCATCCGGCGGCCCGTTCCGCGGGCGCGAACCGGCGACGCTCGCCGACGTTACTCCCGACCAGGCGTGCGCGCATCCGAACTGGGTCATGGGTCGCAAGATCTCGGTCGACTCGGCGACGATGATGAACAAGACGCTCGAGGTGATCGAAGCGCACTACCTGTTCGACCTCGCGCCCCAGCAGATCGAGGTCGTCATCCATCCGCAGAGCATCATCCACTCGATGGTTGTCTGCCGCGACCAGTCGGTGCTCGCGCAGCTCGGCACGCCCGACATGCGGGTGCCGATCGCCTACGGTCTTGCCTGGCCCGAGCGGCTCGCGTCGGGCGCCGATGCGCTCGACTGGCGAACTCTCGCGGCGCTGACGTTCGAGCCCGCCGACCTCGGCCTCTATCCGGGCCTCGGGCTGGCGTGGGACGCACTGCGCGCGCCCGCCGGCACGACCGCAGTGTTGAACGCAGCGAACGAGGAGGCGGTGGCGGCATTCCTCGCCGGAACCATTCGCTTCGACCGGATTCACACGGTCAATTGCCGCACCCTCGAGGCCCTGGCGCCTGCGCGGGACGCGGCCGATTCACTCGAGTCCCTGCTCGCGCTCGACCAGGAAGCGCGCGGGCGAGCAGCCGAGATCCTGAGAGGCTTCGCCCGATGAAGATCGCCGCCCCGAGCTCGCCGCTGCTGCCGCGCGGCTCCGAACGCGAGTCGCGATGATGGTCACCCTCCTCGCCTTCTTCGTCACGCTCGGCGTTCTCATCGTCGTTCATGAGTACGGCCACTATCGCGTTGCGGTCGCCTGCGGCGTCAGGGTGCTGCGCTTCTCGATCGGCTTCGGCCGCGTCCTCTGGCGCCGGCAATCGCGCCCGGACGGCACCGAGTTCGTGGTCTGCGTGCTGCCGCTGGGCGGCTACGTGCGCATGCTCGACGAGCGCGAAGGCGAGGTAGCGGCGAGCGAGCTCGACCGCGCCTTCAATCGCAAGCCGCTCTGGCAGCGCGCGGCGATTGTCGTCGCCGGACCGATCGCCAACCTGCTGCTGGCGGTGGTGCTGTATTCGGCAGCGCACTGGATCGGGGTCGACGAGCCGAAGGCCGTCATCGGTCCACCGGCCGCGGGAAGCGTCGTCGAGCGCGCCGGCATGCGCGCCGGCGATTGGGTGCGCGCCTGGTCGCAGGAGGGCTCCGACTGGCAGGACGTGCGCTCGCTTACCGATCTGCGCTGGCAGGCGACGCAGGCAATGCTGCACGCAGAGGACATCGACCTACTCGTCAGCACGCACGACGGCCGTGGCCAGCGCCGCGTCCATCTCGCCCTGGCATCGCTCGGCGCTGCCGACGTCGATGCCAAAACGATGCAGCGGATCGGCCTGGGCAGCGCATGGAGCGAGCCGGTGCTCGGCAAGGTCGAGCCTGGCGGCGCCGGCGCGGCGTCGGGACTGAAGCAGGGCGACCGCATCGTCGCCATCGACGGCGTGCCGATCGACGACGCGAGCCAGGCGCGCGACGCGATCCGCAACAGCGGCAAGAGCGGCACAGCACAGCCGATGCACTGGCGGATCGAGCGCGGCGGGACGAGGATGGAGCTCGTCGTCACGCCGCGGATCGCGATCGACGCCGGCAGCCGCGTCGGCCGGCTCGAGCTGTACCCGGGCCAGCCGGCCGAGATGACATCGGTGCGCTACGGTCCGGTCGAAGGCATGACGAGCGCGTTGACGCAGACCTGGCAGATGTCGACGCTGACGCTGAAGATGCTCGGCAAGATGATCATCGGCCAGGCGTCGCTCAAGAACCTGAGCGGGCCGGTGACGATCGCCGACTACGCCGGCCAGTCGGTCCGGCTCGGCCTCGCCTACTACCTGGGCTTTCTCGCCGTCGTCAGCGTGAGCCTCGGCGTTCTCAACCTGTTGCCGTTGCCTGTCCTCGATGGCGGGCACCTCATGTATTATCTTTTCGAGGCCGTGACGGGACGTCAGGTCTCCGACCTGTGGCTCGACAGGCTGCAGCGCGGCGGGGTTGCCATCATGCTGATGATGATGTCCCTGGCGCTCTACAACGACATGGCCCGCCTGCTGGGTCTGCAATGACCGACGGCATGCCTTTTCTCGTTCCCCGCGCCCGCTCCACCGCACGTTCGCCCTCCCGCCCGCGTCTTCGCGGGCTGTCCCCGCTCTCGGTCGCCGTTGCGATGGCGCTGCACGTTGGCGCGGCGCTCGCCGTCGAGCCGTTCGTGCTGAAGGACATCCGGGTCGAGGGCCTGCAGCGCTCCGACGCCGGCACGGTCTTCGCCGCGCTGCCCTTTCGGATCGGCGACACCTACACCGACGAGAAGGGCTCGGCGGCGCTGCGGGCCCTCTTCGCGACCGGCCTCTTCAAGGACGTCCGGATCGACATCGAGAACGGCGTCGCCGTCGTCATCGTCGAGGAACGGCCGGTCATCGCCAACATCGATTTCGTCGGCCTGCACGAGTTCGAGAAAGACTCGCTCATCAAGTCGCTGAAGGACTTCGGCATCGGCGAAGGCCTGCCGTTCGACAAGGCGCTCGCCGACCGGGCGGAGCAGGAGCTGAAGCGCCAGTACCTGACCAAGAGCCTGTACGGCGCCGAGGTCGTGACCACGGTGACGCCGCAGGAGCGCAATCGGGTCAACGTGACGTTCACCGTCACCGAGGGCGCGCCGGCGAAGATCCGCGAGATCCGGATCGTCGGCAACCACGCCTTCTCGGAGCGGACGCTCAAGGGCCAGTTCGAGCTCAACGACGGCGGCTGGCTGAACTTCTATCTGAAAGGCGACCGCTATTCGCGCGCCAAGCTCAATGCCGACCTAGAGACGCTGCGCGCGTACTACCAGAACCGCGGCTATCTCGAGATGGACGTCGAGTCGACGCAGGTGACGATTTCGCCCGACAAGCAGGACATCACGATCACGATCAACGTCAAGGAAGGCCAGCCGTACACGGTCACAGGCGTCAAGCTGGAGGGCGACTACCTGGGCAAGGAGGCCGACTTCCAGACGCTGGTGACGATCAAGCCCGGCGACCCTTACCGCGCCTCCGCGGTCGCCGAGACGACGCGCGCCTTCGTCGATCGCTTCGGTACCTTCGGCTACGCGTTCGCCAAGGTCGATGCGCGGCCCGAGATCGACCGCGCCAACGGCCGCGTTGTCGTCACGCTTGTCGCCGAGCCGCAGCGCCGCGTCTACGTGCGCCGGGTCAACATTGCCGGCAACACGCGCACGCGCGACGAGGTGATCCGACGCGAGTTCCGCCAGTTCGAGTCGTCGTGGTATGACGGCCGCAAGATCAAGCTTTCGCGCGACCGCGTCGACCGTCTCGGCTACTTCAGCGATGTCAGCGTCGACACGGCCGAGGTCCCGGGCTCGGCCGACCAGGTCGACATGACGGTGACGATCAAGGAAAAGCCGACCGGCAACCTCTCGCTCGGCGCCGGCTATTCGTCGGCCGACAAGCTGTCGCTGACGGCATCGATCAAGCAGGACAACATCTTCGGTTCGGGCAACTACCTCGGCATCGAGGTCAACACGAGCAAGTACAACCGGACGCTGGTGGTGAGCACCGTCGATCCGTACTTTACGATCGACGGAATTTCGCGCGCGTTCGACGTCTACTACCGGACCAGCCGGCCGATCAACAGTCAGGGCGAGGAATACCAGCTCGTGACGCCTGGCTTCGCGATCCGGTTCGGCGTTCCGTTCAGCGAGTACGACACCGTCTTCTTCGGCATCGGTGCCGAGCGGACCGAGATCAAGGGCGCGACGGCGCTGCCGAACAGCTACTTCCTCTATCGCGAGGAGTTCGGCGAGACCAGCAGCTCGGTACCCTTGACGATCGGCTGGACGCGCGACAACCGCGACAGCGCCCTGGTGCCGACGGCCGGGCGATTCACGCGTGTCAACATCGACTATGCGCCGCTCGGCGATGCGCAGTACTTCCGCGCCAACCTCCAGGGCCAGCAGTACATCGCATTCACCCGGGCGTTCACGTTCGGCGTCAACGCCGAGCTCGGATACGGCAAGGGCCTGGCCGGACGGCCGTATCCGATCTTCAAGAACTTCTACGGCGGTGGTCTCGGCACGGTGCGCGGCTTCGAGCAGGGCTCGCTCGGTCCGGTCGACGTCACCGGCGCCTTCATCGGCGGCAACCGCCGCTTGAACATCAACAACGAGCTCTACGTACCAGTTCCCGGCGCCAACGCCGACCGCACGTTGCGCATCTTTCTCTATGCCGATGCTGGCAACGTTTGGGGCGAGAACGAGAAACTGACCTTCGACAGCCTGCGTGCTTCGGCCGGACTGGGGGTCAGCTGGATCTCTCCGGTCGGGCCGCTCAAGCTCAGTTACGGATACCCGGTCCGCAAGAAGCCGGAAGATAGAATCCAGCGGCTTCAGTTTCAGATCGGGACCGCCTTCTGATGAACAGCCACATCGTGAAATCGCTGCTCGCCGCGGCGCTCCTCGCCGGCGCGACGGTGGCAGCTTCGGCGCAGGAGCTGAAGATCGGCTATGTCAACAGCGATCGCGTCCTCCGCGACGCGGTTCCGGCGAAGGCCGCGCAAGCCAAGCTCGAAGCCGAGTTCTCGAAGCGCGAGAAGGACCTGACCGAGCTCACGAACCGCCTGAAGGCGGCGAGCGACAAGCTCGACAAGGACGCGCCGACGCTCAGCGAGACCGAACGGACGCGGCGCCAGCGCGAGCTCGTCGACCAGGATCGCGAGCTGCAGCGGCGCCGGCGCGAGTTCCAGGAAGACCTCAGCCAGCGCAAGAACGAGGAGCTGGCGACGGTCGTCGAGCGGACCAACCGCGTCATCAAGCAGATCTTCGAGACCGAGAAGTACGACCTGATCCTGCAGGAGGCCGTCTTCTGGAGCCCGAAGGTCGACATCACCGACAAGGTGATCAAGGCGCTCAACGCCCAAACCGCCACCGGCAAGTAACAGGTTCGGCACGATGGGCGAAGTCCGGCTTCGCGACATCATCGAGCGGCTCGGCGGCGAACTGGTCGGCGATCCGGAGACGAAGATCGGCTCGATCGACCCGCTCGAGTTGGCCGGGCCGGCATCGATTTCGTTCCTCGCCAATCCTCTCTACGCGAAGCAGCTGGCGTCGACGCGTGCCGCGTGCGTGATCGTCGCACCGGCGTTTCGCGAGCCCGCCGCCGGGCGCGGCAGCGCGATCGTCACGCCGGATCCCTACTTGTACTTCGCCAGGCTGACGCAGTGGTGGGTCGAGCGCGGGGCGCCGCCGGCGCGCCGCGGCATCGACTCGCGCGCCGTCGTCGACCCGGGCGCGCGTCTTGGCGCCGACGTCGCGGTCGGCGCGTTCGCGGTCGTCGAGGCGGGTGCCGAGATCGGCGACGGCGCGACGATTGGTGCCCACGCGATCGTCGAGTCCGGTTGCCGGATCGGCGCCGGGACGCGGCTCGGTCCACGCGTTAGCGTCGTCGCCGGCACCACGATCGGCGCCCGCGGCATCGTCCATCCGGGCGCCGTGCTCGGCGCCGACGGCTTCGGCTTCGCGCCCGACCGCGGCCGCTGGGAGAAGATCGAGCAGCTCGGCCGCGTCGTCATCGGCGATGACGTCGAGATCGGCGCCAACACCTGCATCGACCGCGGCGCGCTCGGCGACACCGTCATCGGCGACGGCGTCAAGATCGACAACCTCGTCATGATCGGCCACAACGTCAGGGTCGGCGAGCACACGGCCATCGCCGGCTGCGTCGGCATCGCCGGCAGCGCGGTGATCGGCGCCCACTGCATGATCGGCGGCGGCGCCGGCATCAACGGCCACGTGACGATCGCCGACCACGTCCAGATCTCGGGCGCGACGCAGGTCTCGCGCTCGATCGCCAAGGCGGGCTTCTACAGCGGCTCGTTCCCGTTCGACGACAATGCATCATGGGAGAAGAACGCGGCCACCTTGCGCAACCTGCACGCGTTGCGCGAGCGGGTGCGAGCGCTGGAGAAGAAGTCGCCATGACGCTGAACATCCACGACATCCTCAAGAAGCTGCCGCATCGCTATCCGATGCTGATGGTCGACCGCGTTCTCGAGCTCGAGCACGGCAAGCGGATCAAGGCGCTCAAGAACGTGACCATGAACGAGCCGTACTTCGTCGGCCACTTCCCGCACCGGCCGGTGATGCCGGGCGTGATGATGCTCGAGGCGCTTGCGCAAGCGGCGGCGCTGCTGTCGTACGACGCAGTCGATGCCAAGCCCGACGACAAGTCGATCTACTACTTCGCCGGCATCGACTCGGCACGATTCAAGCGGCCAGTCGAGCCCGGCGACCAGATGATCCTCGACGTCACGCTCGACCGGATGAAGTCCGGCATCTTCAAGTTCCATGCGCGCGCCAGCGTCGACGGCGAGACCGCCGTCGAGGCCGGGCTGATGTGCGCGGTACGAACGGTCGGGTAGGGCGTCAGGGCGAATGGCGAGCGTGCACCCGACGGCGATCGTCGAGCCGGGCGCCGAACTCGCCGACGACGTCGAGATTGGCGCCTACAGCATCATCCGCAAGGGTGTGCGGATCGCCGCCGGCAGCATGGTCGGGCCGCACTGCGTGATCGAAGGCAGGACGACGATCGGCCGCGGCAACCGCATCTGGCAGTTCAACTCGATCGGCGGCGCGCCGCAGGACAAGAAGTACGCCGACGAGGACACCGCGCTCGTCATTGGCGATTGCAACACGATCCGCGAGTTCTGCACGATCAGCACCGGAACGGTTCAGGACGCCGGCGCGACGCGCATCGGCGACGACAACTGGATCATGAACAGCGTGCACATCGCCCACGACTGCACCGTCGGCAGCCACACGATCATCGCCGGCTACGCCGGCCTCGCTGGCCACGTCCAACTCGGCGACTGGGCGATCGTCGGAGCGCAGAGCGGGCTGCACCAGTTCGTCAAGATGGGTGCGCACAGCATGTGCGGCTTCCAGAGCCACGTCTCGCAGGACGTGCCGCCGTACATGATGGTCGACGGCAACCCGCTCGTTGTGCGCGGCTTCAACATCGAGGGCCTGCGCCGGCGCGGCTTCGACGCCGGCCGGATCGCCGCCGTCAAGCGGATGCACCGGCTGCTCTATCGCGAAGGCCTCGCGTTCGAGGAGGCGAAGCGCCGCGTCGGCGAGCTCGCGCAGAGCGCGCCCGAGGCGGCGGACGAGGTCGCGCTGATGACGAGCTTCCTCGCCGCCGCGACGCGCGGCATCGCACGTTGACCGCGCTCGAGCGGCGATGACCACCGAGTCCCCGCGCTTCGCGATGGTCGCGGGCGAGGCGTCGGGCGACCTCCTCGGCTGCGCCCTCCTGGCGAGCCTGCGGACGCGCTGGCCCTCGCTCGCCGCGGCGGGAATCGGCGGCCCGCGCATGGCCGAGCAGGGCTTCGTCGCCTGGTGGCCGCACGACAAGCTCGCGGTGCGCGGCTACTTCGAGGTGCTCGGCCATTTCCGCGAGATCCTCGCGATCCGCAACCGCCTCGTCGAGCGCTTGCTCGGCGAGCGGCCCGACGTCTTCATCGGCGTCGACGCGCCCGACTTCAATCTCGGCGTCGAGCTGAAGCTGAAGTCGGCTGGAATCAGGACGGTCCATTTCATCAGCCCCTCGATCTGGGCCTGGCGCGGCGGCCGGATCGGCAAGATCGGCCGCGCCGCCGACCTCGTCCTGTGCGTCTTTCCGTTCGAGCCCGAGATCTATGCGAGGCGCGGCATCCACGCCGTCTACGTCGGCCACCCGCTTGCCAGCACGATCCCGTTCGAGGTTCCGCGAGCAGCGAGCCGCGCCGCGCTCGGCATCGGCGAAGACGAGAGCGTCGTCGCGGTGCTGCCGGGCAGCCGGCGCTCCGAGATCAAGTACATCGCGCCGCGGTTGTTCGCGACCTGTGCCGCGATGCACCGGGCGAGGCCGGCGCTGCGCTTCGTCGTCCCGGTCGTTCCCGGGTTGCGCGCCGCAGTCGATGCGCTGCGCGCCGAGCATGCCGCCGAAGTGCCGATCCGGATCCTCGACGGCCGTGCCCACGAGGCGCTGGCGGCGTGCGACGTCGCCCTCGTCGCCAGCGGCACGGCGACGCTCGAGGCGGCGCTCTTCAAGCGGCCGATGGTCGTCGTCTATGTCATGCACATCCTCAGCTGGCAGATGGCCAAGGTGATGCACTACCAACCGTGGGTCTCGCTGCCCAACATCCTGCTGCGCGACCACGCCGTCCCCGAATTGCTGCAGCACGACGCGACGCCGGAAAAGATCGCGGCGGCGGCGTTTCGCTGGCTCGACGACCCAGCGGCGGTGCGATCATTGCAGGCCCGCTTCGAAGCGGTCCACCGCGACCTGCGGCGCGATACCGGCGCGCTCGCGACGGCGGCGATCGAGGCGATCCTGCAACGCTGAAGGCAAGATGCACGCACGAACGTTCTTCCGCGCCGCCAAGCTGCGCGGCATCGTCGACGTCGTCGGACTGATGGCGGGGGTCGACGAGGTCGGCCGCGGCCCGCTCGCCGGCCCGGTCGTCGCGGCGGCGGTGATCCTCGAGGAAAGGCGAACGATCCGCGGCCTGAACGACTCGAAGCTGCTGACGCCCGACGAGCGCGAGCGGCTCGACCGCGAGATCAGAAAGCGCGCCGTGTGCGTCAGCGTCGCCAGCGCGAGCGTCGCCGAGATCGACACCCTGAACATCCTGCGCGCGGCGCTGCTGGCGATGCGGCGTGCCGTCGAGGCGCTCGAGCAGCAGCCGCAGATCGTCCTCGTCGACGGCAACCAGCGACCGCAGCTGGCGATGCCGGTCCGCACCGTCGTCGGCGGCGATGCCCGGGTGCGCTCGATCTCGGCCGCGTCGATCATCGCCAAGGTGCACCGCGACGCCTTGTGCATGCAGCTCCACGAGGAGCATCCTCAATACGGGTTCGACAGCCACAAGGGCTACTCGACGCCCGAGCACCTGAGCGCGCTGCTCGAGCATGGCGCGTGCCCGCACCACCGGCGCAGCTTCGCTCCCGTCCGTAGCGTCCTCGATCGGCTGTTTTGAGCCGGGCCGGCGTGGGCAGGGTCACGCAGATCACGTCGCGCAGCAACCCGCTGCTGGTGCGCCTGCGCAAGCTCAGCGGCGACGCGACGGCGTATCGGCGGCTCGGGACGGTCGTGCTCGAAGGCGCGCATCTCTGCGAGGCATGGCTGGCGCGGCCGGGCGCGCAGGTGCAGCAGGCGATCGTCGACGAGGCGGCGTGGCAAGAGCCGCGTCTGCGCCGACTCGCCGAAGCCGGCGACGAGGTTGCCATCGTTCCGGCGGCGCTGCTCGCCGGCCTCGGTACGCTCGAATCGCCGGCGCCAATCGCATTCCTCGTCGCGATGCCCGCGTCCGCCTCCATCGCCGCGCGCGAACCGTCGCTCGTCCTCGACCGGATCCAGGATCCAGGCAACGTCGGCAGCGCGCTGCGCAGCGCCGCGGCGTTCGGCTTCAGGCAGGCGATCGCACTCGTCGGCACCGCGGCGCTGTGGTCGCCGAAGGTCTTGCGAGCCGGAATGGGTGCGCAGTTCGGCTTGCGCCTCGTTGAGGGCGCCGACGAGGCGATGCTCGCGTCGCTCGAGGTGCCGCTCTACGGCACCAGTTCGCACGTTGCGCGCCGGGTCGACGAGACGGCGCTGCCCTGGCCGTGCGCGTGGGTGTTCGGCCACGAAGGACAAGGCATCGACCCCGCCATCGCAGCGCGTTGCACCGCGGTGCTGGCGATTCCACAGCCCGGCGGCGGCGAGTCGCTCAACGTCGCCGCGGCGGCGGCGGTCTGCTTGTACGAAACTGTGCGGCAGCGCGAGCGCTGAGCCGCGTTCGCACCGGCACCGAAGGAGACCAGACGATGTGCTTCATGAGCTGTCCTTTCTCCCTGCAGGTGCCGCCGTGGCGCTGACGCTGCCGAGCTACGACGACGTCGCTGCCGCCGCGAAGCAGATCGCCGGCCATGCGCACCGGACGCCGGTCCTCACCTCGCGCACTGCCGACGCCGAGCTCGGCGCGAAGGTCTTCTTCAAGTGCGAGAACTTCCAGCGCATGGGTGCGTTCAAGTTCCGCGGCGCGTTCAACGCACTGTCACGCTTCGACGACCGCCAGCGCCGCGCCGGCGTCGTCGCTTTTTCGTCGGGCAACCACGCCCAGGCGATCTCGCTCGCAGCGTCCGAGCTCGGCATGCCGGCGGTGATCGTCATGCCGCACGATGCGCCCGCCGCCAAGGTCGCGGCGACCAGAGGCTACGGCGGCAGTATCGTTGTCTATGACCGCTACCGCGAAGACCGCGAGGCGATCGGCCGCCGCCTCGCCGACGAGCGCGGCATGACGCTCGTTCCGCCGTACGACCACCCGGACGTCATCGCCGGCCAGGGCACGGCGGCAAAGGAGCTGTTCGACGAGGTCGGCGAGCTCGATGCGCTGTTTGTCTGTCTCGGCGGCGGCGGGCTGCTGTCTGGCTCGGCGCTTGCGGCGCGTGCGCTCTCGCCGGCGTGCAAGGTCTACGGCGTCGAGCCCGAGGCCGGCGACGACGGCCAGCAGTCGTTCCGGAGCGGCCGGATCGTGTCGATCGCGACGCCGCGCACCATCGCCGACGGCGCGCAGACGCTCCATTTGGGTGAGCACACGTTCCCGATCATCCGCCGCGACGTGACCGACGTCCTGACGGCGAGCGACGCCGAGCTCGTCGACGCGATGCGCTTCTTCGCCGAGCGGATGAAGATGGTCGTCGAGCCGACCGGTGCGCTCGGCTTCGCCGCGGCGCGACGGCAGGGCAGTGCGCTTCGCGGTCAGCGCGTCGGCGTGCTCATCAGCGGCGGCAACGTCGACCTGCAGCGCTTCGCCGAGCTGATCGGCTGACTTCGACGGCTCTCAGGCCGGCACCGCTGCGGGAACAATGTTGAGGTTCATCCGGAACAGGTTGCCCGGGTCGTAGCGTTGCTTCAACGTCTGCAGTCGCGGGTAGTTCGCGCCGTAGCTCGCGGCGACGCGATCGCCCTCATCCTCGGTGAGGAAATTGACGTATCCGGTACCGGTGGCGTAGGTGGCCGCAGACTCGAAGCAACGGCGCGCCCACGTTCGCACCTTGTCGTCGTCGCGCGCGTCCGACCAGCGCCCGTGCACGTTCATGATGTAGCCCACGTCGCGGGCGACGAACGCCGTATCGGCA
This sequence comes from Caldimonas sp., assembly GCA_036272325.1. Taxonomy (GTDB): domain Bacteria; phylum Pseudomonadota; class Gammaproteobacteria; order Burkholderiales; family Burkholderiaceae_C; genus Schlegelella_A. The sequence goes on along the minus strand of DATAYY010000057.1, from coordinate 26,763 downwards.
GGCTTGACGCGCGCCATGGCGCCGCCAAGCTGGGCGAGGAAGATCTCGCACTCGGGTCCCGGCACCGCGGCGGCCGCCTCGATCACGACGTCGAGCGCGGCGTCGGTGAGCGTCCTGAAGTTGTTCGACTTCCAATAGTTGCGGCCGCCGGGCGCGAGCAGGGGATCGAACGCGGTCTGGAACCCGGCGTAGGGCGTCGGTCCGACGGCGCTCCCGATTGGCGTGCCGAATTCCAGCACTGGCGCTGCGGCGCGCTGGCCATCCTCGACGCTGCCGCTGTAGACGAGCGGGAAGACGACGACGTCGGTGCCGTGAGCCGATGCGGGCAAAAACGGCAGCGGGGGTGCCTTGCGCAACACCGTCCAGACGCTCAACGCGTCGGGCGCGCTCGCGTTGAAATCGCGCCAGGCGCGCAGGACCTGGCGTGCCTGCGTCGCAGGATAGACGACGAGTCCGGCGTGCAGCTCGGGGCCGACCGGATGAAGCCGGAACTCGAACGACGTGACAACACCGAAGTTGCCGCCGCCGCCGCGCAGCGCCCAGAACAGATCCGGATCCGAGGCCGCCGAGACCTTGCGCCGTTCGCCGTCGGCAGTGATGACGGTGGCGCCGAGCAGGTGATCGATCGTCAGCCCCAGGCGCCGCGTCAGCCAGCCGAAGCCGCCGCCGAGCGTCAGGCCGGCGACGCCGGTCGTCGAGTTGATGCCGAGCGGGATTGCCAGGCCGTGCGCCTGCGACGCGCGATCGAGGTCGCCGAGCAGGGCACCGGCGGCGACGCGCGCGGTTCGCCGCTCGGCATCGACGACGACCTCGCGCATGCCGGAGAGGTCGATCATCAGACCGCGTGCGGCGACGGCATTGCCGGCGATATGGTGGCCGCCGCCGCGGATGCTGAGCAGCATCCGGTTTGCAGCGGCGAAGCGCACCGCGGCCTGGACGTCGCGGTCGTTCAGGCAGCGCGCGATCAGCGCCGGCCGGCGGTCGACGGTCGCGTTCCAGATCTTGCGCGCCTCGTCGTAGCCCGCGTCGGCGCCGCTCAGGACGCCGCCGCTGATCTGCGCTGCGAACGCGGCGATGTCGGACGAAGACAGCTGCCGGGCGTCGCGGTCCAGCGTGGAATAGGACAGTGCTTGCATGTGACGCTCCTGTGATAGCACCGTCGCGGCGAGCTTGCGCAGTGCATCGCGACGGCTGGGCGTATTGTTCGGCGCCGGTACGCCTCGCGCACTGACCGAGAGTCGGCCCGGGTTGCCTTCGCGTCCGAGATTGCGGCGGGACGGCGCCCTCAGCCTGCCGCCGAGACCGAGCGCACCGCCTCGACGAGGCGGTGGAATTCGTCGCGATTGACGTCGGAGATCACGCAGTGGCGCATCCCGCCCTGCACCCAATGAGCGACCAGGAAGCCGCGCTCGGACGCGAGCACGGGTTTGCTGTCGCCGCCGGTGTCCGGCCAGATGAAGGAGTTGACGATGTGCTCGCCCTGGCGGTAGACGAGCGCTGCGACCGGCCGGCCGTCGAGATAGTCGACCCGACCACCGAGGAACACGGAGCCGGGCAGCGGGAGCTCGCGGACCGGTGGCGAAAAGCCAAGCCGCGCCGAGAGGAACGGCTTGACGGTGTGATGGTCCGACGACGCGACGTCGACCAGATGCTGGCCGAGCGTCGAGCGCGCATGGCTCGCGACGGCCTCGTCCATCAGCCGCTCCTGGTTCCACGCCTGCAGCGTGACGTTGAGGGCGACCGAGAGCAGGGCAACGAACGCGGTCGCCGCGACGAGCGGCCGCCAGGCGAGCCAGCGACCGAGCGTCTGCGCCAGCGTCGACCTGCGCGGCGCGGTGGCGGCCGGGGCCGAGGATTCGCGGCGCGCCGCATCGAGCATCGTCGTCATCCGCTCACGGAGCGCCGCCGGTGCGGCGTGACGCTCGGCCTTGTCGCGGACCGTCTCGCGCAAGGCGCGCAGGCTCTCGATCCGCGAGCGCAACGATTCGTCCTGCTGCATGCGCTCCTCGATCTCGAGCTGGCCGGCGAGATCGAGCTCGCCATCGACGAACGCGTCGATCTTCCAGGACGTTGCTGCCGTGTTCATGCGCCCCCGCCTTGTGTCGATCGCCCGACCGTGCGCAGCACCGGTCGTGCCGCAGGCGCAAGCGCGTTGCGCATCAGCCCGCGTGCGCGAGCGAGCCGCGACATCACGGTGCCGATCGGAATCTCGGCGATCCGGGCGATCTCGAGATAGGAAAGATCCTCGAGCTCGCGCAGCACGAACGCCTCCCGGTACGCGACCGGCAGCGCAGCGATCGCGTCGTTGATCTGCTGGTGGTCGGCACGGCGAATCGCGATCGCTGGCGGCTCGCCCGTTGACGGCGCCGCCATCTCCGACCAGGCTTCGCCGGCGTCGTCGATCGAGACATGATCGGCCGGCCTGTTCTGCCTCAGCCACGAGTAGCACGTGTGGCGCACGATCTGCAGCAGCCACGGCCGCGCGCTCTCCAGGCGCAGGCCATCGATGTAGCGCATGGCGCGCAGGAGCGCGTCCTGGACGACGTCCTGGGCGTCGTCGGCATTGCGCGTGAGCCACATGGCGAGGTTGTAGGCAGCGTCGAGATGCGGCATCGCCAGCTGCTCGAATCGTCGCCAGTCCGCGTCGTTTCCCATGTCGTTCCGTCGGCTCCGTAGGCATGACCGGCGCGGCGTCGAATTTATTCCAGTCCTGAGCGAATCGGTCGGACTCTTCGCTGGCGCGGGAATATCCAGCCGGCCTGCCCGGTCTGCATGAACACCCGCCCCACGGAGTCGTGTTCAACAGGAGCCAAGCATGTCCGACCAGTCCCCCTCGCAATCGCGCCGGCACGCGCTCAAGTGTCTCGCCTACGGCGGTGCCGGAACCGTCTTCACTCTCGCCGGAGGGATCCTCGCTCCGGTCGAACTCGCGCTCGCCGCGGGCGACGGCGCCTCCGTCGCTGCCGGGAAGCCACTCTTTGTGCAGATCAGCGACACCCACATCGGCTTTGCCAAGGAAGCAAATCCCGACGTCGATGGAACTCTCCGACAGACGATCGCGCTGGTCAACGGCATGCGGGATCGGCCGGCGCTCATCATCCACACCGGTGACATCACCCATCTGTCGAAGCCGGCGCAGTTCGACGATGCACAGCAGCTCCTCGCCGAGCTTCGTGCACCTGAGATGCACACGGTGCCGGGCGAGCATGACACCCTCGACGCCGGCGCGGCCGAATATTTCCGCCGCTTCGGCAAGGCATCGGCGAACAAGGGCTACTACAGCTTCGACCACTCCGGCGTTCACTTCGTTGCGCTCGTGAACGTGCTCAACTTCAAGGATGGTGGTGTCGGCAACCTGGGCAGCGAGCAACTCGCGTGGCTCGCGACGGACCTGCAGGCCCGCTCGGCGAGCACGCCGATCGTCGTCTTCGCGCACATGCCTTTGTGGACGGTCCACGAGCCCTGGGGCTGGGGAACGGGCGACGGCGACCAGGCGGTCGCGATGCTGCGCCGCTTCGGCGCGGTGACGATCCTGAACGGCCACATCCACCAGATCGTGCAGAAGGTCGAAGGCAACATCACCTTCCACACCGCGCGTTCGACGGCGTATCCGCAGCCGGCGGTCGGGCAGGGCGCCGGCCCGGGCCCGCTCACCGTCGCCGCTGACCAGCTGCGCACGATGCTCGGCGTCACGACGGTGTCGATCGCCCCTCCTCGCGGCCCGTTCGCGCTGGCCGACGCGACGATCACCTGAGCCGGGAGCCAGGATGCGAATCACCGCTTCGCGCGGCCGGCGAGCCGCGCGCGCCGTCGTTGCCGTCCTCGGGGTCTTGTGGACCTCGCTCGCCGCGCTCGCGCAGCCAGCGGCGCTGGCGCCGAACGTCCTCGTCGGCGATGCGTCGCGCGGCAAGACGCTCTACCAGGCGTGCGCCGCTTGCCACTCGATCGACGAAAACGACGTCGGGCCCAAGCATCGCGGCATCGTCGGCCGGCCCGCCGCGAGCATCGCCGACTACGATTATTCGCCGGCGCTGAAGCGCTCCGGAATCACCTGGGACGAGGCGACCCTCGACCGCTGGCTGGTGAACCCGAGCGCGCTCGTCCCCGGTACCAAGATGTTTTTCCGGATCGACGACGCGCAGGCCCGCGCCGACCTCATCGCGTACCTCAAGCAGCAGAAGTGACTGGCCGGCGTTGCGCTGCGCAAGCGCGTGGCGCGAGCACGCCCAAGGCCGGCTCCCGCCCGACCCCCATGACCGCGTTGTGGCATTTCCCGGCAATTGCGGGTACCGTGATCGGCGGGCAAGCGCCCGAGTACCGACTGAGGAGATCGACATGCATCCAGAGAGCGCGCTGGCGACCCGGCGTTTGCAGCCTCCCACCGCCATCGCGCAGGCGCAGCCCTGGCAGACCGATGCAGTGACGCTCGACTCGCCCGCGCTTGCAGTGATGACCGACCTGACGAAGGTAAAGGCAGCGACGACAAGTCCGGGGACGACGCTGCGCCAGGCCGAGCAGATCATGATTTATCAGGGCGTCCGGATGCTCTTCGTCGTCACCGAGATGCCGAGCCTCGAAGGCCTGATTACCAGCACCGACCTGCACGGCATTCTCGCCATGCGCATCATCCAGCAGCGCAACGTCCGCTATGACGAGCTTTCGGTCGCCGACGTGATGGTTCGCCTGGCGGCGCTCGACGCGATCGACCACGCGCAGATGCAGCTGGCGACCGTCCGCAACGTCGTCGCGACGCTCAGGAAGCAGGGTCGCAACCATCTGCTCGTCGTCGAGGGTGGCACTGCCGGCTCGCCGTCGCGCGTGCGGGGAGTGATCTCGCGGGCGCAGGTCGAGCGTCAGCTCGGCACGGTCATCGACATGATCGAGGTGGCGCAGAGCTTTGCCGACATCGAGCAGATGCTGGGAGCCTGAGCGAGCCGGCGGCGTCGGCGCCGCGCCTCAGTACGCCAGCCGATCGGGTCGCACGTCGCGCAGGATGGTCGTCGCGATCTCCTCGATCGACTTGTGCGTCGACGACAGCCACGCGATTCCCTCGCGCTTCATCATCGTCTCGCCCTCGCGCACCTCGTAGCGGCAGTTCTCCAGCGAGGCGTACTTGCTGTTCGGGCGCCGCTCGTTGCGGATCCGTGCCAGCCGCTCCGGGTCGATCGTCAGGCCGAAGCATTTCGTCTTGAAGGGCACGAGCGTCGACGGCAGCCGCGCGCGCTCGAAGTCCTCGGGGATGAGCGGATAGTTGGCCGCCTTGACGCCGTGCTGCATTGCCAGGTAGAGCGAGGTCGGCGTCTTGCCGCTGCGGCTGACGCCGACCAGGATGACGTCGGCCTCGGCGAGGCTTTTCGCCGATTGGCCGTCGTCGTGGGTGAGGGCGAAGTTGATCGCCTCGATCCGGTCGCTGTACTCCTGGCTGTCGGAGACGTCCGAAAAGCGCCCGATGCGGTGGTTCGACGTGATGCCGAACTCTGCCTCGAGCGGCTCGATGAAGGTGTTGAACATGTCGAGCACGAGGCCGTGCGACTGCTCCTTGACGATCGACAGGATCTCGGTGTTGACGAGCGTGACGAAGACGATCGGCTTTCTGCCGTCGTGGTCGGCGGTGTGGTTGATCTCGCGCACGACCTGGTGGGCCTTGTCGGGGGTGTCGATGAATGGGCGTCGCAGGTGGCGCGGCTTGATCGCGAACTGCGACAGGATCGAGTTGCCGAAGGTCTCGGCGGTAATGCCGGTGCCGTCGGAGATGAAGAAGACGGTCGGCCGCGGCGGCGCTGAAGCCGCGGGCGCCGCGGCGACGCCGAGCGGTGCTGGTTCGTTCATCAGTCGATGATAGGCAGCCCCCGGTCCGGATCGGGCGCGGCTCGTAGAATCTGATGCAGCTTTTCGACTCCTTCGCATGCTCGCCCTCGCCGCCGTCTCCTGCCGCCGCAACGCACCCCGCCGCACCGCTAGCGGCCCGCGCCGGCGCGATGACGAGCTTCGGCGGCGCGGCGTCCATCTCGCGTGCAAGGGTCGGAAGACGCCGGTTTTTCACGAGCCCCGAGTCTTCCCATGTCAACCAGCCACTTGGCGACCGCCTTCGTCGCCCCCTTCGAGACCCTGCGGATGACCGACGTCGAGGTCGTCGGCGGCAAGAACGCCAGCCTCGGCGAAATGATCAGCCAGTTGAACGGCACGGGTGTCCGCGTCCCGGGCGGCTTCGCGACGACGGCCCACGCCTACCGCACGTTTCTCGCCGAAGGCGGTCTCGCGTCGCGTATTTCGGCACGGCTCGCCGCGCTCGACACCGACGATGTCCGCGCCCTCGCCAACGCCGGCGCCGAGATCCGGGGCTGGGTCGAGGCGCAGCCGTTGCCGGCGGCATTCGAGACCGAGGTGCGGCGCGAGTTCGACCGGCTGAGCGCCGGCGCACCGGGCGCGACGTTCGCGGTGCGGTCGTCGGCGACCGCCGAGGATTTGCCGGACGCGTCGTTCGCCGGTCAGCAGGAGACCTTCCTCAATGTCGCCGGCATCGACGCCGTCCTCGCCAAGATGCGCGAGGTCTTCGCCAGCCTCTACAACGATCGCGCCATCAGCTACCGCGCGCACAAGGGCTACGCGCACGGCGATGTCGCGCTCTCGGTCGGCGTCCAGCGCATGGTGCGAAGCGATCTCGCCACCGCGGGCGTGATGTTCACGATCGACACTGAGAGCGGCTTTGCTGACGTCGTCTTCATCACCTCGAGCTACGGCCTCGGCGAGACGGTCGTGCAGGGTGCCGTCAACCCCGACGAGTTCTACGTCCACAAGCCCGCGCTCAGGAACGGTAAGCAGGCGATCATCCGCAGGAACCTAGGCTCGAAGCTGGTCCGGATGGCGTTCGCATCGCCCAAGGAGCGCGCCGCGAGCGGCAAGCTCGTCACGACCGTCGACACCGCGACCGAGCAGCGCAACCGCTATTCGCTGAGCGATGCCGAGGTTGCCGAGCTTGCGCGCACTGCGCTCGTCATCGAGGAGCACTATGCGCGGCCGATGGACATCGAGTGGGGCAAGGACGGCGTCGACGGCCAGCTGTACATCCTGCAGGCTCGACCGGAGACGGTGAAGAGCCAGGTCGCCGGCAAGGCCGAGCAGCGCTACAACCTGAAGGGCAGCAGCGCCGTCCTCGCCGAAGGGCGCGCGATCGGCCAGAAGATCGGCACCGGGCCGGTCCGGATCGTCGAGTCGGTCGCCGACATGGACCGGGTCCAGGCCGGCGACGTCCTCGTCACCGACATGACCGACCCGAACTGGGAGCCGGTGATGAAGCGCGCCAGCGCGATCGTCACCAACCGCGGCGGTCGCACCTGCCATGCCGCGATCATCGCCCGCGAGCTCGGCATTCCCGCCGTCGTCGGCTGCGGCGACGCAACGACGGCGCTCAAGGACGGCGCCCTCGTCACCGTCGCCTGCTCCGAAGGCGACACGGGCTACGTCTACGACGGCCTGCTCGAGACCGAGGTGACCGAGGTCGAGCGCGGCGAGCTGCCGTACTCGCCGGTCAAGATCATGATGAACGTCGGCAATCCGCAGCTCGCGTTCGACTTCGCGCAGATGCCGAACTCGGGCGTCGGCTTGGCCCGCCTCGAGTTCATCATCAACAACAACATCGGCGTGCATCCGCGCGCGATCCTCGACTACCCGAACATCGACAGCGACCTCAAGAAGGCGGTCGAGAGCGTCGCCCGCGGCCATGCGTCGCCGCGGGCGTTCTACGTCGACAAGCTCACCGAAGGGATCGCGACGATCGCCGCTGCGTTCTGGCCGAAGCCGGTGATCGTCCGGCTGTCGGACTTCAAGAGCAACGAGTACAAGAAGCTGATCGGCGGCTCGCGCTACGAGCCTGAGGAAGAAAATCCGATGCTCGGCTTTCGCGGCGCGTCGCGCTACGTCAGCGAATCGTTCGGCGAAGCGTTCGCGATGGAATGCGAAGCGCTGATGCGGGTGCGGCGCGAGATGGGTTTTACCAACGTCGAGGTCATGGTGCCGTTCGTGCGCACGCTCGGCCAGGCCGAGCGCGTCGTCGCGATGCTGGCCGAGCACGGCCTGAAGCGCGCGGCGGCGGGCGGCACCGACGGCCTGAAGGTGATCATGATGTGCGAGGTGCCTAGCAACGCGATCCTTGCCGAGTCGTTCCTCGAGCACTTCGACGGCATGTCGATCGGCTCGAACGACCTGACGCAGCTGACGCTCGGCCTCGACCGCGACTCGGGGCTGGAACTACTCGCCCGCGATTTCGACGAGCGCGATCCGGCGGTCAAGGCCCTGATCTCGCGCGCGATCGCGGCGTGTCGCGCGACCGGCAAGTACATCGGCATCTGCGGCCAGGGCCCGAGCGATCACCCGGACTTCGCCGATTGGCTCGCCGACGAAGGCATTGTCTCGATTTCGCTCAACCCCGACAGTGTCGTCGAGTCGTGGCGTCGGCTGGCGACGCGGCGCCCGATCGTCTGATCGGCGGCGAGCATGGCGGACGGCGCGGCTTGCGTTCCCCGGTCCACGCCGCTGCCAATGCTGCCGCCCGGTCGCTCGCTCAGAGCGTCAACGCCATGAGCAGCTTGGCGTGGTAGCGCGCACCGATCTTGATTGCCCGCTCCAGGGTTCCGTAGGCGACGAAACGGTGTCGCTCGTAGAGACGGACGGCGCTTGCGTTCTCCGCCGTCACGCTGAGCGTTAGCATCTCGATGCCGGCGTGTCGCGCCTCGGCGATGCACGCCTCGAGCAGCATCGCTCCGGTTCCCTGGCCCCGTGCCTCAGCCCGCACCATCATGCCGACGATGTGGCCGATGTGGCGCACCTTCAGCCGTGTTTCACGCTCGCAGCCGATCGCGCCGACGAGGCGGCGGCGACGCCACGCGCCGAGGACGAAGTGGCCGCCATCGCGCCGGTCGAGCCCGAGGCGGTGCAGGTAGTCGGCGGCTTCCTTCTTCGCCTCGGTCTCGGCGTCGGAGGTGAATGCTTCCGGATGCAACGCGAGCATCTCGTCGCGCAGCCGCTTGTAATCGGCGAGGTCGGCGGCGCCGAGGGGGCGAATCTGCGGCGCGTCGTTCACCCGCCGATGTAGTGCATCTCGACCCGCCGCTCGTCGTTGCCGGCCTCAGTCTGGGCGTGGCCACGCAGCTCCGAGTAGCGGTCCTTGCGCTGCTGCCAGACGAGGCCGATCGCCGCTGCAATCTCGGCGTCGCTGGCGCCGCCACGAACGAGCGCTCGCAGGTCGTGGCCGCGGCTCGCGAACAGGCAGAGGAAGAGCTTGCCCTCGGTCGAGAGGCGCGCGCGATTGCAATCGCCGCAGAACGCGCGCGTCACGCTCGAGATCGTGCCGATCTCGCCGGCGACACCCGACTCGGCGTAGCGCCAACGCTCGGCCGTCTCGCCCAAGACCGCAGCGGGCAGGGCAGCGAGATCAAACTCCTCTTCGATGCGACGGATGACTTCGCTTGACGGCAGCACTTCGTCCATCCGCCAGCCGTTGGTCGCGCCGACGTCCATGTACTCGATGAAGCGCAACGCGAAGTTGCGGCCGCGGAAGTGGCGCGCCATCGGCAGGATCTGGGCGTCGTTGGTGCCACGCTTGACGACCATGTTGATCTTGATCGGGCCGAGGCCGGCACGCTCGGCGGCGTCGATGCCGCGCAGCACGTCCGCGACGGGGAAGTCGGCGTCGTTCATGCGACGAAAGATCGCGTCGTCGACCGCGTCGAGGCTGACCGTGACGCGGCCGAGCCCCGCGGCCTTGAGCGCCGCGGCCTTGCGCTCGAGGATCGAGCCGTTCGTCGTCAGCGTCAGGTCGAGCGGAGCGCCATCGACGCAGGTGAGCTCGGCGAGCATTGCCACCAGCCGCTCGAGGTCGCGCCGCAGGAGCGGCTCGCCGCCGGTGAGACGAATCTTCCTGACGCCGTGCGCGACGAACAGACTCGCAATGCGCGTGATCTCCTCGAAGCTGAGCAGCGACGAATGCGGCAAGAACGCGTAGTTGCGGTCGAAGACCTCCTTGGGCATGCAGTAGCTGCAGCGGAAGTTGCAGCGGTCGGTGACCGAGATGCGCAGGTCGCGCAACGGCCGGCCGAGAAGGTCGTACACGACACCGGTAGGTGTCTCGAGGCGCTCGGGCACCGCCGGCACGCTGGCGCGGTAGCGCTGATCGGCGATGGCGATGATCTTGTCGGCCATGCGCGATTGTGCCTCGCGGGCTCGGGCAGGCCGCCGGCAGGGAGGCTGCCTCCGATCAGCTGCCCGCGGCGAGCGGCGCGGCAGGGGCGACCGGTTCGGTCAGCTCGGACGTGACCGCGGCCGTCGCCCCCAGACGGCGCGCGCCGGTGAAGCGCTTCGACCAATAGGCGAAGCTCATGTCGTCGGTGCGGACGTTGGCACCGGTGCGCGGCGCGTGGATGAAGCGACCGGCGCCGAGGTAGATGCCGACGTGCGAGAACGTCCGCTTCAGCGTGTTGAAGAAGACGAGGTCACCCGGCTGCAGGTCCTCGCGCTTCACCGCGACCAGACCCGGCGCGGACGCCTGCTCGTCGACCCGGCGGGGCAGCACCATGCCGAGACTCATTTCGAAGACGTGGCGGGTGAAGCCGCTGCAGTCGAAGCCGGTTTCGGCCGAAGTGCCGCCGCGGCGGTAGCGGACGCCGACGAGGTCGAGCGCCGCGACCGCCATTTCGGTCGTGCGGTCGTGCATCTGGCGGAGCAGACCTGCGGGGTGTGGATCGACGGGCGTAGCCGGGGCATCGAGCAGGCCCTTTTCGGCGAGGAGCTTCACGACCGGGTCAGCCGCGTCGTCGGGAGCGGCCCGGGCCGGAACCGTCGCCGCTGCGACGCACACGGCGAGCGCTGCGGCAACGTTGGACAGGGTACGGCCGGGCGCCGGGGGCGGAATTCGCATCGGGGCGCAGCATAGGCGAGCCGCCACAGGCGCGTCAATCGCCGAAACGAGACCTTACGTCCCAGTCGGACGCGATGGGCGAGGACGCGATGGCCGTTCGCGCATCGTCGCCACGCGGCTGCGCTATCGTCGTTGCCCGTCGGTCGCGATCAGGAGACGCGGATGTTCAAGGCCTTGCTGCTTGAGAAGGACGACGCGGGGTTTCGCGCCGCGGTGAAGAGCGTCGACGAGGCTGCGCTTCCTGAAGGCGATGTCCTCGTTCGGGTCGAGCATTCGACGATCAACTACAAGGATGCGCTTGCGATCACGGACAAGAGCCCGATCGTGCGCGCCTGGCCGATGGTCGCCGGCATCGACGGCGCGGGCACGGTCGTCGAATCGACCCATCCGCGCTGGCAGCCGGGCGACAGGGTCGTCCACAACGGCTGGGGCGTCGGCGAGACACGCTGGGGATGCCTCGCCGAACGGGCGCGGCTCAGAGGAGAGTGGCTCGTCGCGCTGCCGCCGTCGTTCTCAACCCGGCAGGCGATGGCGATCGGCACCGCCGGCTACACGGCGATGCTCTGCGTGCTCGCGCTCGAGCGGCACGGCGTTCGGCCCGGCAGCGGCGAGGTGCTCGTCACCGGCGCCACCGGCGGCGTCGGCAGCGTTGCCGTCGCGCTCCTTGCAAGGCTCGGTCACCGCGTTGTAGCGGCGACGGGAAAGGCGGGCGAGGCAGGCTATCTGCGCGATCTCGGCGCTACCGACGTCGTCGACCGCAACACGCTCGCGACGGCAGGCAAGCCCTTGCAGAAGGAGCGCTGGGCGGCCGTGGTCGATGCGGTCGGCAGCCACACGCTCGCCAATGCGCTGGCGCAGACGCGCCATGGCGGAGTCGTCGCGGCCTGCGGACTCGCGCAAGGCTCGGACCTGCCGGCGACGGTGATGCCCTTCATCCTGCGCGGCGTGACGCTCGTGGGAATCGAAAGCGTCATGGCGCCGCTCGTGCTGCGCGAGGAAGCGTGGCGGCGCCTCGCGACAGACCTCGACCCGAAACCGATCGACCTCATCGGCGGTGACGTTGCGCTCGACGGCGCGATCGCGAAGGCGCGCGAGCTGCTCGCGGGCGCCGTCCGCGGCCGTATCGTGGTCGCCGTCTGACGCATTGCTGCCGACCGTCAGCGAATTAGCTGCAACAGCCGCTTGAACTTCGGATGCTGGCTCGTGCCGAGCCATTCGAAGATCACCATCTCGGTCGTGACGACGTCGGCGCCGAACTCGCGGGCGCGCTCGGTCGCGACGAGGCGGTCGTGCGGGTGACGCGAGCCGATCGCGTCCGCCACCCACTTCACTGCGTGACCGGCTTCGAGCAGGCCGATCACCGTCTGCAGCACGCAGACGTGCGCTTCGCAGCCGGCGACGACGAGCGTGTCGCGGCCGGCCGGCAAGCGGCGAAGAAACCCTTCTTCGGCAGGAGCGGAGAAGTGGAACTTGGCGAGCGTCGTATCGCAGAGCGCAGCGATCTCGCTGACCAGCGGGCCGAGGCGGTCCGGGTTCTCCTCGGTGCCGATGACGTGGATGCCGAGCTCGCGCGCTGCCATCCCGAGCTGGACGCAGCGTCGCACGACCGCTTCCCCGTCGTGGATCGCCGGCATCAGCCGCGTCTGCAGGTCGACGACGAGCAGCGTCGAGTCCTCGGGTCTGCACAGATGGGTCATCGGCGGCCTCCTCGAATGCGCGCATTCTGGGTCATCGACGAGGCCTCGGCACAATCGGCGACGGCCATCGCGGCGACGCAGGCATTGCGCCGCGCGACACTGGCGCCCGCGCCCCCAGTTCCGGACAAGGAGAACCCGCCGTGATCGACGCTGCCGCCAGCAGGTACGCTGAATTTCATCGCCGTTCGCTCGAAGATCGCGACGCGTTCTGGCGCGAGCAGGCTGCGCTGATCGACTGGGGGGCGCCGTTCGAGGCGGTTTGCGATCCCGACCGGCCGCCGTTCGTGCGCTGGTTCGTCGGTGGCAAGACCAACTTGTGCCACAACGCGGTCGATCGTCACCTCGCCGCGCGCGCCTCCGAGCGGGCGTTGATCTATGTCTCGACCGAGACCGACCAAGAACGGATCTACACATTCGCCGAGCTGCACGCCGAGGTGCAGAGGTTCGCGGCGGTGCTGCTCGGGCTCGGCGTCGGCGTGGGCGATCGCGTGCTCATCTACATGCCGATGGTTCCGGAAGCGGTGTTCGCGATGCTTGCCTGCGCGCGGATCGGCGCAATCCATTCGGTCGTGTTCGGCGGCTTCGCGAGCGTCAGCCTCGCCAACCGGATCGACGACGCCGAGCCGAAGGTGATCGTCAGCGCCGATGCCGGCAGCCGCGCCGGCAAGGTCATCGCCTACAAGCCGCTGCTCGACGAGGCGATCCGCCTCGCCCGGCACAAGCCGCCGAAGGTGCTCCTGGTCGACCGCGGCCTCGCGCCGATGGCGCGCAGGCCCGGGCGCGACGAGGACTACGCGGCGTGCCGCGAGCGCCACCTGAACGACGTTGTGCCGTGTGTCTGGGTCGACTCGACGCATCCGAGCTACACGCTCTACACCAGCGGGACGACGGGGCGGCCGAAGGGAGTCCAGCGCGACACCGGCGGCTACGCGGTCGCCCTCGCGGCGACCATGAAGTACATTTTCTGCGGCAAGGCCGGCGAGACGTACTTCTCGACCAGCGACATCGGCTGGGTCGTCGGCCACAGCTACATCGTCTACGGGCCGCTGATCGCCGGCATGGCGACGATCCTCTACGAAGGGCTGCCGATCCGGCCCGACGCCGGGACCTGGTGGCGGCTGGTCGAGAAGTACCGCGTGACGTCGATGTTCAGCGCGCCGACGGCGATCCGCGTCTTGAAGAAGCAGGATCCGAGGCACCTGCGGGCGCACGACCTGTCGAGCTTGCGCCTGCTCTTTCTCGCCGGCGAGCCGCTCGACGAGCCGACGGCGTCGTGGATCGCCGAGGGGATCGGCAAGCCGGTGATCGACAACTACTGGCAAACCGAGAGCGGCTGGCCGATCCTGACCGTCGCCACGGGCGTCGCGCCGATGCCGGCCCGCTACGGCAGTCCCGGCGTCGCGATGTACGGCTTCGACGTCCGGCTGATCGACGAGGCAACCGGCGAGGACATCGCCGAGCCCGGCAGAAAGGGCATCGTCGCGATCGCCGGGCCGACGCCGCCCGGCTTCATGCAGACCGTCTGGCGCGACGACGAGCGCTTCGTCCAGACCTACTGGACGAGCATCGCCGGCCGCCAGCTCTACAACACCTTCGACTGGGGAATCCGCGACGCCGACGGCTACTGGTTCATCCTGGGCCGCACCGACGACGTCATCAACGTCGCCGGCCATCGCCTCGGCACGCGCGAGATCGAGGAGAGCATCTCGAGCCATCCGAACTGCGCCGAAGTCGCCGTCGTCGGCGTCGCCGACCAGATCAAGGGCCAGGTCGCGATCGCGTTCGTCGTGCCGCGCGATGCGAGCGCACTCACCGATGCCGCCACGCGGCTTCGTCTCGAGGGCGACGTCATGAAGACGGTCGACGGCCAGCTCGGCTCGGTGGCACGGCCGGCGCGGGTCCATTTCGTCGCCGCGCTGCCGAAGACGCGCTCCGGCAAGCTCCTGCGCCGCGCCATCCAGGCGATCTGCGAGCGGCGCGACCCCGGCGACCTGACGACGATCGAGGACGCGTCGGCACTCGAGCAGATCCGCGCCAGCGTCGCGCCGCCGACGTCGGACTGACCCCACCGAAGCGAGCGCCTGTCCGTGTGAAGCGCCGGACACAAGCGGACATCGACGAGCAACGTCGCACGGTGAGAGTGCGCGCTGGTCGCTTCGACCGGAGGCGGGAGAACCCATGCGTGCGCTTTGCAGAATCGGCCTGGTGGTGTCGGCGGCCTTGCTCGTCGCCTGCGGCGGAACGGCGTCCGACGCAACGATCGGCGGCACCTTGAGCGGCCTCGGGACCGGTCTTTCGGTCGTCGTCCAGGACAATGGCGGCGATACCACCACGCTCGTCGCCAACGGGCCCTTCCAGTTCCCGACCCTGGTCGCCGCCGGCGCGAGCTACAGCGTGACCGTGCTGACGCAACCGATTGGCCAGACCTGCGCGGTCGGCAATGCGAGCGGCACGGTCAACGCGACCGACAACGTGACCAACGTGACGCTGGCGTGCGCGGCGAGCGCTTCGCTGACCGGCACCGTGAGCGGACTTGCTGCCGGCACCAGCGTCACGCTCGGCAATGGCAGCGTGCAGCTGCCGATCGCCGCCAACGGCACATTCGCCTTCCCCGGCCTCCTCGCTGCGGGAACGATCTACTCCGTCACGGTCGTGGTGCAGCCAGCCGGCGAGCAGTGCACGGTCACGAACGGGCAAGGGACCGTGCCCGCATCGGGACTGGCGACTCCGATCGCGGTCGCCTGCTCCTGAAGCGAAAGGGATATCCGCCGACGCGGATGTCCCTCGCATGCAGCCGCGCGCGCGGACCGCGCCGCCGGATAGCTCTTGCTAGAGCACTTCGCTGGCGAAGTCCGCGAGTCGCGAGCGCTCGCCGCGGGCGAGCGTGACGTGGCCGGCGTGCGCCCAGCCCTTGAAACGGTCGACGGCGTAGGTCAGACCCGAGCTGCCTTCGGTGAGATAAGGCGTGTCGATCTGCGCGAGATTGCCGAGGCAGACGATCTTGGTTCCCGGGCCGGCGCGCGTGATCAGCGTCTTCATCTGCTTGGGCGTGAGGTTCTGCGCCTCGTCGATGATGACGAACTTGTTGAGGAAGGTGCGGCCGCGCATGAAGTTCAGGCTCTTGATCTTGATCTTCGAGCGCACCAGGTCGTTGGTCGCGGCGCGGCCCCATTCGCCGGCGCCGCTGTCGGTCTTCGACAGCACCTCGAGGTTGTCATCGAGCGCGCCCATCCACGGTCCCATCTTTTCTTCCTCGGTTCCGGGCAGGAAGCCGATGTCCTCGCCGACCGGCACCGTCACGCGGGTGACGATGATCTCGGTGTAACGTCGGTCGTCCATCACCTGCGCGAGCCCCGACGCAAGCGACATCAGCGTCTTGCCCGAGCCGGCCGTCCCGGTCAGCGTGATGAAGTCGCACTCCGGATCCATCAGCAGGTTGAACGCGAAGTTCTGGTCGCGGTTCCTCGCCATCACGCCCCAGATCGAGTTTTTCTGGTGGGTGTAATCCTTGAGCGTTCGCAGCACTGCCGTCTTGCCGGTGATCTCGATCACCTTGGCGTAGAGCGCCGGCGATCCCGGGGACTCGAGATAGACGAACTCGTTGATCAGGAGCGTGCCGACGATGTCGCCGCCGATCCGGTAGTACGTGAGCCCGCCCTGTTGCCAGCTCTCGACCGTCTTGGCGTGCTTGTCCCAGAAGTCGCCGGGCAGCTGCAGGGTACCGGTGTAGAGTAGGTCGCCGTCGTCGAGCGTCTTGTCGTTGAAGTAGTCCTCCGCCGGCAGGCCGAGCGCGCGCGCCTTGATGCGCATGTTGATGTCTTTCGACACCAGCACGACGTCGCGCGTTGGGCTCTGCTCGACGAGCGCCTTGACGACGCCGAGGATCTGGTTGTCGGCCTTGCCTTGCGGCAGTCCCTGCGGCAGGCTGACGTGGATGAGGTCGGTCTGGAAGAAGAGCTTGCCGCCGGCCTCGCGATGGCCGGTGCCGGCGAGCGGGATGCCCTCCGAGCGGCCGCTGCCGTCGCGCAGGGGCATGTTGGCGGCGAGCGCATCGAGGTCGCGGCTCACCTGGCGCGCATTGCGGGCGACCTCGGTCATGCCGCGCTTGTGGCTGTCGAGCTCTTCGAGCGTGATCATCGGCAGGTAGACGTCGTGCTCCTCGAAGCGAAACAGCGACGTCGGGTCGTGCATCAGCACGTTGGTGTCGAGCACGAACAGCGTCGCGGGCCCGTTGCCGCGGGCCTTGCGCATCCGCTCGCGCGGCGCCGGCAACGCCGGTATTGCGGGGACCGCGACTGCGCTCGTCCTCGCGGCGACCGGCGGCGCCGCCGGCATCGTGCCTTCGTTGGAGAGCGCCAGCACTGCCGTCGCCGCGGGTTCCGACGCCGGCTGGGCGCGACCGCCGTGCTTTCCGGAGCGGTGCGGCGAAGGTGACTCGAAGTCGTTGCGGCCGAGAACGTCGGCGCGCTTGGCGGGGGGTTTGGGCAGGGGCATCGAGAGCTCGGTGGGGCGGATCGGCCCGGTGGGATTGGCTGCGCGAGGCGCAGATGCAGGGCCCTGCGACGGGCGTCGCAGCGGCGAGCCTGCTCAGCCGGTCTTCTTGAGCGCCTTGACGGCCTTCAGGACTTCCTCGACGTGGCCGGCGACCGTGAGGCCACGCCACTCGGCGCGCAGCACGCCGGTGCCGTCGATCAGGAAGGTGCTGCGCTCGATGCCTTTCACCTTCTTGCCGTACATGATCTTGTTCTTGACGACGCCGAACATGTGGCAGAGCTTCTCTTCGGTGTCGGCGATCAGCTCGAACGGGAGCTCGAGGTTCGCCTTGAAGCGGTCGTGCGACGCCATGTTGTCGCGCGAGACGCCGAACAGCACGGCACCCGCCTTGACGAATTCCTTGTAGTGATCACGGAACTGCATTGCCTCCGTAGTGCACCCTGGGGTATTGTCTTTAGGGTAGAAGTACAGGACGACGATCTTGCCGGCGTAGGCCTGTGGGGTGAACTTGACTCCTCCGGTGGCGAGCGCTTCAAAGTCCGGGACGGGTTTATTGAGTGCAGGCGTCATGAGCTCTTGTGCTGGGCCCGGCGAGGCGTGCCAGATGTCGCCCGGCGCGGGCATCCGCCGGTGACCCCCGTGTACGGGGCATAGCCAGCAATTATAGGGCTTGCCTACGACGCGCCGACCCTCGATGGTCAGCGCGACGCCTCGTCGTGTGCGACAAAAATCAGCGCCGCGACGACCGTGCGACCCTCGGCGAGAAGCACGTTGTAGGTGCGGCAAGCGGCGGCAGTGTCCATCGTCTCGATCCCGATGGCGGCGTCGATCAGCGGGCGCAGCAGTGCCGCGGCGGGGAAACGCAGGCGCGCGCCGCTGCCGAAGATGACGAGCTCGGGGCGCAAGGCGGCGACCCTCGCGAAGTGCTCGGCGGTCAGCGACTCGAACGAGTCGGCATGCCAGGCAACAGGTTCGCCTTGCCACGGCACGAGGACGCTTTCCGTGTGCTCGACTCCGTTGACGATCACGCCTTCGGGGCTGTGGCGCGCAATCGCGTTGCGGCCCTCGATCCGGTCGGCACGCATCTTCATGGCGCGATTATCGGTGGCGCGAACTGCTGCGCGCCGGGACCGGCGTCACCGACGAAGCGACGCGACCCGTGTGGTCAAATATCGGGTTGCCCTCGCGCTCTGCCAAGCCGGAATCCTCCTCGTGCAACCTCTTCAGAAATCGAGCAAGCTCGCCAACGTCTGCTACGACATCCGCGGCCCGGTCCTCGAGAAGGCGCGCCAGATGGAGGAAGAGGGCCAGCACATCATCAAGCTCAACATCGGCAATATCGCGGCGTTCGGGCTCGAGCCGCCGGACGAGATCGTCCAGGACATGATCCGCAACCTGCCGAACGCCGCCGGCTATACCGATTCCAAAGGCTTGTTCGCGCCGCGCAAGGCGATCGTCCACTACACCCAGCAAAAGCGCGTCAAGGGTGTCAACGTCGACGACGTCTTCCTCGGCAACGGCGCTTCCGAGCTGATCACGATGAGCATGAACGCGCTGCTCAACGACGGCGACGAGGTGCTGATCCCGGCGCCCGACTATCCGCTCTGGACAGCATCGGTCGCGCTTTCGGGTGGAACGCCGGTGCACTACCTGTGCGACGAGTCGTCCGACTGGCTGCCGGATCTCGACGACATGGCGGCGAAGGTGACGCCGCGCACGCGCGCCGTCGTCGTCATTAACCCCAACAACCCGACCGGCGCGCTCTATCCGGTCGAGGTGCTCGAGAAGATCGTCGCGCTCTCGCGCCGGCACGATCTGATCGTCTTCGCCGACGAGATCTACGACAAGACGCTCTACGACGGCGAACACCACACGTCGATCGCGTCGCTCGCCGAGGACCTGCTCGTCCTCACCTTCAACGGCCTGTCGAAGAACTATCGCTCGTGCGGCTACCGCGCCGGCTGGATGGTCGTCTCGGGCGAAAAGCGCCACGCCGGCGACTACATCGAGGGCCTCAACATGCTCGCCTCGATGCGCCTCTGCTCGAACACGCCGGGGCAGCTCGCGATCCAGACCGCGCTCGGCGGCTACCAGAGCATCGACGACCTCGTCGCCCCGGGTGGCCGGCTCGCGCGCCAGCGCGACCTTGCCTACTCGCTGCTGACGGCGATCCCGGGCGTGACCTGCGTCAAGCCGAAAGCCGCGCTCTACATGTTCCCGCGCCTCGACCCGAAGCTCTACCCGATCGCCGACGACCAGCAGTTCGCCTACGAGCTGCTCGCGGAGCAGAAGGTGCTGATCGTCCAGGGGACCGGGTTCAACTGGCCCGAGCCTGACCACCTGCGCGTCGTCTTCCTGCCGAACTCCGACGACCTGACCGACGCGATCGGCCGGATCGCGGTTTTCCTCGAGCACTACCGGACCCGGCACGCGCGATGAAGCCGTTCCAGGTCGGCCTGCTCGGCGCCGGCATCGTCGGCGGCGGCACATTCGCCGTCCTGCAGCGCAACCAGGAGGAAATCCGCCGCCGCGCCGGGCGCGAGATCCGCATCACCCAGATCGCCGACCTCGACCAGGCGCGCGCCCGTGCCGTCGCCGCCGGCGGCAACGCCGAGGTCGGCGGCGACGCGCGGGCGCTGATCGCCCGCACGGACCTCGATGCCGTGATCGAGCTGATCGGCGGCACGACCGTCGCCCGCGAGCTCGTCCTCGCGGCGATCCGCGCCGGCAAGCACGTCGTCACCGCGAACAAGGCGCTGCTCGCAGTTCACGGCACCGAGATCTTCGCCGCCGCGCGCGAGAACGGAGTCGTCGTCGCGTTCGAGGCCGCGGTCGCAGGCGGCATCCCGATCATCAAGGCGCTCCGCGAAGGGCTGACCGCGAACCGGATCGAGTGGATCGCCGGCATCATCAACGGCACCACCAACTTCGTCCTCTCCGAAATGCGCGAGAAGCGGATCGATTTCGCCGAAGCGCTCGCGGACGCGCAGCGGCTCGGCTACGCCGAAGCCGATCCGACCTTCGACATCACCGGCGTCGACGCCGCGCACAAGGCGACGATCGTGAGCGCGATCGCATTCGGCGTTCCGGTGCAGTTCGCGAAGGCCTACGTCGAAGGCATCGTCGAGCTTCAAGCGGCCGACATCGCGTATGCAGAGCAGCTCGGCTATCGGATCAAGCTGCTCGCGATCACGAAGCGGCGCAACGCCGGTGCCGGTAGCTCGGGCGGGATCGAGCTGCGCGTCCATCCGACGCTGGTGCCGTCGCGGCGGCTGATCGCCAACGTCGAGGGCGCAATGAACGCCGTCATGGTCCAGGGCGACGCCGTCGGAACGACGCTCTACTACGGCAAGGGCGCCGGCGCCGAGCCGACCGCGTCGGCGGTGATCGCCGACCTGGTCGACATCGCCCGGCTCGCCACCGCCGACCCCGACCACCGCGTCCCCCACCTCGCATTCCAGCCGGCGGCGGTGCAGGACCTCGGCGTGCTCCCGATCGACGAGGTCGTGACCGCGTTCTACCTGCGGCTGCAGGTCGCCGACGAGACCGGCGTCCTTGCCCGCATCACCGGCATCCTTGCCGAGCACGGCATCTCGATCGATGCGCTCCTGCAGCGGCCGAGCGCCGGCGCCGGCGACGCGCGCACCGACGTCATCATCCTCACCCACGACACGGTCGAGGGCCGCATGACGGCGGCGATTGCCAAGATGCAGGCCCTGCCGACGACGCTCGCGAAGATCGTCCGCATCCGCAAAGAAGACCTCGCGTGAAGTACCTGAGCACGCGCGGCGACGCGCGGCGACGCGGCTTTGCCGAGATCCTGCTCGAAGGCCTCGCCCCCGACGGCGGCCTCTACGTGCCGGAACGCTATCCGCGGGTCGACATGGCGACGCTCGCCGCGTGGCGGCGCCTTTCGTATCCAGAGCTCGCCAACGCCGTGATGGCGCTCTTCATCGACGACATCGCGCCGGCCGAGCTGCGCATGCTGGTCGAGCGCAGCTGGCGCGCCGACCTGTTCGGCGACGAGCGCATCGCGCCGCTCCGTCCGCTCGAGCCCGGCGTCTTCGTTCTCGGCCTCTCGAACGGGCCGACGCTCGCGTTCAAGGACATTGCGATGCAGTTCCTCGGCAACGCGTTCGAGCACGAGCTGGCGCGGCGCGGTCGGACGCTCAACGTCCTCGGCGCGACCTCGGGCGACACCGGCAGCGCGGCCGAATATGCGCTCCGTGGCAAGCGCGGGATCGAGGTCTTCATGCTCTCGCCGAAAGGGCGAATGAGCCCGTTCCAGCAGGCGCAGATGTTCAGCCTGCTCGATTCGAACATCCACAACATCGCGATCGACGGCGTGTTCGACGATTGCCAGGACCTCGTCAAGGCGGTCTCGACCGATCTCGGGTTCAAGGAACGGCACGCGATCGGGACTGTCAACTCGATCAACTGGGCGCGCCTGCTGGCCCAGGTCGTCTACTACTTCGCCGGCTATTTCCAGGCCACCCGAAGCGAAGGCGAGGGCGTCGACTTCGCGGTGCCGACGGGCAACTTCGGCAACATCTGCGCCGGCCATGTCGCGCGTTCGATGGGCCTGCCGATCCGTCGTCTCGTGCTCGCGACCAACGAGAACGACGTCCTAGACGAGTTCTTCCGCACCGGCAACTACCGCGTGCGCAGCGCCGCCGAGACCCACGAGACGTCGAGCCCGTCGATGGACATCTCGAAGGCGTCGAACTTCGAGCGCTTCGTCTTCGATGCGCTCGGCCGCGACGCGGCGCGGACGCGCGCGCTGTTCGCCGAGGTCGAGACGCGCCGTACCTTCACGCTCCAGCCCGCGGAGCGCGAGCGCGTCGCGGCGTTCGGCTTCGTCAGCGGCCGCAGCACGGCGGCCGACCGGTTGGCGACGATCAAGGACGTCCATGCCCGCGCCGGCGAGGTGATCGATCCGCATACCGCCGACGCGCTCAAGGTCGGGCGCGACCGGCGCGAGCCGGCGACGCCGATGATCGTCCTCGAGACCGCCTTGGCGGCGAAGTTCAACGCGACGATCCGGGCTGCGATCGGCTTCGACGCGCCACGCCCGCAACGCCTGCTCGGTCTCGAGGCCCTGCCACAGCGCGTCGTGGCGATTGCCGCCGACGTCGAGCAGCTGAAGGCGTTCATCGCCGAAAATGGGCGGCGATGAACGCCGTTCCCCCTGCCGTCCGGCCGCCGCTGCTCGCTCTCGACGACGCCATCGAGCGGATTCTCGCCCGCGTTGCCGCCCCCGACCCGACCCGCGCCGAGACGGTCTCGACCTTCGACGCGCTCGGCCGCGTCCTTGCCGCCGACGTTCGCTCGCAACTCGACGTGCCGCCGGCCGATAACAGCGAGATGGACGGCTACGCGCTGCGTGCCGCCGATGTCGCCGCGCTCGGGGCGATGCTGCCGGTCAGCCAGCGGATCGCGGCCGGCAGCGTCGGCGGGCCCCTCGCGGCCGGCACCGCGGCGCGGATCTTCACCGGCGCCCAGGTGCCACCCGGCGCCGATGCGGTCGTCATGCAGGAGCAGTGCAGCGTCGTCGACGGCGGCGTGCGTGTCGACGCCGCCGTCCGGCCCGGGCAGGCAATTCGCCGCCGCGGCGAGGACGTCGAACGCGGTGCACTCGTCCTTGCTGCCGGCATGCGCTTGCTGCCACAGGCGGTCGGCATGGCGGCATCAGTCGGTGCGGCGACGCTGCAAGTCGCTCGCCGGCCTCGCGTCGCGCTGTTCTCGACCGGCGATGAGTTGGCCATGCCGGGCGAGACGCTCAAGCCCGGCGCGATCTACAACTCGAACCGCTTCACGCTGCGCGCGCTGATCGAATCGCTCGGCGGCGTCCACGACGACCTCGGCATCGTTCCCGACAAGCTCGACGCGACGCGTGCCGCGCTGAAGCGCGCTGCCGAGACGAACGACCTGATCGTCACTTGCGGCGGCATGTCGGTCGGTGAGGAAGACCACCTTCGCCCCGCGGTCGAGAAGGAGGGCAAGCTCGACCTCTGGCAGATCGCGATGAAGCCCGGCAAGCCGCTCGCGTTCGGCGAAGTCTTCCGTGGCGACGGCTCGTCGGCGTGGTTCGTCGGCCTGCCCGGCAACCCTGTCTCGGCATTCGTCACCTTCCTGCTCGCCGTCCGCCCGGTGCTGCTTCGCTTGCAAGGCGCGAGCGAGCTCGCGCCGCGGGCGATTTCGATGCGCGCCGACTTCGCCTGGCCGAAGCCCGACCGGCGGCGCGAGTTCCTGCGCGCCCGTCGCAACGACGGCGGCGGCCTCGACCTGTTCGGTCATCAAGGATCGGCGGTGCTGACGTCGACCGTCTGGGCCGACGGCCTGGTTGACAACCCGGGCGAGCAGTCGATCGCCGCCGGCGACACCGTGCGCTACCTGTCGCTTCGGGAGCTGCTCGGATGAGCGTCACGGTGCGCTACTTCGCGTCGGTTCGCGAGGCGCTCGGGCCGGGCGAGAAGGTCGAGATCGCAGCGGGAGCGAGCATCGCCGCGCTGCGCGACACGCTTGCCGCACGCGGCGGCCGCCATGCCGAAGCGCTCGGGCGCGAGCGGGTCCTCCGCAGCGCTAGGAATCGCGTTCTCTGTGCCGAAGATACCGCGCTCGCCGACGGCGACGAGATCGGCTTCTTCCCGCCGCTGACCGGCGGCTGAGTGCGCCACCGACCATGACCGCGCACCGGGTCGAAATCCGGACCGACGACTTCGACGTCACGGCCGAAGTCGCCGCGCTGCGGGCCGGCGACGGCGGCGTCGGTGCGGTCGCCGTCTTCGTCGGCACCGTTCGCGATCGCAACGACGGCCAGGCGGTGGCCTCGCTCGAGCTCGAGCACTATCCGGGCATGACCGAGGCGGCGATCGAGGCGATGGTCGACGAGGCAATGCGCCGCTTCGAAGTCCGCGCCGCACGTGTCGTTCATCGCGTCGGTGTCCTGGCGCCGATGGCGCAGATTGTTCTCGTCGCTGTCACCGCGGCGCATCGCGCCCAGGCGTTCCAGGCCTGCGAATTCCTGATGGACTATCTGAAGACGCAAGCGCCGTTCTGGAAAAAGGAAGCCGGCCCCGACGGCGTTCGCTGGGTCGACGCGCGCGTCAGTGACGACGCCGCGCTGGCACGCTGGGGCATCGCGGCAGGCAACGTCGGCGCTTCTGCGCCCCGGCGCTGAGCATGCCCTGGCTCGAGATCGGCGCCGTCTCGTTGGGCTCGGCCGTCGGCGCGTTGCTGCGCTGGGGCGCTGGCCTCTGGCTGAACGCGCGCTGGGCGGCGTTTCCACTCGGCACGCTGGTCGTCAACTGCGTCGGCGGCCTGTGCATCGGCGCCATCCTGCTCTGGCTGGAGCATTCGCCGAACGAGCTGTTGCGCCTGCTCCTCGTCACCGGGCTGCTGGGAGGCTTCACGACCTTCTCGGCGTTCTCGGTCGAATCGCTGATCCTGCTCCAGCGCGGCGAGCTCCTGCTCGCCCTCGGCCACACGCTGGCCCATGTCCTTGGCGCGTTGACCTGCGCCGCGATCGGCTTTCGACTCGCCAGCGTGCTGCTCCTGCGCTGAGGCGGGTGGCGCGCGGCTTGCCGGCTTGAAAAGGGGCTCCGGGCGCCCCACCTCGAGCCGATCCGGAGGAATCCCGCTCATGCGAATCGACAAGCTGACGACGACCTTCCAGGAGGCGCTCGGTGAAGCGCAGAGCCTGGCGGTCGCGCGCGACAACCCCTACATCGAGCCGGCGCACGTGCTCGCCGCGATGCTGGCGCAGACCGACGGGCCGAAGGCACTCCTGGGCCGCGCTGGCGTCAATGTCGCCAAGCTGCAGGCCGCTCTCGAAGACGCGATGAAACGGCTGCCGCAGGTGCAGGGCGGCGAGCAGGTGCAGCCCGGCCGGGAGCTCGGCGCCTTGCTGCAGGCCGCGGAGAAGGAAGCGGGCAAGCGCGGCGATCAGTTCATCTCGAGCGAGATGTTCGTGCTCGCGGCGGCCGATTCGAAGACCGCCGTCGGCTCGCTGCTGAAGGAATTCGGCGCCAACCGCAAATCGCTCGAGGCCGCGATCGAGGCGGTGCGCGGCGGCCAGAAGGTCGACAGCGCCGAGGCCGAAGGCCAGCGCGAGGCCCTGAAGAAGTACACGATGGACCTCACCGAGCGGGCCAGGAACGGCAAGCTCGACCCGGTGATCGGCCGCGACGACGAGATCCGCCGCGCAATCCAGGTGCTGCAACGGCGGACCAAGAATAACCCGGTTCTGATCGGCGAGCCTGGCGTCGGCAAGACGGCGATCGTCGAGGGCCTGGCGCAGCGGATCGTCGCCGGCGAGGTCCCGGACTCGCTCAAGAGCAAGCGCGTCCTCGTCCTCGACATGGCGCTGCTTCTCGCCGGCGCGAAGTACCGGGGCGAGTTCGAGGAGCGGCTCAAGTCCGTGCTCAAGGAAGTCGCCCAGGACGAAGGCCAGACGATCGTTTTCATCGACGAGATTCACACCATGGTCGGCGCCGGTAAGGCCGAGGGCGCGATCGATGCTGGCAACATGCTGAAGCCCGCGCTCGCGCGCGGCGAGCTGCATTGCATCGGCGCGACGACGCTCGATGAGTACCGCAAGTACATCGAGAAGGACGCCGCGCTCGAGCGGCGCTTCCAGAAGATCCTGGTCGGCGAGCCGAGCGTCGAGGCGACGATCGCGATCCTGCGCGGGCTGCAGGAGAAGTACGAGGCGCACCACGGTGTCGAGATCACCGATCCAGCGATCGTTGCCGCGGCCGAGCTCAGCCATCGCTATATCACCGACCGCTTTCTGCCCGACAAGGCGATCGACCTGATCGACGAGGCGGCGTCGAAGGTCAAGATCGAGATCGACTCCAAGCCGGAGGCGCTCGACAAGCTCGACCGCCGCATGATCCAGCTGCAGATCGAGCGCGCCGCCGTCGTCAAGGAAAAGGACGAGGCGAGCAAGCGCCGCCGCGACCTGATCGAGGAAGAGATCAAGCGCGTGCAGCGCGAGATCGCCGACCTCGAGGAGATCTGGAAGGCCGAGAAGGCGCAGGCACAGGGGTCGGCG
This sequence comes from Caldimonas sp., assembly GCA_036272325.1. GTDB lineage: Bacteria > Pseudomonadota > Gammaproteobacteria > Burkholderiales > Burkholderiaceae_C > Schlegelella_A. The sequence goes on along the minus strand of DATAYY010000057.1, from coordinate 605 downwards.
CAGATGCTTGAGGAGATCGACCGCATCCGCTCGCAGGTCGACGAGCTGACGCGCAAGGGCGACTACGAAAAAGTCGCCAAGCTACGCTACGAGACGTTGCCCGAGCTCGAGCGAAAGCTCAAGGAAGCGCAGGCGATCGAGAAGAAGAAGGGTGCCGAAGGCGGCAAGCCCCAGTTGCTGCGCACGATGGTCGGCGCCGAGGAGATCGCCGAGGTCGTCGCGCGCGCCACCGGAATCCCGGTCTCGAAGTTAATGCAGGGCGAGCGCGACAAGCTGCTGCAGATGGAAACCAGGCTACACGAGCGCGTGGTTGGCCAGGACGAGGCGATCAGTGCGGTCGCCAACGCGATCCGTCGCTCCCGCTCGGGCCTCTCGGACCCGAACCGGCCGACCGGCTCCTTCCTGTTTCTCGGCCCGACCGGCGTCGGCAAGACCGAGCTCTGCAAGGCGCTGGCCGGGTTCCTGTTCGATTCCGAGGACCACCTTATCCGCATCGATATGTCCGAGTTCATGGAGAAGCACTCCGTGGCGCGGCTGATCGGCGCACCTCCCGGTTATGTTGGCTATGAGGAGGGTGGATATCTGACCGAGGCCGTTCGTCGGCG
>DATAYY010000056.1:0-38183 GCA_036272325.1 Caldimonas sp. | reverse complement strand
CCGCGAGCTCAGCCTTTCGGCGCCGCGATCGGCTGCGAGACGTTGCGCAGCAGCAGCCCGGTCGTCGAGACCTTCAGCTCGAGGTCGGCCGGGCCGTTGACCGGGACGTAGGTCGCCGAGCCGTACTCGGCGTCGAAGAAGTCGGCCAGCGGCAGCCTGCTGCCGAGCGCGACCAGGTCGATGAACGACGGCGTGCCGATCGCGTAGATCGTGCGCGGCATCGTGTTCTCCTGCTCGAGCGCGCGATAGCGGCCTGAGATGCGGTCGAGCCGGTACGACGTCTGCAGGCCGAGCATGTTGCCGAGCGACGTCCACTTGACGATGTGGCCGTCGATGTAGATGTCGTCGCCGGCAAGGTCGTAGCGCTCGACGCGGCCGTCGGGGAAGGCGAGCGTCGCCTCGTAGCGCTGGGCGCCGGTCGGTTCGACGTGGATCCGCGCCGCGGTCTCCTCGTTCGTCAGCGCGCGCATGCCCTGGGTGCCGAGCGAGACGAAACCGAGCACCGAGCCGGCGGCGAGCAGGATCAGCGCGCCGACGGCGCGAAAGACGAAGCGGAACAGCCGCGCGCGCATGAGCGCCAGCAACGCCGAGACGGCGGCGGCGATGCCGAGGATGCCGAGCAGGACAGAGAGAGCGATCAGCATGGTCGAGGCGCCGCCGGCAGTGGTTGCCGGCGGCCCCGCGACTCTAACCGCCCGCAGCGGCGATCTGGCGCAGCGCCTGCTCGAAGACCTCCGGCGGCTGGCCGCCCGAGATCAGGTGCTTGCCGTTCACGATCGCGGCCGGCACCCCGTTGATGCCGAGCTGCTGCCAGTGCCGCTCGCGGGCGCGGACGGCGGCGGCGTACTGGTCGGAATCGAGGATCGCGCCGGCGCGCTCGACGTCGAGCCCCGCTTCGGCGACGGCGCGCAGCAGCACCTCGCGATCGCTCGGGTTCTCGGAGCGCGCGTGGTACGCGGCGAGCAGCGCGTGCTTGAGCTTCGACTGGCCGTCGCCCGCCTCGAGCCCGGCCCAGTGCAGCAGCCGATGGGCGTCGAACGTGTTCCAGATCCGCGACCGGTCGCCGAACGCGAAGCCGACCGCCGCGCCGCGCTCGCGCAGGACGGCGCGCGTCTGGGCGAGCTGCTCGGGCGGCCGACCGTACTTGCGCGCGATGTACTCGGCCGCATCCTCGCCCTCGGGCGGCATCGACGGATTGAGCTCGAACGGCTCGAAGTGGAGCTCGACCGGGATCTCGCCGTCGATCCGTTCGAGCGCGCGGTCGAGCGACCAGAGGCCGACCGCGCACCACGGGCAGGCGACGTCGGACACGTATTCGATCTTCATCAAAGCTCGACGATGACCTGGAAGCCGCCCCAGAACATGCGCTTGCCGTCGAACGGCATATCGGCGCCTTGCATCATGTCGGCGAGGCGCGGGTCCGCCATCACCTTGACCATCACCGCGTCGCGATGCTCGCGCGACTTGTAGACGATCCAGGCGACGACGACGGTCTCGTCGTCCTTGATCTGCACGGCCTGCGGGAACGACGTCACCTTGCCGGGCTGGACGTCGTCGGCGACCGCTTCCCAGTACTGCAGCGCACCGAGCTCCTTCCAGACCGCGGCCGACTTCTCCGACATCTTGCGGTACTTGTCGAGATTGGCCTTCGGGACCGGGATGACGATGTTGTCGATGTAGCTCATCGAAGCTCTCCTTTTTGGGGAAGGGCGCAGTCTAGCGACGCCTCGCCGAGGCGGGTTTCGGGTACCCACGCCGGCACCCGGGAATCGGCCTTGCGAATGTGCGGGCCATCTCGATTGACGCGCCTGCGTCACCGTTCGTCTCCCTAGAATGTTCGGCTCGCTCGCGATCGGACCCTCCCCATGACCTCCGGCGTCATCCGCATCCGCGGAGCCCGACAGCACAACCTCAAGAACCTCGACCTCGACATCCGCACCGGCGAGATGACGGTCGTGACGGGGCCGAGCGGGTCGGGCAAGTCCAGCCTCGTCTTCGACACTCTTTACGCCGAAGGCCAGCGCCGCTACGTCGAGACCTTCAGCGCCTACGCGCGCCAGTTCCTCGAGCGCATGGACCGGCCCGCGGTCGACAAGGTCGAGGGTGTGCCGCCGGCGATCGCGATCGACCAGACGAATCCGGTGCGCAGCTCGCGCTCGACGGTAGGCACGATGACCGAGCTGAACGACCACGTGAAGCTCCTCTTCGCGCGCGCCGCCGAGCTGTTCGACAAGGAGACCGCGAAGCGCGTCCGCCACGACTCGCCCGAGACGATCTACGCCGAGCTGATGGAGCGCACCGCGCGGCGCGTGACGGCAGCGCCCGATGGCGGAGGCGGTCCCGCGAGCGATGCCGGGGCCCCCGACGAGCTGCGTCTGATCGTCACCTTCCCGGTCGAGCTTCCCGCCGCCACGAGCCCGGAAGAGATCGAGCAGTGGCTCGCGGCGAGCGGCTTCACGCGCGTCCACGCCGAGCGCGAGGTCGCTTCGCCGACCGGACCGAGGAAGGTGCTCGACGTCGTCGCCGACCGCTTTCGGATCCAGGCGACCGAGAAGGTGCGCGCGGTCGAGGCGATCGAGACGGCGCTGAAGCGCGGCGGCGGCCGCGTCAACGTCTACGCCGTCGCGGCCGCGGCCGAAGGCGAAGCCGCGCCGCCCGACGGACTCTGGCGCTATTCGACCGGCCTGCACTGCCCCGACAGCGACTGCCGCTACGCCGACCCGCAGCCAGCGCTGTTCTCGTTCAACTCCGCCGTCGGCGCTTGCGAGACGTGCCGGGGCTTTGGCCGCGTCATCGGCGTCGACCTCGGCCTCGTCATCCCCGACCATCGCAAGACGCTGCGCAACGGCGCCATCAAGACGATCCAGACGCCGGCGTGGCAGGAGTGCCAGGACGACCTGATGAAGTACGCCGGCGAGGCTGGCATCCCGCGTGACACCGCGTGGTCGCAGCTCACCGACGCGCAGCGCGGCTGGGTCATCGACGGCTCGCCGAGCTGGAACGGCAAGTGGAACCAGCAGTGGTACGGCGTCAAGCGCTTCTTCGGCTATCTCGAGTCGAAGGCGTACAAGATGCACATTCGCGTGCTGCTTTCGAAATACCGAAGCTACACGCCGTGCCCCGCGTGCGGCGGCGCGCGCCTCAAGCTCGAGGCGCTGCTCTGGCGCCTTGGCACCAAGGAGGACGCCGACGCGGTGATGGCACCGGCGAACCGCTTCCTGCCGGTCGGCGCCAAGTGGTCGCGTGAGCAGCTCGAAGTGCTGCCCGGCCTCACCGTGCACGACCTGATGATGCTGCCGATCGACCGCATCCGGCGCTTCTTCGACACGCTCTCCTTGCCGTCGAGCCTGCTCGACGAGGCGCTGAAGCTGCTCCTCGACGAAGTCAGGACGCGGCTCCGCTATCTGTGCGACGTCGGCATCGGCTACCTCACGCTCGATCGCCAGAGCCGCACGCTCTCGGGCGGCGAGGTGCAGCGCATCAACCTGACGACCGCGCTCGGCACCTCGCTCGTCAACACGATGTTCGTCCTCGACGAACCGTCGATCGGCCTGCACCCGCGCGACATTGGCCGCATCGTCGAGGCGATGCACCGCCTTCGCGACGCCGGCAACACGCTCGTCGTCGTCGAGCACGACCCGGCCGTGATGCTCGCCGCCGACCGCCTGATCGACATGGGCCCCGGGCCGGGCGAGCGCGGCGGCCGCGTCGTCTTCGACGGCACGCCCGAGGCGATCAAGAGCGCCGACACGCTGACCGGCGCCTATCTCGGCGCGCGCAAGCAGGTCGCGATGGGGATCAAGCGCCTCGTCAGCGAAGCGACGCCGCGCCTGATCGTTGCCGGCGCGCGCGATCACAACCTGAAGAGCGTCACGGTCGAGATCCCGCTGCACCACCTCGTCTGCGTCACCGGTGTCTCGGGCTCGGGCAAGAGCACGCTGATGCAGGACGTGCTGTTCCCGGCGCTGCAGCGTCACTTCGGCAAGGCGACCGAGACGCCCGGCGCGCACGACGCGCTACTCGGCGCCGAGCGGCTCGGCGAGGCGGTGTTCGTCGACCAGAGCCCGATCGGCAAGACCGCGCGCTCGAACCCGGCGAGCTACGTCGGCGCATTCGACGAGATCAGGAAGATCTTCGCCGTCGAGCCGCTCGCCGTGCAGCGCGGCTACGGCGCCGGCATGTTCAGCTTCAACGCCGGCAACGGAAGATGCCCAACGTGCGGCGGCTCGGGCTTCGAGCACGTCGAGATGCAGTTCCTCTCCGACGTCTACCTGCGCTGCCCCGATTGCGACGGGCGCCGATTCCGCGCCGAGATCCTCGACGTCAAGATTGATCGCCGCATGCCCGGCGACGTCATGCGCGAGCTCTCGGTCGCCGACGTCCTCGAGCTCACCGTCGCCGAAGCCGTCGCACTCTTCCGCGACGATCGCGAGGTCGTCCGCCTGCTGCAGCCGATCGTCGACGTCGGCCTCGAGTACGTGAAGCTCGGCCAGCCGGTGCCGACGCTCTCGGGCGGCGAGGCGCAGCGCCTCAAGCTCGCCGGCTTTCTCGCCGAGGCGGCGCATTGCCGGAGCGCTTCGCGGCAGCCGGTCGCGAGGAAGGGAACGCTCTTCCTCTTCGATGAGCCGACGACGGGCCTGCACTTCGACGACATCGCCAAGCTGATGCGCTCGTTTCGCAGGCTCCTCGAAGCGGGCCACTCGATCGTCGTCATCGAGCACAACCTCGACGTCATCCGCGCCAGCGACTGGCTGATCGACCTCGGCCCGGAAGGCGGCGATGCCGGCGGCGAGGTCGTCGCGACCGGAACGCCCGAAGACGTCAAGCGTCACGCCAGCTCGCACACCGCGAAAGCGCTGCGCGAGTACGACCGCGCGCTCGGCTTCGAGGGCGCCGCGGTCGAGGAGGGCGCGCCGCTGCAATACCTGCTGAAGCCGGTGCGCGCGCGGCTCGCAGTCGACGAGCAGATCCGCATCGTCAATGCCCGCGAGCACAACCTGAAGTCGCTCGACGTCGCGATCCCGCGCGGCAAGTTCTCGGTCGTCACCGGCGTCTCGGGCTCGGGCAAGTCGACGCTGGCGTTCGACATCCTGTTCAACGAGGGCCAGCGGCGCTACCTCGAATCGCTCAACGCCTACGCGCGCTCGATCGTGCAACCCGCAGGCCGGCCCGAGGTCGACGCCGTCTACGGCATCCCGCCGACGGTCGCGATCGAGCAGCGCCTCTCGCGCGGCGGCCGGAAGAGCACGGTCGCGACCACGACCGAGGTCTGGCACTTCCTGCGCCTGCTCTACGTCAAGCTCGGTGTCCAGCACTGTGTCGTCGATGGCGCGCCGGTCGAGCCGCAGAGCGCCGACAGCATCGCCGCGCAAATCCTGCGCGACCACGCCGGCGAGCACGTCGGCCTGCTCGCGCCGCTGGTGGTGGCGCGGAAGGGCGTCTACACCGACCTCGCCAAGTGGGCGAAGGCGCGCGGCCACACCCATCTGCGCGTCGACGGCGAGTTCATGAGGGTCGATCCGTGGCCGCGCCTCGACCGTTTCAAGGAGCACACGCTCGAGCTGCCGGTTGGCGACCTCGTCGTCGGCGCCGAGAGCGAAGGCGAGCTGCGCGAGCTGCTCACGAAGGCGCTCGACCTCGGCAAGGGCGTGCTACACCTGCTCGCGCCGCTCACCGGGCTGCGCGCGTCGATGCTCGCCGGCACGCCGACGCGCAAGGTCGGCGCGGTCAAGGTGTTCTCGACCAAGCGCGCGTGCCCGACCTGCGGCAAAAGCTACCCGGAGCTCGACCCGCGCATGTTCAGCTACAACAGCAAGCACGGCTGGTGCACGCTGTGCGTCGGCACCGGCCTCAAGCTCACGCGCGAGCAGCGCAAGGCGTACGATGACTCGATTCGCGACGACGACGACCGCGGCCGCGAACAGAGCTTCCCGTCCGAAGAGAGCGAGGTCGAGGGCGTCGTCGACGAGCCGTGCCCCGAGTGCGCCGGCACGCGGCTGAACCCGGTCTCGCGCAAGGTCACGTTCGATCAGCGGTCGATCGCCTGGATCGCGCAGTGGTCGGTGACTGACGCGCGCAAGTGGGTTGAGACGCTGGCGCTCACCGGCCGCGACGCCGAGATCGCGCGCGACGTCGTCAGCGAGATCAGGAGCCGCCTCGAGTTCCTCGAGGAAGTCGGCCTCGGCTACCTGACGCTCGACCGCGCCGCGCCGACGCTTTCGGGCGGCGAGGCGCAGCGCATCCGCCTCGCGGCGCAGCTCGGCTCGAACCTGCAGGGCGTCTGCTACGTCCTCGACGAGCCGACGATCGGCCTGCACTCGCGCGACAACAGGGTGCTGCTCGACGCGCTCGGCAAGCTCGCCGACAAGGGCAACACGCTCGTCGTCGTCGAACACGACGAAGACACGATCCGGCGCGCCGACCACATCATCGACATCGGCCCAGGCGCGGGAAAGCGCGGCGGCAGGCTCGTCGCCACCGGCAGCGCGAGCGAGCTCGCGTCGCACCCCGATTCGGTGACCGGGCGGCTGCTCGCGCATCCGCTCGTCCACCCGCTGCAGCCACGGCGGCCGGTCACGCCGCCGACGGCGACGAGCGAGAGGAAGGAGAGCGCGACCAACGCCCTCCTCACGATCCACGGCGCGACGCTGCACAACCTGCAGGAGATCACGGTCGACGTTCCGCTCAAGCGTCTGGTCGCGGTCACCGGCGTCAGCGGCTCGGGAAAGTCGACGCTCGCGCGCGACGTGCTGCTCGCCAACCTACAGTTCATCAACGGTCGCGGCGGCCGGCCCAACTGGCAGGGCTGCGAGAAGATCGACGGCTGGGGCTGGATCGACCGCGTGCTCGAGGTCGACCAGACGCCGATCGGCAAGACGCCGCGCTCGTGCCCGGCGACCTACATCGGATTCTGGGACGCGATCCGCAAGCTCTTCGCCGAGACCCTGGAGTCGAAGGCGCGCGGCTACGCACCGGCGCGCTTTTCTTTCAACACCGGCGAGGGCCGCTGCGCCGGTTGCGAAGGGCAGGGCGTGAAGACGATCGAGATGAGCTTCCTGCCCGACGTCAAGCTGCCGTGCGACGTCTGCCACGGCGAGCGCTTCAACGCCGAGACGCTGGCCGTAAGCTGGCGGGGAAAAAGCATCGGCGACGTGCTGAAGATGGAGGTCGACGAGGCGGTCGACTTCTTCGCCTCGATGCCGAACATCGCGCACCCGCTGCAGCTGCTCAAGGACGTGGGCCTGGGCTACCTCACGCTCGGCCAGCCGTCGCCGACGCTCTCCGGTGGCGAGGCGCAGCGCATCAAGCTCGTCACCGAGCTGAGCAAAGTCAGGGACGACGTCGGCCGGCGCGGCAACAAGGCGCCGCACACTCTCTACGTGCTCGACGAGCCGACCGTGGGGCTGCACATGGCGGATGTCGAGCGGCTGATCCGCGTGCTGCACCGGCTGGTGGATGGCGGGCACAGCGTGGTGGTGATCGAGCACGACCTGGATGTGATCGCGGAGGCGGATTGGGTGATCGATCTGGGGCCGGAGGGTGGGGTGAATGGCGGGCGCGTCGTCGCCGAAGCCGTTCCGGAACGGCTGGTCATGCTGGACGAGAGCCACACTGGTGCAGCGCTCAAGCCCGTTCTCGCCCGGGCCGTGTCGGTCGAGACACTCGCGGCTGCCTAACGTGGTCGGCCGTCAGGGGACCGGCGTTTCTGTCGCCCGCGAAGCCGGCATGATCGACAGCTCACGACCGAGAGAGATGATGATGAGCAGTCGTCGCAGCCTGATTGCCGCGTTTGGTGCGAGCCTGCTGGTGCTGCAACCACTTCATTCGCGCAGCAGCGGCAGGCAAAGAAGATCCTTCGCCTCGGCGTCCTTCAACCCGGCGCGCCGACCGGACCGCTCGTCGATGCCCTCAAGGAAGGGATGAGCCAGCTTGGCTAGATCGAGGGGCGAAACATCGTTTTCGACACCAGGTGGGCCGACGGCAGGACCGACAAGCTGGACGAAGGCGCCACGGCCCTGGCCGCCGAAAAGGTCGATGTCATCACCACGCTCAGCACCCCGGCCGCTCTCGCCGCCCGACCGTCCAGTCCCTCGGCGTGCACGACCTGGTCGACTTCGACCCCTCGTTCGCCGCGATACGCGCGGGCTCTTCGTCCGGCATGCTGACACTGGCCGATCCCTTCACTCGCGCCAATCGGCAACGGATCGTGGATTTCGCCGCCCGGTCGCACCTGCCCGCGATCTACAAGATCAGGGAATTCGTCGACGCGGGCGGTCTGGTCAGCTACGGCCCGAACCTGGCCGCGATTCAGCGGCACTCGGCCACCTATATCGACAAGATCTTCAAAGGTGCGAAGCCGGGCGACCTGCCGGTCGAGCTGCCATCGCTCTTCGAGTTGATCATCAACATGAAGACCGCGAAGGCCCTCGGCATCCACGTGTCGGACGCGCTTGCGCGCGCGGACCAGGTCATCGAATAGTCGCGAAGCGGTACGGCGGCGAAACGCTCTGCTTACCTTCGTCGCCCCAAGCTGCAACTTGCGCCGCCATCCCTACGGTTCGTCGCGTCGGCGATGCGCGGCGACAAGGCGAGGTCTAGGCTTCCTTCACGGCGACCAATCCGCGCGCCGATGGAGTCTTCTCATGTGGTCTCGATCTCGCTCGATCGTCGTTGCCTGCGGGCTCGCCGGGCTCCTCGCCGCCGCGGCGCCGGCGTTGGCCGCGCAGGCGGGCTGGCGCCAGCTCACGGTGCCCGGCTCGGCAAGCGCCCCGGATGCGATCCCCGTCTTGCTGTACTACCCAACGCACGCCCCGGAACGCTCGATCACGATGGGACCCTATGTCGTGCACGTGGCGCCACAGGCAGCGCCCGACGCCACGTTCAAGGGTCTGATCGTCATCAGCCATGGCAAGGGCGGCGGCGAGCTCAACCATGAAAGCCTCGCCGAGGCGCTCGCGCGCGACGGCTATCTCGTCGCCGCGCTCCGCCATCCTGGCGACAACTGGCAAGACCCCAGCCTGTTCGAGCGCGGGCCGGCTGCGTATTTGGACGAGCGGCCGCGCCAGGTCTCGCGTGTTCTCGACGCGATCCTGGCCGATCCGCAGTGGATCGATCGCATCGCGAGGGACGCGAGCGGCCCGCGTGTCGGCGCGCTCGGGCATTCGGCGGGCGGCTACACGGTGCTCGCGCTGGCCGGCGGGCGGTTCGACCTCGAGCGCCTCGCCGCGCATTGCAGGGCCCACCGCGCCGACGACCCCATCTTCTGCCAGCGGGCCGACCCGAACAAGTTGGCGGCCCTGGCGAGCGCGGCGAAGTTCGGCGCGTCGCCCGTCGCCGACGCGCGCGTCCGCGCCATCGTCGCACTCGCGCCGCTCGGCGCGGTGTTCGACGCCACCTCGCTCGAGAGCATCACCGTCCCGACGGCGATCTACGCCGCGGCAAAGGATCGCTATCTGGTGGCGCCGTTTCATGCGGACTGGGTCGCAGCGCACATGCCGGCCGCCACGCTGCACGTCGTGCCGAACGCCTGGCACTTCGCCTTCATGGATCCGCCCAGCGGGCCGATCCCTTCCGACGACGGCGACCTGCGCGACGACCCGCCCGGGTTCGATCGCCAGGCATTCCTTCGCGAGCTGCAGCGCGAAGTGCCGGCCTTTTTCGACGCCGCCTTCGCGGCCTCCGCGTCCCACTGAAGCGCCTGGTCGCGGCGAGACTGAAGACGACCGATGCCGCTTGGCGCACTGCACCAGGCGGTGGCACCGGGAGGCTCAGGTCGGCACGCGCGCCGCCGCAACCACGTCCAGCGCGCCCTCGCCGCGCGCGATGGCGGCGTCGAACATCGCGGCTACGCCGGGCATCACGAACAGGTCCACCCCGCTGCGAGCTGCCTCTTCGATCATCAGTCGCACATCCTTGCGCGCCATGGAGACCTCGAACGACGGCGAGGTCACGTCACCCGATTCAATCCTTGCCGCGCGAGCCGGCAGGAGCTGCCCCGGATTGAAGTGCTGGAACAAGGAAAATGCCTCTTTGGTCGGAATGCCGACCGCGTGTGCCAACCGATTCACGTCACCGAGCACACCCATCATTCCGATCAGTGTCATGTTGCCAAACAGCTTGAATGCCGCTGCCCGCTCCGGGGCTTCGCCCAGATACATCACGTTGCCCGTCATCTGCTTCAGGTCAGGGAGCAATGTGTCGTGACGTGCCTTCTGGCCGGACACGAGCATCAGGCCGGTGCCTTCCAGCGCATTCGTCGGCGCCATGAAGACGGGGGCGTGAACAAAGACGCGGTCGCGTGAGTTCCACCGGGCGACGCGCTCGGCGGTGGGTCTGATGGCCGTGGTGGTGTGATCGACGATCCAAGTCGATCTCGGGATGGCTGCCGCGATCGGCTCCAGCACGGCGTCGACGGAGGCATCGTCGGACAGCGAAAGGTGGAGCCGGTCCGCGCCCGCGAGGGCCGCCGCAGGGTCTTCAAAGGCTCTGGCGCCATCCTTCTCGAGCGCTCGGGCCTTGACGGTGCTGCGGTTCCAGACGTTGACTTCATGGCCGGTAGCGCGCAGCCGGCGCACGAAGCCTGACCCCATCAGTCCGGTTCCGAAAAAGGCGATCTTCATGAGTGAGTCCTCCGATGCAATCCGACACCATAGCGGTTCTTGTCCTCGGTTTCTTCCATTTCGCATTGCTCGGTGCCGGCGTTGGACTCGGTCTCGCGGTCGTGCGCCGCCAATCTGGAAATCGCGGTCGATGATCTCGAAAAGGCTGGCCGGCTGAAGGGGATTACCGGCCGCCCGTCAAGCGGGCGACAGGCTCCGTCTCGGAAGCCTCGACCACCACGCAGTCGCGCCCGCGCTGCTTGGCGCCGTAAAGCGCGGCGTCGGCGCGCATCAGCAGGCGCGACGGCTCCTCCGCCGGCTCGCGCCACTGGGCGATGCCGATGCTGGCCGAAACCAGCAGCGTCTCGCCCTCGACTCGCAAGGCGCCGGTGAGCAGTGCGGTGCGCAGGCGCTCGGCCACCGGCCGCGCGGTGTCGACCGTGGCGCCGGGCATCAGGATCAGGAACTCCTCGCCGCCGAAGCGGCCGATGGAGTCGATCTCGCGCAGCTCGGCCTTGAGCACCGCGGCGGTGTGCTTCAGTGCGCGGTCGCCGGCGGCGTGACCGTGGCGATCGTTGATGGTCTTGAAGTGGTCGAGGTCGAGCATCAGCACCGCGAACGGCTCACCGGTGCGCCGGCTGCGCTGCACCTGGGCGAGCAGCGTCTCTTCCATCGCCCGGCGGTCGAGCAGGCCGGTCAGGCCGTCGTGGCGCGAGCGATGGCGCAGGTCGGCGAGGAGGCGACCGAACACGAGACCGATCAGCGTCGCATGGAACGTCAGCGCGATCACCAGGTAGGCGATGGCCGAGGCGACGTTGAGTGCGCTGTCGGTGGTCATCTCCGCGGCCACCGACTCCGGATTCCAGAGCGCGCGCACGCCCCGCACGGAGAACCCCACCGCTGCGGCCGCGAGCGGCGCCGCCAGCAACCAGGTCGGAGGCCGCTGCGCGACGTCGCGCCCGTAGCGATAGAGGTCGGCCGCGATGGCGAGGGCGATCACCGTCAGCACCGCCGAGTAAACGCTGACGCGCAGCACCGCAAGCGCCGGCGCCAGGCCGAGCCACGCCACGACGAGCACGACCGCGGCAACGAGCGCGTACGCGCGCGTCGGCGGCGGGGCGTCGACGAAGAGCCGCACTCCGCGGTGCAAGGCAAGCATGGCGGCCACGCCGAGGAGATTTCCGAGCGCGCGCAGGACCTCGGCCGGCAGCGGCACCGGCTGGTGCAAGGCAACGATGAAGGCCACGAAGCTGAAGGCGCTGAGCGCGGCGAAGGCCGACCAATGCAGCGCCGCCCGCCGGACGTCGCCGATGACCCACGACCCGAGCAGCCAGATGCCGCAGAACACGCCCTGCATCACCGCGTTCATCGCAAACGCGATGTCGGTGCTCGACAGCTGGGTCAGCATCGTCTTTGATCTACGCCGCTATCGACTTGACCCTTGCCATGAGCGCTCACACACTCAGCCTCGCCCGGTTGAAATGCACGAAAACCAATGGAGGTAGTCATGACGCGGATTCTGCTGCTAGGCCTCGATCCCGAGACTGTGGATTTTTCTGACCCCGCGTTGCCGCCAGGCATGTCCGCTGAGAAGGTTCGCGCCGGCGTCGCGGTTGCGGTGAAGCAGTTCACTGATCGCGGATGGGGGTCCGACGTTGGCTACATCCGCCCCGACGAAACTGCCGGACCGACAGTGGAGCGTCAGTTGCGTTCGACGGACTACGATTGTGTGGTCATCGGCGGCGGCGTGCGCCTGCCGCCCCGCAACCTTGCATTGTTCGAAGTCGTCATCGACGCCATTCGTAGGGTTACCCCAGGCGCGACGATCGCCTTCAATACAAGGCCCGACGATAGCGCCGATGCTGCTACCAGAGGGTTGGCGCTCCGAAGCCGACTTGCATAGTCCGGCGTCCATCGGAGAGCGAGCCCGGTCAGCCTACTGTGGCTGCAACCATGAGACGGGGCGAGATCGGCCGATGTTCGCTCCCGTGGAGGTCGCTCGGGGATGGTGGTCGATCAGCGTTCCGACCACCGGCTCCTGTCGACCGAGTGCGTCACGAACATCGCTCCACGTGATGCTGAGCGGCACCTTGAGACTTGGGCAACCCCGCCTTGTTCGTTGCGCCAACCCAGATAGAGAAATCGACCGGCCGGCGGTCCGTGAGCGAAGAACCTAAGAAGGCTGGAGTGTCCGAGGCATCCGACTTCAACTGGAGGGTGAGATCGAAGACGACCGCATCGCCCGGGCCGGGCGCGCCCACGTGCACAAGCCCAGTCTTGTCTTGCATGCCGAAAGCTCCCGGAAGCCGGCTCCAGGTGACGGGGCCGACGCCGTCATAGGCCAGCCCGAGCCTTATCGAATCCGTTGCCCGCTCCAGCATGAAGAGTCCTCCGAACCGTTGGTGCCGGCACGAGAGTCCGATCAGCGCTTCTGGTATCGGCCGTGAACAGAAGATCATGACCTTAGAGTCGGGAGCAGATGATCGCCACACTTACCGCCCTAGCGCGCGACCGCCTTCGGCGCTTCATGCGCATCCTCCGCATGGCCGCGATCATCGGTGCGGGCGCCGGTGCGGTCTACGCCGGCGCGATCGCCGAGCCGGGCGCTCGCTCGCTGCTCGCGTCCCTCCTGATCTCCATACCGATCGGTGTCATCGACGCCGTGCTCACGGCTTCGTGCATCGCCGGCATCGAGATCTTCCTGCTGCCTCGTGCTTCGATGCGATGGCTCGACGCGCTGCCGTTCGGTGCGGTGTTCATCCTGAAGACGCTCGCCTACGGCGCGATCGCAGCCGCGGTCCTTGCCGGCCAGCCGGGAGAGCGCTTGTTCGGCGTCGTCAACATCTACAGCGCGCGCACCCTGCTGATTGCGGTTTGCCTCTCGCTCGTGCCCGTTGCCGTCGTGGTGATGACGTTTCAGGCCGCGGGCCTCGTCGGCTACCGCACGTTCATGGCTCTCCTGTTCGGAAAGTATCGCCGGCCCTACGCCGAGCGACGCTTCTTTCTCTTCGTCGACGTGGTGGGTTCGACCGCGATCGCCGAACGGCTCGGAGCACTGGAGGCACATCGCTTCCTCGCCGCGGTCTTTTCGGCAGTCGCCGAACCGATCGAGCTGTGCCGCGGCGAGATCTACCAATACGTCGGCGACGAGATCGTCATCACCTGGGTCGAGGCCGACGGTGTCGCCGAGGCGCGGGCGCTGCGCTGCTTGTTCGCGATGCGCGCTGCGCTCGCCGCCGACGCGAACCGGTTTGTCGAACGCTTCGGCGTGCAAGCCGAGCTTCGGGCGGCCCTGCACCTGGGCGAGGTGATCGCCGGCGAGGTCGGCCAGGTGCGCCGCGCGATCGTCTTCCATGGCGACGTCATGAACACGACCGGGCGTCTCGAGCAGGCGACCCGCGAAGTCGGTTGCCTCTTCATCGCATCGGCGGTAGCGCTCGCCCCGCTTCGTCCGTCGCCCGAGATCCGCACCCGCGACCTTGGCGCGCTGGCGTTGCGCGGACGCGTCGAGCCCATCCATGCGTTCTGCGTCGAACAGAGTTGGTCAGAATGAGAGGCATGGATCCGAACTCTGGCGACGAGCTGCCCGAACACGCGCTGGTGAATCGCAGGCAATGGGACGCATACGCATCGAGCTGGGTCGCCGCCGGCGAGCGACACTGGGCCGCTCGCGAGGCAAGCTGGGGTGTCTGGAATGTTCCGGAGACGACGGTGCGCCTGCTGCCGGAGGACATGACGGGCATGAACGCAATCGAGCTCGGTTGCGGCACCGGCTATGTCTCGGCCTGGATGGTCCGGCTCGGGGCGACGGTCACCGCGATCGACAACTCCCAGCGCCAGCTGGAAACTGCCCGCCGGCTCGCCGCCGAGCATCGGCTCGACATCGCCTGGATCCACGGCAACGCCGAACAGGTGCCGCGGCCCGATGGCTCGTACGACTTCGCCATTTCCGAGTAAGGGGGCGCGATCTGGTGCGACCCCTTTTTCTGGATCCCCGAGGCGCACCGGCTATTGCGCGCCGACGGCGTGCTGGCGTTTCTCGGCAACCACCCGCTGGCCCTGGCCTGCACCCCGCTCGATGGCTCGCCTACCTCCGAAACGTTGGTGCGGGATTGGTTCAGCCTTCACCGTATCGACTGGCGGCAGGTCGAGTTCGATCCGAGCGGCATCGAGTTCACGCTGCACACGGGCGGCTGGTTCCGCTTGTTGGACCGCGTCGGGTTCGACGTCATCGACTATCAAGAGCTGCAGGCTCCGGATCCAGGGGCAGGCAGACCGTTCGGCACTCCGGCCAGCTGGGCGCATCGGTTTCCTTCCGAGCATGTCTGGAAGGTTCGCAAGCGAGGCTGAGGGCGAACGTGCCGACCGGCGTGATCGTCGAAACATTGGCTCGACGCAGCGGTCTATTTCTTCGCCTCGATGCCCAACGCGCGCTCCCGATCCACCTGCTGAAGGAGATCGGCTATCGGACGACGCCAGAGCGTTTGATAGCGCTCGCGCAGGGCCGGACAAGTGCCGAACTAAGACCTGATCTGTCGCGCCCGATCACGATGGAATACCTGGCTGCTGCTAATAACGGAGATCCGCATCCGCCGCGCTCGGCTACCAGAAAAACTGCATGCGGCAGCCCGTGAGGAAACGAGAGAAAGCTGATACCGAAGACTTGAGCCTACGGCTTGGCTCGACACCGGCACTCAGGGCAAGCGCCCGAACCAAAGCATCGACAACGACGCTGCCGCTACCAGCAGAGCCGCCGCGACCAACGCCAGCACGGCCGTGATCTCCGTCTCGCGTGTCTGCACCTGCAGCCGCGACCCGAGGTCCTGGTAGACGCTGCGCAACTCCTCCGCCGTGCCCGCGTGGTGGTACTCGCCACCGGTCATCCGCGCCACCTCGCGCAGGGTCGGCTCGTCGAGCTGCATGTAGATCGCAAGACCTTCCGGCGCGGCAGTCGCGCCGTCGACCGTGCCCAGGCCGACGACATGGATGCGGACGCCGCGATCGGCGGCCATCTTCGCCGCCTCCAGCGTGTCGACGCCCGTGGTGCGGCGGCCATCGCTCAGCAGCAGGATCGCGGCCGAGCCGTACGAGCCCGGTGCCACGGGCGTGGGCGGCTTCGCGGCTGACGGCGTCGCGTTGTCCCGGTCGCGTCGGCCGAGCACGTTCGGCTGCCGCGCACCGAACGTCATGTCGCCGAGATTGATGCCCTGGTGCGGAAACAGCTCCGACAGACAGACCACGATGGCGTCGCCGATCGCCGTGCCGTACTGCATCTGGAACGCGTCGATCGCGTCGACGAGCGCGCCGCGGTCGAGCGTCGCCGCCTGGACAACCTGGGTGCTGCCCGCGAACGTCACGAGCCCGACCTCGATGCCCTTCGGCAGGTCGCGCAGGAAGAGCCTGGCCGCTTCCTGCGCCGCCGCCAGGCGCGTCGGTTGGACGTCGCTCACGCGCATGCTGAGCGAGACGTCCATCGCGAGCATGACCGTCGTTCGTGCCCACGGCAGCGTCACCTTCGCCATCGGCCGAGCGGCGGCGAAGATCAACACCACGCACGTGATCCAGAGTACGGCGGGCGCCACGTGGCGCCGCCAATCGCGGCGGCCTGAAGCCTCGCGCACGACAGCCAGGCTGCTGAAGCGCAACGGCTTGCGGCGCCGGCGCAGCAGCCAGAGGTAGAGCGCCGGCAGCAGGAGCAGCACCGGCAGCCACCACAGGAACTGCGGCCAGAGGAAGGTCATGGGGCGGAGCCGATCGGCTCGGTGCCAATCTACCGAAGAACGCGGTCGCGTGCCGCACAATTCGCCACGACCCAAGAGGCGAGGGGCTTGGTTCAACTTTGCCGACGGGCAATATGGAATCGTCGCCATCGTCCTCGGGCTCGCTGCGACTTCGATCGCGCTCGCGCAAAGCCCCTCGACCGAGGCGCCGGCCCGCCATGTCATCGTTCGCGTCGGGCGGCTGCTCGACGTTCGCTCCGGCACGTATCTGACGAACGTCGCGATCGCGATCGACGGCGAGCGTATCCGCGCAGTCGGGCCGGCAGATGACGTCGTGAAGGCCGCTCCCGCCGACGCGCGGGTGATCGAACTCGGCGGCGCCGACCGTGCTTCCGGGCCTGATCGCCACACGCATCTCCTGGCAAGGACCCCGGACGCGCGTTACGGCTACGAGATCAACTTGCTCACGAAATCGCAGGCATACCGCGCGCTCGAGGGCGCGGCCAACGCCCGAGCCACGATCGAAGCGGGGTTCACAAGTGCGCGACGTCGAGAGCGAGGGCTCGGGCTACGCCGATGTCGCCCTGCGCGACGCCATCCGCGAGGGTCTGGTTGAAGGTCCCCGGATGCAGGTGGCGACTCGAGGGATCGCCTGCCGGCAGCAACGCGAGCGCAAGGAAGCGGCGGCGACCCCGCCCGACCCTGCGCCCGAGGAGGCCTGACGAAGGCCTTGAGGCCCGACCGGTCGCACCGGCCGAGAGCCGGGGCACCGGCTTGCTCATGGCAAAGGGGGTTCGACTTGCGTCGAACCCCCTCGCGTGGGTCGTCGTCGGCGACGGGCCAGCGCCGTCGCCGGACCGGTACGGATGCTTCAGGCAGACAGCTTGCGCTTGGCGCGAGCGGCGGTCTTCTTCACCGCAACCGTCTTGCGAACGGCAGCCTTGCGGACGGTCTTCGCGACCTTCGGCGCCTTGCCACCGGCAGCGCGCGACAGCGCGCCGGCGCCTTCGGCGATCTTGGTCGAGACAGCCAGCGCGGCTTGCGCGCCCGGCAGGCTCAGACGCACAGCGGTCTCGATGCCGTTGACGACGATCCGGTTGTCGACGCCGGCGGCAATTCCGGCCACTCGCTTCACCCCCGCAATGGCGCCGGTCGAGGTCGTCTCGATCGCTTGCGTCGAGCGCGAGCTGACGATGTCGACGCCCTTGACGATGATGCCGTTCAGGCCGTCGCGAACCTGCACGAGGCGGGTCGTGACCCTCGGCGCAACCTTGGTGGTGCGGCTGTACACGTTCTTGTCGAGACCGTTGCTCACGGCCGAGATCAGACGCTCGGCGCCCGTGCGATAGGCGCCGACGGCCAGCGTGGCGGCGTGGCGATAGTTGTCGATGGTCTTGAGCGTGACGCTGGAAAGGGTCTGGACGGTCATGGTCTGCTTTCGTGGAAGTTGATCAGGAGGCCTCTGCGAGCGACGCCGCATCTGCCGACCTGAACGGAAGTGTCCCCATCCGAGCTAGAGAGCGAAACCCAAAACCACGCACGATCTCTAGAGGGAGCACTCCAAAGGCGCGTTGTCGCGCGGGACTCGTGTCGCCGCCCAGCGTCGGAAAAGGATTACCGTCACGCACCATGGACCCGAGCCTGCGCCCCGCCGTCCTCGACCTCATCGGCAACACACCCCTGGTCGAGGTGACGCGCCTCGACACCGGCTGCAGCTCGCTGTTCCTCAAGCTCGAATCGCAGAACCCCGGAGGCTCGATCAAGGACCGCATCGGCGTCTCGATGATCGAGGCGGCCGAGCGCGACGGCCGCCTGCGCGAAGGCGGCACGGTCGTCGAAGCGACCGCGGGCAACACCGGGCTCGGCCTGGCGCTGGTGGCGCGCGCCAAGGG
Organism: Caldimonas sp.; assembly: GCA_036272325.1. Taxonomy (GTDB): domain Bacteria; phylum Pseudomonadota; class Gammaproteobacteria; order Burkholderiales; family Burkholderiaceae_C; genus Schlegelella_A. The sequence goes on along the minus strand of DATAYY010000056.1, from coordinate 19,973 downwards.
CTACCGCGTCGTCCTGGTCGTCCCCGACAAGATGTCGAGCGAGAAGGTGCTGCACCTGAAGGCGCTCGGCGCCGAGGTGCACGCGACGCGCAGCGACGTCGGCAAGGGCCACCCCGAGTACTACCAGGACGTCGCCGCGCGCGTCGCCGCCGAGATCCCCGGCGCGTTCTTCGCGGACCAGTTCAACAATCCGGCCAACCCGCTCGCCCACGAGCTGACGACCGGACCCGAGATCTGGCAGCAGATGGGCCACGACGTCGACGCCATCGTCGTCGGCATCGGCTCGGCCGGGACGGTGACCGGGCTGACGCGGTTCTTCCGCCGCGCGCGACCCGAGCTCGAGTTCGTTCTCGCCGATCCGGCCGGCTCGATCCTGCGCGACCTGGTCGTCACCGGAACGCACGGCACGGCCGGGTCGTGGGCGGTCGAGGGCATCGGCGAGGACTTCGTACCGCCGATCGCCGATCTCTCGGCGATCCGGCACGCGTACTCGATCCCCGACGAGGAGAGCTTCGCGACGGCGCGCGAGCTGCTGAAGGCCGAGGGCTTGCTCGGCGGCTCGTCGACCGGCACCCTGCTCGCCGCGGCGCTGCGCTTCTGCCGCGCGCAGACCGAGCCGAAGCGCGTCGTCAGCTTCGTCTGCGACACCGGCACGCGCTACCTCAGCAAGGTCTACAACGACGCCTGGATGATCGACGAGGGGCTACTCGCGCAGCGACGCTACGGCGACCTGCGCGACCTGATCGCTCGCCGCGCCGAGGAGGGCGGGGTCGTCGCCGTCGGCCCCGAAGACACCTTGCTCACCGCCTTCACGCGCATGCGCTCGGCCGACCTGCAGCAGCTGCCGGTGCTCGACGGCGCGCGCCTGGTCGGGGTCGTTGACGAGTCCGACCTGCTGCTTCACGTCCAGGACGATCCGTCGCGCTACGGGAACGCGGTGCGCGAGGCGATGAGCAGCGCCTTGCAGACGCTGCCGCCCTCGGCCGGCTTGCCGGCCTTGCGCGCGGTGCTCGACAAGGGGCTGGTCGCGATCATCGCGGACCACTCCGGCTTCCACGGGCTCATCACCCGCTTCGACCTGCTCAACCACCTTCGAAAGGCACGGCCATGAAACGAGACGAAGGAGCCCTCGCGGCGACGACCCGGCAACACTTCGCGACCCGCGTGATCCACGCCGGCCAGTCGCCCGACCCGACGACGGGCGCGATCATGCCGCCGATCTACGCGACCTCGACCTACGTGCAGTCGAGCCCCGGCGTGCACAAGGGCTACGACTACGGGCGCTCGCACAACCCGACGCGGTTCGCGTTCGAGCGCTGCGTCGCCGACCTCGAGGGCGGCGCGCAGGCGTTCGCCTTCGCGTCGGGGCTGGCCGCGATCGCGACCGTGCTCGAGGTGGTCGACGCCGGCGCCCACGTCGTCGCCGGCGACGATCTCTACGGCGGGACCTATCGGCTGTTCGAGCGCGTGCGACGGCGGAGCGCCGGCACCGATTTCAGTTTCGTCGACGTCTCCGACATCGACGCCGTGGTCGCGGCGATCCGCCCCGAGACGCGCGTGCTCTGGGTCGAGACGCCGAGCAATCCGCTGCTCAAGCTCGCCGACCTCGCCGCGCTGGCGCAGGTGGCGCGCGACCGCGGCCTCATCGCCGTCGCCGACAACACCTTTGCGAGCCCGTGGGTACAGCGGCCGCTCGAGCTCGGCTTCGACGTCGTCGTCCATTCGACGACCAAGTACCTCAACGGCCACTCCGACGTGATCGGCGGCGTCGCGATCGTCGGCAACGACGCGCGTCAGGCCGAGTGGCGCGAGCGGCTCGGCTTCCTGCAGAACGCCGTCGGCGCGATCGCCGGGCCGTTCGACAGCTACCTGGCGCTGCGCGGCGTCAAGACGCTCGCGCTGCGGATGGAGCGGCATTGCGCGAACGCGCTGGCGCTGGCGCGCTGGCTGGAGGGGCAGCCGAAGGTCGCGCGCGTTCGCTATCCAGGCCTCGCTTCGCATCCTCAGCACCGGCTCGCCGAGCGCCAGATGAACGGCTTCGGCGGAATGATCTCGATCGACCTCGACACCGATCTCGACGGCGCACGGCGCTTCCTCGAGCACTGCGAGGTCTTCGCGCTCGCCGAAAGCCTCGGCGGCGTCGAAAGCCTGATCGAGCATCCTGCGATCATGACCCACGCGACGATCCCGTTGCCCTCGCGCCAGAAGCTCGGCATCGGCGACGCGCTGGTGCGGCTCTCGGTCGGCATCGAGGACATCGACGACCTGATCGCCGACATGACGCGGGCGCTCGCCGCGATCTGACGCCGGCGTGCGCGCGGCGCCGGCGACTCAGAACACCAAGGTCCAGGCCGCGAGCACCGCCAGCGCCAGGCCCATCGCCACCAGGTACAGCGTGGCGACTACCGCGGCCCGCAGCAGCCGCGGCCAGCGCCCGCCGCCGTAGACGCGGCGCATCGCGGCCAGCGTGTACCACGGCATGGCCAGCAACGCCGGCGCGCTGAGCCACTCCCAGCCCGGCAGCGTAAACAACAGCGCGAAGAACCAGAACGCGTGCACGTGCAGCGCGAAGACGAGGTGTTCGGTGTAGCGCATGCGCCGGTTGCGGTAGACCAGCGCGAGCCAGAGGGCAAAGCTGGGCAGGAGCACGAACATCGCGCCGCCGAGATGGCCGACGAAGCGGTCGCCGAACGATGCGACCTCGTCGGCGATCGCCTGCGGACCGAGGCCGATGCGATGCTGCAGGCGCCGGCAGAGCCACGGCGGTAGCGACTCGCAGTAGAAGCGGCCCTCGTTCAGCCCGACCCGCCAGCGGCCGGCGTCGAGGAGGACGAAGCTCAGCGGCGTGCCGGCCACTGCGTCAGGCGCGCCGGCGGATTGGATCTTGACGTCGCCCTGGGGACTCAGCCGCAAGCCCAGCAGCGCAATGAGGCTGATCGTTAGGTAGAGCCGCAGCGGCAGCACGTAGTGCTTGCGGCGGCCGGCGAGGTACTGGCGGGTGAGTTCGCCAGGCTGCAGCAGCAGCACTTTGAGCGTGCGCCACAGCGCGCCCTCGGTGCTGAAGTAGGCGCCGCCCAACTGCTGCGCGAACTCGCGCAGCGTGGGCGCGCGGAGCCGGGTTTCCTGGCCGCACGCGGGGCAGAAGTGCGGCCGGGGTTGGCCCAGGCCGCTGCCGCAGTTGAGACAAACCGGGGCCGGACTTGGATTGCCGGTCGGGCTGGAAGGCTGTCCAGGCGTCATGGGCGGCAACGGTAGCGCACACAATAGAGCGTGGATTGAGCAGCGGATCAGCGGAGGAGTCTCGACGATGAAACGCCGTGCATTTGTGGTCGCATCGGCACACAGCGGGCTGGTGTTGGCATTGGCTTCGGCGACCGGGAACAGCAGCGCTCAGCGTCCCACACACCCGATCGCCGGGCCACCGCGCCCAGGGGGCGTGTTCGGACCCGGACGCCTTCCCAGCTCTTTCGGCGACGTGAATCGAACGCTGCCACCCGGCATCTTCATGGTGCGTGGTTTCAACGAGCGAGAGAACGTCTTGCTGCTGGGCGACGCCGACGGGCGGACAGCGCGCGTCTTGGTCGACCCCGCCATCTTCGACCTGTCGGACCTCCAGGCCGGTGACGAAATCGTGGTCGACTTCGTCGTGCCGGCGAGCAAGGACGCTCCGCTGCGGGCCGCCGGCATCTGGATGAAGTAGGAGCGGGTCGCCAAGAAGACGCGCGGCAGGCAAGAACGACATCGCCGAGTATCTGCCGCGTGCCGCGCTCGACCGCGGTGCCGGCGCTGACGAGCGTCATGCCCGCACGTGGCATTCCCGCTCCTGTGGTCGCGGGCGCTGCATCGAAGTCGGTCGACGAAAGACTCAGCGTCTTACCGGTGAACTCGTTCTCGTCGCCTCCGCGGGTAGATCAACCCGTAGACCAAGTCGGTGCAGAGCTGGGTGCTGGTCCAGTCCATGCGCTCGTTGACGCGGGCGCGTTGCTGGAGGTCCTTCGGGTACGTCGCCGAGCCGATCTCGTCCGCCAGCTACTTCAGGATCGCCGAGTTCTCGGACAGCACGAAGTCGCCGTCCTCGAGCGGGGGATCAAAGCCGGTTCAGGTTCAGCGCCGCATAGGGCGGCTTGACGTGCTCGCCGGTGAACAGATCGACCACCTTCGTGTCGAGCGGGATGCCGGTTTCGGCAGCGCACAACATGATCGGGCCGCTGGTGGTGGCGATGGGGCGGTAGTGAACTTCATGGTAATTCCTGCCGGGAGCTTCGAGCGCGCAGCTCAGTTCGGTCGAAAGAGGTCCTTCGGAATTGCCGCCGCGGAAAATACATAGTCGCGCGAGTCCTCGAGTTGTCTGCGCAGCCGGGGCAGGTCGACGTCGAGCAGCCGCCCTTTCCATTTGCGCACCTTGCCGGCGACGATCACCGTCTCGACGTTGCTGCGATCCATCAGCGAGACGACGGCGCCCGGCACCTGATTGAGTGGCGCCACGTTGATCGCGGTCGCATCGAGGATGATGATATCGGCCTCCTTGCCCGGCGTGAGCGAGCCGGTCTTGCCGTCCAGGCGCAACGCCTTCGCGCCGTTGAGGGTGGCGAAGCGGAGGACGTCGCGCGTCGTGAGAAGTTGGGGCAGGCTTGGGGCCGGCGTCGGCCACTGATTGGGCGGATAGAAGTTCCCCTGCTCCAGGATCATCTGGTTCACGAGCGCACGCTGCGCATTCATCGCCGAGCGCATCTGGGTGAAGAAGTCGGCGGTCAGCGTGCATTCGACGTCGACGCTCAGCGACGGCTCCATGCCCAGGCTCTGCAGCTTGAGGATCGGCGGCATGCCGTGGCGCATGTTCATCTCGATCGGCACGGCGAGCGAAACTTGCGCGCCGACGTCCTTGACTTTCTGCCAGGCCGCGTCGGCCATCCCGGTCATGTGGATGAAGAGGTTGTCGGGCCCGATGCCGATGTGGCCGTTGCCCCCCGTTCCGGCGGCGAGGCTGTCGAAGATCGGGCGGATGCCGAACGGCGAGAGGATGTGCGCGGCGATCTGCAGCCCGAGCTGGCGTCCGATCGTCCATGACAGGTCGGTCGATGGATCGCCGAGGTAGACCTCACCGCCCATGATCATGTGGACGAGCTGGTCGCTCGACGAGAACCATTGCTGCTTGATGCGGAATGCGTCGGTCGGGTACTTGTTGCCGGGGTTGGTGCCGAGAATGTTGGCGCCCGCGCTCTCGAAGAAACCGAATGCGGCGCGGCGCTTCGTATCGAACAGCGCCTGGATCGCTGCATCGGAGTGTTGGGGCGAGTGATGGATTTGCGAGACGTCATGCACCGTCGTGACGCCGTCGTCGAGCTGGCTAAGGCCTCCGAACAGCTCGTTGATATACACGTCCTGCGGCCGGTACACCGGGGCGAACTTGAGCAGGATGTATTCGAAGTAGGTCGTGCTGCCGCTCGGCGAGCCTGAGCCGTCGTTGATCAGCACGCCGTCGGCCAGAAAGCTGCGCAGAGCCGTCTCGAACTGGTGATGGTGCGTGTCGATGAAGCCCGGCATGACGATGCGGCCGCGCGCGTCGATCACCGCCGCGCCGCCGGCGTGCAGGTTCGGCCCGACAGCGACGATCTTCTTGCCCTCGACCAGCACGTCTGCCTGCGGGAAATCGCCGACGCTCGGGTCCATCGACATGACAGCGCCGCCGCGAATGAGGTAGCGACGGCCCGGCCCACCGCTGTCGTCGGGCTCTTTTTCGTCGCTCGCGGCGGCGGGGCGCGGCGCGAAGAGGCCGAGGCCAGTGGCGGCGATGCCGGCCGCGGTCGTGGCCCTCAGGAATTTGCGGCGTGAACCCGAGTGGAGTTGCAGGAACCCCGAATCACAGAGTGTGCACATCTGTCTTCCTCCGGCCGAGTCACTGCCAACCCTGGCTCTGCGAATCATTCTGCGACGGATCGATGCCGGTGTAAATCGAACCGCGAGGCGGCTCGGCTGGTCGAGTCCGGGCAGACACCGCGCGCCTCTCGCAGGCGCCTGTGTCCGCATTGCCGCGACGATTGCGTACGTCCCTCCAGGCGCGTCGGACTCGATGCGCTCGAGGTCCGCCGCCCGCGTTGCAGCAGACCTCCTAACCCACCGTAGGAGGATCGATGAGCACGCACAACCCATCCCCTTGTGTCTTCTCGCCGGCCCGCGCCGGGCACGGACTTCCGACCGCCCGCGAGAGCGCATCGAGTCCAACAAGGGCATGGCTCGTCGCCGGTCTTGCGTCGATCGTTTCCGTCGCGGTCGCGGGCTGTTGGGGAGGCGACGACGGCGCCACCGCGGCGAGCTACGCGGTGGGCGGCAGCATCGCCGGGCTCACCGGCGGCGGCCTCGTGCTCGCCGACGGCGCCGATGTCGTGAGCCCGGCCGCCGGTGCGACGTCGTTCGTGTTCGGCACCGCCATCGCGACCGGAGGCAGCTATGCGGTCACGGTCCGCACCCAGCCGGCCGGCGCGACCTGCACCGTCGCCAACGGCGGCGGCACCGTCACGACCGCTGCGGTGGCGAACGTCCAGGTGACCTGCACGTCGGCCGCGTTCACCGTCGGCGGTTCGGTCACCGGGCTCACCGCGACGGGGCTCGTGCTCGCCAGCGGCAGCGACACCGTCGCCGTCGCATCGGACGCCACTGCCTTCACGCTGCCGACGTCTCTCGCCCAGGGTGCCAGCTACGCGGTGACGGTGCAGGCGCAGCCCGCGAACGAGCACTGCAGCCTCACCAACAGCACCGGCATCATCGCCGGCGCCAACGTGAGCAACGTCGCCGTCGCCTGCGCCGCGGGGGCGCACACGCTCGGCGGCACGATCACCGGCCTGCCTTCGGCGGGGCTCGTGCTCGCCAACGGCACCGACACCGTCAGCCCGGCAGCGGGTGCTTCGACATTCATGTTCGCGATCGAGGTCGCCGAAGGGGGTGCGTACGCGGTGAGCGTTCAGGCGCAGCCGAGCGGAGCCACGTGCAGCGTCGGATCCGCCACCGGGACCGTCGGTACCGCCGACGTCGCCACGGTCCAGGTCACCTGCGCTGCGAATGCCTATCACCTGGGCGGCACGATCTCGGGGCTGACCGCTGCGGGCCTCGTGCTCGGCAACGGCACGGACACCGTGAGCCCGGCGGCGAACGCGACGGGATTCACGTTCGCGGGCACCGTCGCGTTCGGCGGCAGCTACAGCGTCACCGTCCAGCAGCAGCCCGCCGGGCAAAGCTGCAGCGTCGCCGGCACCTATCCGGCGACGATGGGCGCGGGCGACGTCACCAATGTCGACGTCACCTGTGCGCCCGCAAGCGGATTGCAGCTCGTCGCGGGTCAGCTTTCATGTCCGCCAAACCCGTCGGTCGACGGCCACGGTGCCGGCGCGAGCGTTCCCGCCGGCGAAGGCATGGTCTTTGACGGTGCCGGGAATCTCTACGTCACCGGCGGTAGCGCCAGGACGGTCCGCAAGATCACCCCGGCAGGCGACGTCACCACGCTGGCCGGGGCATTCGCCACGGGTGGCATCGCCGACGGCACCGGGAGTGCCGCGCGATTCGCCGACCCGCAAGGCATCGCGCTCGACAACTCCGGCAACCTCTATGTCGGCGATTCACTCACGATGCGCAAGGTCACGCAGGCCGGCGTCGTCACGACCCTGGCCGGCATGCCGCTCGTCCAGGGCTTCGTCGACGCCACCGGCGCAGCCGCGCAGTTCGGCGGCATCAAGAGCGTGGTGGCCGATAGCGCGGGCAACGCGTACATCGTCGACGAGAACAACAACGTGATTCGCAAGATGACGCCGGCCGGTATGGTCACGACCTTCGCCGGTGGCGGCAGCGCCGGCGGCAACGCGTCCGGGTTCGTCGACGGCACCGGCACCGCGGCACGGTTCTCGTCGCCGGTCGGCCTGGCGATCGACGCTGCGGGCAATCTCTACGTCGCCGACTACTTCAACTGGGCGATCCGCAAGATCACGCCCGCCGGTGTCGTGACCACGCTCGCGGGCGGTGGCCCCACGAACCCCGGCTTCGCCGATGGCACGGGCAGCGCTGCGCGCTTCGGCGGAACGACCAACCTCGCGATGGCGTCCGCGGGCGGCGTCTACGTGCTCGATCAGGGACTCGCGGCCGTCCGCCTCGTGTCGGCGAGCGGCGTCGTGACGACCCTCGGAAACAGCGGGCTGACTCCGACAGGGCCCATCTCGGCGACGACCTTCACCATGCCCGTCGGCCAGACCGGCCAGACCCCCGGCATCGGCGCCGATGCCTCGGGAACGCTCTTCCTCAGCGCCGGTTGTGCGATCCTGAAAGTCGGGCCTTGAAGTACTGGGATGACAGAATGGCCGGATGGCGGAGGAACCTCTCACGGTCACGCTGCGCGCGGCGCATGCGGGAGACCGTGGGGCGGCCGACCGCGCCTACGCCGCGCTCTACCCCGAGCTGCTCAAGATCGCGCGCGCGCGCCTCCGCGTGCACCAGCCGAACACGCTGCTCGACACCGCGGGCCTGGTCCACGAAAGCTTTCTGCGCTTCGTCTCCGCAGACAAGCTCGGCATCGCCGACCGCAAGCATTTTTTCGCCTACGCGGCCAAGACCATGCGCAACATCGTCATCGACTTCGCACGGCGGCGCCAGGCGGTGCGGCACGGCGGCGCCGCGGAGCGCGTGACGCTCGACAGCCGCCTGCTCGGCGAGGGCGCGCAGGAGGCTTCGGTGATCGACGTCGACAAGATCCTGCGCGAGCTGGAGGCGCTCGATCCGACGCTCGCGCAGGTGGTCGAGATGCGCTACTTCGGCGGCTTCACCGACGCCGAGATCGCGGCCGCGATGGACGTCTCCGATCGCACCGTGCGTCGCCACTGGGACAAGGCGCGGGCGTTCATGCTCGTGCAGCTGGAACCTTGAGCGAGACCACGCGCCGCCGAGTCGTGTCTCCGCTTCGTTCGGGCGCGCGATGACGATTCCGACCGGTCTCTGGCCCGCGATCTCGCGCCTGCTCGACGAGGCGCTGAGCATCGATCCGACGGCGCGCGCGCCGTGGCTCGAACGCCTCGACGTCGAGCATCGCGACGAGGCCGTGCACGTGCGGCGCCTGCTCGCCGCCCACGAGCGGCCGGCTGCGGGCGACCCGCTCCACGCTCCCGCCGCGCTCGTCGTCGCGGCACTGGCGCGAGAGGGCACCGGGCTCGCGCTCGCGTCCGGCCAGATGCTCGGCCCCTATCGTCTCGTCGAGCCGATCGGCGAAGGCGGCATGGCGTCGGTCTGGCTTGCCGAGCAGACGCTCAACGTGCTGCGCCGCGTCGCGCTGAAGATCCCGCACGCCGGCCTTGAAGACCCGGCCGCGATGAGCGCGCGCTTCGACCACGAGCGCGACTTTCTCGCCAGCCTCGAGCACCCGCACATCGCGCGCCTCTACGACGCCGGGGCGAGCGCCGACGGTCTTGCGTATCTGGCGATGGAGTGGATCGACGGCGTTCCGATCACGCGCTACGCCGACGAGCATCGGCTCGATCTCGACCAGCGCATCGAGCTCTTCCTCCAGGTGCTCGACGCCGTGCGCTTCGCGCACGTTCGGCTCATCATCCATCGCGACCTCAAGCCCTCGAACATCATCGTCACCGCCGACGGCCAGGTGAAGCTGCTCGACTTCGGCATCGCCCGACTTCTGGAGGATCCGCTCGGCGACGACGGCACCACGGCCGACGGCCTGCCACGGGCGCTGACGCCGCAGGCCGCTTCTCCCGAGCAGCTCGCCGGCGCGCCGCTCGGCACCACGTCGGACGTGTACTCGCTCGGCGTCGTGCTGTACGAGCTCTTGACCGGCCAGCGACCCTACCGGCTCGACACCGGGCCGGGAACCGCCAGCGCGACGGCGCTGCACGCGGCACTCGCCGCGACCGAGATCGGCGCGCCGAGCCGGGCGGCCATCGATGTCGACGCCGCAGCGAATCGACAGGCGAAGCCGGCGCAATTGCGGCGCGCGATCGCGGGCGACCTCGACGCCATCGTCGCCACGGCGTTGATGAAGGACGCCTCGCAACGCTACGAGACCGCCGAGGCCTTCGCCGCCGATCTCGAGCATCACCTGAAGATGGAGCCTGTGCGCGCGCGCGGCGGCAGCTGGGCGTACGTCGCCGGCCGTGTGTTGCGGCGCCACCGCGCGTGGGCGGCGGCGGCGGCGGTCGCCTTGCTTGCCGTCACCGTTGGCGTCGGCGGCATCGCCTGGCAGGCGCAGGTCGCACGCCACGAGGCCGATCGGGCGACGGCGGTGAAGAACTTCCTGGTCGCGATCTTTCGCGCCAGCGATCCGCGCATCCCTTCCGACAAGCCGCGCGGCCAGATCAGCGCCCGCGAGCTGCTCGATGCCGGCTCGCCGCGCATCGAGAGCGACTTTCGCGGCCAGCCAGATCTGCAGATCGAAATGCTCGGCGTCGTCGGCTCTCTCTATCGCGAGCTGAACGAGACCGAGCGGCATCGGGCCGTGACCGCGCGCCGCGTCGCCCTCGCGAACGCCGCGCCAGGCCGCTATCCGCAGGTGCAGATCGAGGCGCTTCTCGACGACGCCGACGATGCCCTCGTCGTCCCCGACCGTGCCGCCGCACTCGCAGCGCTCGATCGCGCCGACCCGCTCATTCGCGCCGCCGGTCTCGACGAGTCGCGGCTACGCGCCGCGTGGTGGCGGGCGCGGGCGAGGGCGCAGCCGACCGACGATCTCGCTGCTCAGGAGCAGGATCTCGCGAAGTCGCTCGCGCTCTACCGCCGCGTCGCGCCGCGCGACCCCGGGTATGTGCGCGGCCTTGCACAACAAGGCGAGATCGACTTCAACGGCGGCCACTACGAGGCGGCCAACGATCGCATGCGTGAGGCCGTCGCGGCCGCCGCGCACACCGACGAGCGCATGGACGGCGAGCTGCTCGAGGTGTGGGGCGATCTCGGCACAGTCAACGTCGTCACCGGCCACCTCGACGACGCCTCGGCTGCGTTCGAGCAGGCCATTGAGCTCGCGGAGCGCACTTACGGAACCAGTCACCCCGAGTACTGGCGGCTCGCCAGCCAGAGCGCCTCGTTGCTCCACATGATGGGCAAGCGCGACGCCGGCATCGAGCGCTTCGAAGCGCTGCGCCGGGTGATCCCCGATCCGCCGACGAACAACGCCGCCTGGGCCGTGCTTAGCGAGTACGCCGGCCGCCTAGGGGCCCAGGGCGAGCCCGAGCGCGGGGTGGCGTGGATGGAAGGCGCCGAGCAGTTCGAGCGGCAGCACGCGAGCGCGCCGTTCGCGCTGCGCCGGCTCCACCTGTTGCTCGGCAATCTCTACTCGCTGCTCGGCCGCCGCGACGACGCGAGGCAGTTGCTGAAGAGCACCTTCGATGACTACGTCGCCAAGGACGCCGTCGACTCGCAGGCACGGATGGGCGCGACCGAGCGCTGGGCCCGGATCGTCCTCGAGGACGGCGGTGCCGACGAAGCGCGACATCTGTTCGAACAGGTCGTCGCCGCCGACAAGGGGCGCAACTTCACGGTCACGGCACTGGCGCAGGTCGGCCTGGCGCGGGTCGAGCTGAGCCTCGGGCACGCCGCGGCGGCCGTGCCGCTGAGCGCCGCGGCGGTCGAGCGATGGCACGCGGTGAAGGGCTATCGCGACGTCCGCGCCGGGCCGGTGATTCTTCGTGTGCATGCGCGCGCACTGCTGGCCGCCGGCGATGCGGTGGCCGCCAAGACGGTCGCGACGGACGCGCTGCAGCAGAGCCTGCGCTACGACGCGCCGAGCGCGGCGTCGATCGTCGAGGCGAAGACGCTGCTGCAGCAGGCCGACGCCACTGCCATCAGACGCCGCTGACGCGCCAAGATCTATCCGCTTTGCCTCCGATGACTGTCTCGAGCGAAGCCGTTGAGAATTGCATTCGGCGCGCGCCGATCGAGACGGCGTGACGGCCTGACAACAGAAAGTAACCGGAAGGGCCTGATGTTCAAGAGAACGATCGCTGGCCTCACCGTCTTCTTTTTTTTCACCGGCATCGCCAGCGCGCAGCTTTCGGACACGGAGCAACGCATTGTTGCTGCCGTCAAAGAGCGGATGCCGGCGGCGCTGGAGTTGCTGGAGAGATCGGTGCGCATCAACAGTGGCACGCTGAACCCCGAAGGCGTTCGCGCCGTTGGCGAGATCTATCGGGCGGAACTGGATGCTCTGGGTCTGAAGACGCGTTGGATCGACATGCCGCCGGCCATGAAACGGGCGGGCCACCTGGTCGCGACGCATCAGGGCGATCCGGGCAAGCGGGTGTTGCTGCTCGGGCATCTGGACACGGTGTTCGAGAAGGGCAGCTCCGTGCCGCTTTGGGAGCGCCAGGGCGATCGCGTTCGCGGCCAGGGCGTGAACGACATGAAGGGCGGCGACGTCATCATGATCGAGGCGCTGCGTGCGCTCAAGAGCGTGGGCGCACTGGACCATGCCAATGTCGAGATCATGTTCACGGGCGACGAGGAACGCGCCGGCAGGCCGCTACAGATTGCGCGTGCCGACATGGTGGCCATGGGCAAGCGCGCCGACTATGCGCTGTCGTTCGAGGGCAGCGGCAAGCAGGGCGGGGTGGACACCGCCAGCATCGCGCGCCGCTCCTCAGGCGGCTGGGTACTGCGCGTCAAGGGCAAGGCGGCCCATTCCATGGGTGTGTTCTCGGCCCAATCGGGATACGGCGCGATCTACGAAACGGCACGCATCCTCAACGCATTCCGCGAGCAGGTGATCGAGCCCAGCCTCACGTTCAACCCGGGCTTGGTCTTCGGCGGCACCAACATCTCCTATGCCGACGACACGGCGACGGCGAGCGCCTTCGGCAAGTCCAACGTCATTGCGCGCGACGCGGAGGTGCTTGGCGACCTGCGATATCTCTCGCCCGAGCAGGGCGAACGAGCACGACAGAAGATGCAGGCCATTGTCTCGACGGGCAACTTGCCCGGCACCTCGGCGACCATCGGCTTCAGCGAGAGCTATCCGCCGATGCCGCCGACCGAGGGAGGGCAGAAGCTGGCGGAGCTTTACTCGAAAGCCAGCCTGGACGCGGGCCTGGGCCTCATCGACATTCTTGATCCGTCGCTGCGCGGCGCGGGCGACGTGCAGTTCGTGGCGCCATTCACCGCGGGCATCGACGGTCTGGGCGCTCAGGGGCGCGGTGCGCACACGGACGACGAGGACTTGGAGATTGCATCGATTGAGCGGGGTGCCATTCGTGCAGCCCTGCTCGTCTTCCGGCTGACCCAGGCGTCGCGGTGACAGGGAGAGCCGCGTCCGAGCGTCGACCGGCTATCTGGCGGCTCGCCCCCATCGCTTGGTGGCGAGTGTGGCGTGGACGATCGAGCAGTTCGTCCCCTTCGCCTGGTCGTGAAAGAAACCCATGTCGAACTCTCGAATCGACTTCGACTTGCCTGCCGGGAACGGCCCATAGATCGTGGCAGAGTTGCTGTCGATTTTCGTCTCGCTGTTTGACAAGTGATCGCACACGACCCTGATGTCCTTCACATCGCGCTTTCCGCTGTTCTGGACAGTCGCGTCGAGCATCATGATGTTGTTGAAGCCGCCTTTGTGCCAGTCGATCTCGGTCATCTGCAACGAAGCCACCACTTGCGCTTGCGTCGGCTCGGTGGCCGCGAAGGCCGAGCCGGGGATCGAGGCGAACACGACTGGCCCGATCGTGGCGATGCCCAAGAGCGACGCAAGCCGAGCGGGCAAGCTTGTCCGCGTTGACGGCTCGGCGCCGCACTTCAAACGGCCTGCTACGCTCGCGCTGACTCCTGAGCCGCACTTCTTGGATTTGACCAATGCCATATCGTCCCCCGGTCTGTCGTCCGAAGGCCGACTTGTCGCCCGCATTGTCGCGGGCTCACTGTCGCGCTGGGCCGACATGGATGTGATAGGCGATGGTGCCGACGTCACACAGCCCGCAAATGAAGACAGGCTGGCTCGACGGAGCTGATCGCCGCAATCGGGATGGGGCCGAGACGAGCCCGATGGCCTCAGTTGATCGCGCTGTTGTGCAGCACGGGTGTCGCAAGTATTCTCTTCGTCTAACATTTCGGCCGAGCGAGAGGAGGGTGGGCAATGATCGAATCCGTGCGGCGTGCATTCGCGCTGGCTGTGTTCGCCCTCATGGCTGCGGCGGTGGTGTTTCACAGCCCTGTCGCGAGCGCTCAGGGTGGCGCACCGGTGGCCAAAGTCGGCGGCTCCTGGGACACCGAGTGGGGCGATAGCAAGGCCGTGCTCGACCTGACCCAGACCGGCGCCAAGATCACCGGGGCCTACGCCGGCAGCAGTCAGGGCAAGGTCACTGGGACGATCGCCGGCAGAGTTTTGACGGGCACTTGGACGGGCACTGTCCCCGGCGACAACGGTGGCTTTGTGCTCGACTTCAAGGCGGACGGCACGAGCTTCACCGGCACCTGGGGTACGGGGACCTCGCGGACCAACGGTGGACCCTGGGTGGGCATCCGCAAGTAGCGCGGCGAGGTTACCCAGCCCGGATTGGCGCCGTGGCTCGCCACGGCCGGGGGCCCGATGCGGCTTTCGAGCACGGGGCGTGCGATGCCGAGGAACGAGGCGCTTGCGTGCAGCGCATCGCCCTCGCCAGAAAATCGGCCCGGAGTTAGTCGCCCTCATCCTCCGCCGTCTCTGTCTTCAGGATATGGCCAAGGCGGGCAGGCGGATAGCCGAAGCCGAAGTTCGACAGACAAAGGTTCGCGTCGTGTCCCAATGTCATCGCGGTCGGCACCGATAGCCCGGAGGCGATGATGTCGTCGGGAACAGATTGCCAGCCGTGTTCTCGAGGAAGTGAAGCCGCCCGCGCTTGTCGAATGCCACCCCGAGAATCGTCGTGAATCCGGTCGCGCAGACCTCCAGCGGCGAGCGCGATCTTCAGGATCTTCGAGCTGCCGTCGACGATCGGGAAGGTACTCGGATTGCCGACGTAGAAGGCACCTTCATGGAAGGCCATCGCGGTCGGAACGGGGCGGTGGACGCGACTCAACCCCCGCTTCGAGCAGCCCCGCGCGGCCAAGGAAGGTAGGGTCCGAGGTGCGCAAGCGAATTCGTGACGTACGCCTCCTTCTCGCCCACCGGCGCGACGTAGTGCAGCGCCGCCTTCGCCGCCTCGATCCCTTCCGTGCGCGCAATGATCCACGCCGCCAGATACGGCGACGCCAGGCACCCGCCCGCGGTCGCGACATTCCCGCGCGCGTAGAAGGGCTGGTTCAGCACCTCGACGCCGGCGTGCCGTCAATCCTAGGCGAGCTCTCCCGCACCCGGGTCGTTAGCCCGAGTCACTTCCCGTCGGTGGCCGCGTCCTCTCGGAACGCCTTGACGCCGGCATCGGAGACCTGGACCCATTTCGCGTCGGGCGTCGCCCCCGAGACGTAGTTGTCGTGCCAATTCCACCACTTGTATGGAGCGGTTTGAGGGGTTCCCTCAGGAGAGTCTTCCCAGAGTTCCTGACGTCCGAGCGGAGTGATGTCGAGATAGCTCCAGACGGTCCCCAACGTTTCGTCGCCGCGGTTGTTGACGAAGTAGGTACGGAACACGCGGTCCCCATCGCGGAAGAAGACATTGTGGCCATGCCACTGGTCGACGCCGAAATCGACGTCGAATCCGTCGGTGATGGTGTACCAGGGCATCGCCCAGTCCATCCGCTTCTTCAGCCTGGCGATGTCTGCCTGGGGGGCGCGAGAGACGTACGCGAGTGTGGTGTCTCGGGCGTGCAGATGGGCGAGGTGCGAGACCTGATCGGCTCCGAGCGAGCAGCCCCGGCACGCGTGGTCCGGCCAGCCGAGCACACCCGGCTCGAAAAACGCGCGGTAGACGATGAGTTGGCGTCGGCCCTCGAACAGGTCGAGCAGACTCGACTTGCCGTTCGGGCCTTCGAAGGCGTAGGCCTTCCCGACCTCCGTCCACGGCATGCGTCGGCGCTCGGCGGCGAGCGCGTCGTGGGCGCGCAAGTGCGACTTTTCCTTGACCAATAGCTGCTCGCGCGACGCGTTCCAGTCCGCCGACGACACCACCGGCGGTCTGTGTGCAGTCAGCGTGGCGCTGTCCTTTCCGGCTTCGGTACGTTCAGACATGGCGATTGACCTCCTAGATTGTGGACACGCGTATTGCGTTCACGACCAATCTACCCGCGTGCGCAGCGGGGCTGGGAGTAACAAGATCGTCGCGATACCCACGCGCTCATCACGCGATGCCTATCCCGCCGTCGGCCGCTGTTCGAACGCGGCGAACGCGCCTGCGCCGGCAAAGACGTCGACTGCCGTGACGACCGCTTGCGGCGGACCCACGCGTGCCCACTCGACGAGCCGGTCGACTGCCGGCGCGGCGCCCGCCACCATCGCTTCGACCGAGCCGTCGCGACGATTGCGCACCCAGCCGCAAACGCCCAATCGTCGAGCTTCCTCGGAAATCGCCCACCGGTAGCCGACGCCCTGGACGAGGCCGCGGATTTCGAGCCGCAAGACGGTCTCAGCCATGATGGTTCTCGTTGCCCATTGGCACGAAGTCCTCAGGCCTGCATGGCCGCTTCGATGATGTTTCGCTCCTCAGCGGTCGGTGGCAGATCGGCAACGACGCGCCCGCTCGCAACACCAACAGCCGGTGCGAAAGCGCGCTCCTATGGCGTTCGCATCGCCTCTCGCCAGCGCATCGCATCGTGGATCCGGAATCGCGTGCTCGGATGGTCGAAGAAGATGAACTCCTCGAGCGGTGTCGGATCGGGCTTGCGGTACTCCGTGAGCTTCAGGTCCAACTCGGCCGCGCCGTGCGGCTCGCGTGCAAGGTTGAGGCCGAAACGATCCGCTTCGATTTCTTGCGTTCGGATGATGGTGTTCGTGATCGGAGTGGCCGCGAAAAGGAACACCGACAGCACTGCCGCAAGGAGCGGCAATGAGGCCACGTCGCTGACGCCGAACAGCCCGAAACGGGCGCCGAAACGCGCCAGCAGCCGCGTCATCGCCCACTGGCTGAACATGAATCCGGCCAGCAGCACCAGTGCCGTCGCGCCGATGTACTTGTAGACGTGGTTCATCACGTAGTGGCCGAGCTCGTGACCCATCACCGCGCGGATCTCGGCCAGGCTCGAGCGCCGCAGCAAGTTGTCGTTCAGGCGCACTGCGGCCGAGCCGAAGATGCCGCTGACGTTGGCGCTGACCTGTGTCGTCTGCCTGGATGCGTCGAACTCGTAGATGTTGTCGGCCGGTACGCCGTCGGCATGTGCCATCGTCAGCACCGCCTGCTTGATCGGGCCGTCGGCGACCGGCTTGTAGGTATTGAACAGCGGGTCGATCAGCACGGGCGAGACCAGCGACGCCAACGCGAAGAACAGCACGGTGAGGGCGGTACCCCACAGCCACCAGCGTTCGCCGGCTCGCCGCAGCATGGCGTAGAACACGGCCGCGACGAGCGCGAGCGTGACGATCAATACCGCCAGCCCGATGAGCTGCTCCGCGAACCACGGGCCGAAGGTCTGCGTCGCCATCGCGTACTGGTGCTCGCGGAAATAGCCCTGATAGATCGTCAATGGCAGCGAGAGCAGCCACGCAGCGACGGCGTACGCCGCGCCGTAGAGGGCATCGCGAAGGAAGGGCTTGCGGCCGACCCGCTGCGCCCAGTCGCGCACGCGCGCCGAGCGTCGTCCGGAGAGCAGGAACACGGCGATGGCGAGGCCGAGCAGCAGGTTCCAGAGCTGCAGCCAGTAGCCGCCCTCGAAGTAGGCGTTCGACCGCGACACGACCTCGGCCGGCAAGCGGTCGAGGTACGCCTGCGTCGCGGCGTCGGCGTCGCGCGGCAGGCCGGCGCGCCAGCGGTCGTCGACGGGATCGATGCGGAACTGGGCTCTGCCCGAGGCCGCTGCCGTTGCGACGCTTTCCGCGCCCGTGGCGCTGGCCGGATCGGCCGCGTTCGGCGGCAGGGGGTCGGCGGCGTTCGCGAGCGAGAGGGCGCCGCAGACGATGAGGGCCGAAACACCGCGGAGCGAGCGGGCACCCATGGAGAGCGTTCCTTTGACGGCGAAAACTCGATTGTGCGTGCGCGGCGAGTGCCGCCGCCGCATGGTGTGCTGCGATAAGCTGCACGCATGTCGCGGCTCGCCAACCAACGCCCGCGCCGCGCGTTGCTCGTTGCCGGCCGCGCCGTGCGCCATGGCCACTGGTCTGTTGCAGGCGCAGCCGTCCTGCGCGGAGCCAGGCCGGCCGAGCTGCCGGTGGACGAGCCGACGCGCTTCTGCTCGTGATCGGTCGGAAGACCGCGCGCGCGGCGCTCTGACAGAAGGAGTTGCAGATGAGAAGACTCGTCGTGACCACGATGGTCTCGCTCGATGGCGTGATGCAGGCGCCGGGTGGGCCCGAAGAAGATCCAACCGAAAAGTTCCCCCTCGGCGGCTGGACCTTCCACTATTGGGAGGACATGGGCGACGACATGATGGGGTTGGACGGCAAGGGTCGCGATCTTCTCCTGGGCCGCAAGACCTACGAGATCTTCGAGGCGTATTGGCCGTATCAGGCTGCGGACAATCCGGTTGGCCAGTCCCTCAACGCGGCGAGAAAGTACGTCGCCTCGCGCACCTTGAAATCGGTCGGCTGGAACAATTCGACGCTGCTCGGCGACGACGCGGTGGCCTCGGTCGCCGCATTGAAGAAGGAGTCGGGCAACGATCTCCAGGTCATCGGCAGCGGCAACCTGATTCAGGCACTGCAAGCCGCCTCGCTGATCGACGAGTTCAACGTGTTGATGTTTCCCGTGGTGCTCGGTGTCGGCAAGCGCTTGTTCGAGCCCGGCGCGAAGGCGCAAGCCCTGCGTCTGATCGGCACCAAGGCTTCTGGCACGGGAGTCGTGCTCAGCACCTACTTGCCCGCGGGCGATGTCCGGGTTGGCTCGTTCGTTTCTGAGCAACCCAGTGCGAAGGAGATCGAGCGCCGGGCAAAGATGGTGCGCGAAGCGCGATGACGGCACTTGACTGTCGGTGCCGGACCATCGGCGAGCTCAGTCGCTCGCGAAGCGTCCGATCCGCACCGCAGTGCCGCCGGGCTTGAGATTGCGCGTGCCCGGCATCACCAACACGGCGTCGTCGTAAGGAGTCAGCCAGACGTGGTCGCCGTCCTGCGCGATCGGCGTGCCCGCCTTCGGCACGATCGAGAGCCCGATGGTCGGCACCAGGAAGTGGAAGTCGGCGCTGCGCGCGACCACGGGCTCGGTCACCCGGACGAGCCGCTGGCGGGGCGGCAACGGCAAGCGGACATGGGCCTGCACCCACTCCGCGTCGGCGAGCCCGGTCAGGCCCAGAAAGCGCACGAGGGTATCAATGGCGACGCTGGCCGCTGACTGCTCCCAGTGCTGGCCGCATTCGATGAGCAACGCCAGCTTGGGGCTCCGCGGGTCGCCGAAGTCCCCGCGTTCGACCATGCGCACGCCGGCCGGATGGCCGGTGTCGATCAACAGGTCCGCGGGGACGCCGAGCTCGCGTGCGAAGGCGACATTCTTCTCGACCGTGCCGCAGACCATCAGCGGTCGGCACGGTTCGCTCATGCTGTGGATATCGAGCAACCGCTCGGCGTCATCGACGAACGGCCGCAGCTCGCGGGCGCGCCGCAATTCGACCGTGTCGCCCGCACCGAAGAGCGCAGCGTCGGACCAGACGCGGTTGTAGTCCTCGTCGACGAGGCGCGAAGCGAACGGCTCGACCGGGTCGAACGTCGCAAAGGCGGCGACGTTCGCGAACGCAAGCGTCAGGCGGCCGCGGCGCGGGCGAAATTGCTCCGAGAGCAGCCAGTCAAGCGCGATCGCGCCGCAGATCTCGTTGCCGTGGGTCAGCGCCTGCACCATCACGTGCGGGCCGGGCTGCCCCGAATCGAACGCATGCACCCAATCGACGCCGGTTGCGCCGTCCTGCCAGCGAGCGATATCGGGTGGTTGAAGCTCCAGTGGCGGCAGGTCTGTCATCGAT
>DATAYY010000055.1:0-10912 GCA_036272325.1 Caldimonas sp. | reverse complement strand
AGCGCCGTGCTCGACGCGACCACCGCGTACGAGGAGGCGGTCCCCGGCGCGACGTTGCTGGCAATGACTGCGAACGCAGCGTCGAGCTCGAGCGGCTGCGGCGTGCCGGTGAGGCCGTTCAGCAGGCGCAGCTTGAGGTTGCTGCTCGACGCCGGCAAGTGGTTGTCGTCGGTGACCAGCGTTGCCGTCGGCGCCGCCGCGCTGCCATAGACCAGCAGCGTCGCATCGCTTCCCGCTGCGAGCGTTGTCGTCGGCGCGCCGACCGACGCACCATTGACGCTGACATTGATCGCCGCGGTGGCGGGAATGACCACATAGGCACCTACGGCTGGCGACAGGACGTTGCCAGGGCTGATCGACGTGCCGCCGGCATTCGCCGTGACCGTGGCCCCGGGAGTGACCGCGGCGGCGAGACGAACGCGTGCGTTGGGGTTGCGCGCTGCGGTGTAGTCGGCCTGCTGGGCAAGCACCGCACCGTTGACCAGTGTGCCGCCGACGCTCGGGGTCAGGACGACCGAGCCGACTTCCTGGCTTGCCAGCGTGACCGAAGCGATGTCGAGCCGCAGGTCGGCCGGATTGCCGCTGCCCGTGACGCGGATGCGGTAGGTGCCCGGAGCGAACGACAGAAACGCGCTCGTCTGCAGCGTCGTCGCCAAGGGAAAGGTGAAGCTCGGCGTCGACAGCGTCGCGATGTCGGTCGCCGGATCGGTGACGTAGACGTCGACCGCGCCGGCGTCGCTCGCGCCGTCGATGATCCGCAGCTGCGACGTCCCCGCGGCCGGCGCCGCGACGTCTTCGCCGATCACCGTCGTGTGCAGGGTGCCACCGTTGTCGTACGCGACGACGATGTAGTGGGCGCCGCCGGCGAGGGTCGGCGCGATCGTGCCGAGGGCGGTGTTGGTGGCGCTGTCGTTCACCTGCAGCGACGGCCCCCCGGAGGCGACGCCGACGTAGGCGCTGACGGTGTCGGTCGGCGTCGCGCTCACCGCTGCCGCGCCGTTGGCGAGCAGGTCGAGTGAGGCGTGGGTCGAGGTCGCGTTGGCGAGGCGGACGCTTGCGAGTCCCGACGAGCCCCCGCCGCCGCCGCATGCGGACAGCGTCATCACCGCGCACGCCAGCACGGCGGCCCCTGTCGAGTCCCGGAACTTCAGCACTTGATCCCCTATGGCCGACCCGTCAACCGGACGATCGGCCGTTCGTTGTTGAGAAGAGATGGATTGCAACCTACCCGCGCCTCGATAGATTGCCGGCAAGCATACTCAATGCAAAGAAATGTCAACCTCAGCCGGCAAACCCTTGATTCCTCGGACAAGGACATCGAAGTGCTGAGAAGATGGCCAGCAAGTGATGCTAACCAGAAATTTTCGGAGACCAGGACGATGAACGCCATGACCAGGACAACTCTCGCCGCGGCCGCCGCAGCCGGGATGCTGGGCGTGTCGGCGAGTGCGAATGCAGCCGAGTACGCTCGCGTCGTGTCGGCGACGCCGGTCAGCGAATCGGTCGCGGTGCCCCGCCAGGAGTGCGTCAACGGCGAACAGGTTGTGCCACAGGCGCCGTCGGGCGCCGGCGCGGCGATCGGCGCGATCGCCGGCGGCGTCGTCGGCAACCAGTTCGGCCACGGCTTCGGCCGCGCCGCAGCGACCGGCCTCGGCGCCGTCGGCGGAGCCGCGATCGGCAACAGCGTCGAAGCGAGCGCGACCCCGCCGGTCGCCGTCCCGGTGCAGCACTGCCGCACCGTCACCGGCTACCAGGACCGGATCGTCGGCTATGACGTGATCTACGAGTACCACGGCCAGCGCTACTCGACGCGGTTGCCGCAGGATCCAGGCCAGCGCCTCGCCGTCGACGTCCGGCCGGCGGGCAACACGCAGTTTGATCAAGGCGCTCCGCCGCCGAGCGAGGCTGCCGTGCCGCCGGCGTACAGCGACGTCGCACCGGTCGGCAGCGATCAGGCGCCTGTCTACTACGCCGCGGCGCCGCGCTACTACTACCCACCGGCGGCCCCCCTCGTCTATCCGGCGCCGTACTTCATCGGCCCGGCGATCGGCTTTGGCCTCGGCTACTGGGCAGGCCGGTCCTGGGGCTGGGGACACGGCTACCACCACTGGCACTGAGCGCGCCCGTCGCGACGCCAACGAGGGGACCCCACGCGGGGTCCCCTTTTCCTTGGTCACGCGTCGACGTCGTCTCAGCTCGACCCCTTCGCGACGACACGCGCCATCTCAAGGGTCTTGTTCGAGTAGCCCCATTCGTTGTCGTACCAGGCGACGACCTTGACGAAGGTGGGATCGAGGGCGATGCCGGCGTCGGCATCGAACACCGATGTCATCGCCTCGCCGCGGAAGTCGGTCGAGACGACTTTGTCCTCGGTGTAGCCGAGAACGCCTTTCATCGCACCCTGCGACTGCGCCTTCATCTCGGCGCAGATCTCCTGGTAGCTCGCGTCGCGCGCGAGCTCGACCGTGAGATCGATCACCGACACGTCCGACGTCGGGACGCGAAACGACATGCCGGTGAGCTTCTTGTTCAGCTCGGGGATGACGACGCCGACCGCCTTCGCCGCGCCGGTCGACGACGGGATGATGTTCTCGAGGATGCCGCGGCCGCCGCGCCAGTCCTTGTTGCTCGGACCGTCGACGGTCTTCTGGGTCGCCGTCGTCGCGTGCACCGTCGTCATCAGGCCGCGCTTGATGCCCCACTTGTCATGCAGCACCTTGGCGACCGGCGCCAGGCAGTTGGTCGTGCATGAAGCGTTCGAGATGATCGCTTCACCCTTGTAGCGCTTGTCGTTGACGCCAAAGACGAACATCGGCGTGTCGTCCTTCGACGGCGCCGAGAGGATCACCTTCTTCGCGCCGGCGTTGAGGTGCTTCTGGGCGGTCTCCTTGGTGAGGAAGAGACCGGTCGACTCGATCACGACCGACGCGCCGACGTCGCCCCACTTCAGGTTCGCCGGATCCTTCTCCTGCGTGAGGCGGATCCGCTTGCCGTTGACGACCAGCGTGTTGCCGTCGACGACGACCTCGCCCTTGAAGCGGCCGTGCACCGAGTCGTACTGCAGCATGTAGGCGAGGTAGTCGGGCTCGAGCAGGTCGTTGATCGCGACGACGTCGATATCCGCGAAGTTCTGGACGGCGGCGCGGAACACCATGCGTCCGATGCGGCCGAAGCCGTTGATGCCGATCTTGATGGTCATGCGAGTGATCTCCGTGGGATGCGAATGATGTTCAGGCTCGTGCCAGCGCGGACTTCACCGTGGCGACGACGTTCTCGACCGTGAAGCCGAAGTGCCTGAAGAGCGCCGGGGCCGGCGCCGACTCGCCGTAGCGGTCGATGCCGACGACCGCGGCGCAGCCGTACTTCCACCAGCCGGCGCTGACGCCCATCTCGACCGCGATCCGCGGCACGCCGGGCGGCAGCACCGCGCGCTTCCAGGCCTCGCTCTGGCGGTCGAAGACGGTCGTCGACGGCATCGAGACGACGCGAACCGGAACGCCGCCGTGCTCGGGCAGCGCGAGCTGCTGCTGCGCGTTGAGCGCGAGCGCGACCTCCGAGCCGGTGGCGATGATCACCGCGCGTGCCTTGGCCTTGAGGCCGACCTCGTCCGGCTCGGCGAGGACGTACGCGCCCTTCGCGATCTCGGCCAGCGCGCCTTCAGGCGCTGCCGCGTCGAACGCAGGCTTGGGCGGGTACGGCAGGTTGTGGCGCGAGAGCAGCAGCGCGCTCGGCCGCGTGCGGCTCTCGATCGCCGCCGTCCACGCGACCAGCGTCTCGACCGTGTCGCATGGCCGCCAGACGTCGAGGTTCGGGATCAGCCGCAGCGACGCCGCGTGCTCGATCGACTGGTGCGTCGGCCCGTCCTCGCCAAGGCCGATCGAGTCGTGCGTGAAGACGTGGACGACGCGCTGCCTCATCAGCGCCGCCATGCGGATCGCGTTCCTGCTGTAATCGCTGAAGGTGAGAAAGGTGCCGCCGTACGGGATGAAGCCGCCATGGAGAGCGACGCCGTTCATGATCGCCGCCATGCCGAACTCGCGCACGCCGTAGTTGATGTGGCGCCCGCACCGGCCCTGGGTGTCCCGGACGACGGCGCCGTCGCTCGCGATTCTCAGTGGCGGCGTATGGCTGGTGTTGGTGAAGTTCGAGCCGGTGAGATCGGCGCTGCCGCCGAGCAGTTCGGGCAGCGCTTCGGTGAACGCCTCGAGGACGATCTGGCTCGCCTTTCGACTCGCGACGGTCTCGGCCTTGGCGTGCGCCGCGGCAGCGGTCGCGTGAACGACCTCGCGCCAGCACGCCGGCAGCTCGCCTGCCATCCGCCGCGTGTAGTCGGCAGCAAGCGCGGGATGCGCCGCCGCGTAGGCGTCGAACCCGGCGCGCCACGCCGCCTCGGCGGCCTCTCCGCTCGACGCACCGTCCCACGCGGCGTACGCCTCGTCGGGCAGCACGAACGGCGGGTGCGACCAGCCGAGCGCATCGCGCGTCGCCTGCACCTCGGCGGCGCCGAGCGCCTCGCCGTGCGCCTTCGCGGTTCCGGCGCGCGTCGGTGCACCCTTGCCGATCGTCGTCTTGCAGCAGATCAGCGTCGGCTTGCCCCGGTTGCGGCGAGCCTTCGCGATTGCCGCGTCGACGGCATCGACATCGTGGCCGTCGACGCCGGCGATGACGTGCCAGCCGTAGGCCTCGAAGCGCTTGGGCGTGTCGTCGACGAACCACGGCGCGACAGCGCCATCGATCGAGATCCCGTTGTCGTCGTAGACCGCGATCAGCTTGTCGAGCTTCCAGGCGCCGGCGAGCGCGCACGCTTCGTGGCTGATACCTTCCATCAGGCAGCCGTCGCCGAAGAACACGTAGGTGTTGTGGTCGACGATCGTGTGGCCGTCGCGGTTGAACTCGGCAGCGAGCAGCTTTTCGGCGAGCGCCATCCCGACCGCGTTGGTGAGGCCCTGGCCGAGCGGGCCGGTCGTCGTCTCGACGCCGGGCGTGATCGCGAACTCGGGATGGCCGGGCGTCTTGCTGTGCAGCTGGCGGAAGTTGCGCAGCTCGGAGAGCGCGAGGTCGTAGCCGGTCAGATGCAGCAGCGAATAGAGCAGCATCGAGCCGTGGCCGTTCGAGAGAACGAAGCGATCGCGTCCTGGCCAGCGCGGGTTGTTCGGGTTGTGGCGCAGGTGCCGGCTCCAGAGCGCGACGGCGATCTCGGCCATTCCCATCGGTGCGCCCGGGTGGCCGGAATTGGCCTGCTGGACGGCGTCCATCGAGAGCGCCCGGATCGCGTTGGCCATCAGTGCCGGCGGCCGCGCGCGGTCGACCGCCTCGCGATCGCGCGTCCCCGGTCGTTGCGCGATCTGGCTATCCGGGGAAACGATCGCATCCATGAGCAACGGGTCCGAGCAGCGGGAAGCCGGCCATTTTAAAGGTCGAGGAAGACGCGAGATCCGCGCACCGACACGCGGGCACCGCCGATGGCGATGCAAGCGAAGTTTTGCGTTCGTTCGTGACTTCGTCCGACGCAGCGACGAAGATTGCCACCGTGAAATCAGGAGAGCAAAACCCGCACCTGATAATTCGCGCCATGCGAGGCCTGCACCTGACCGCCGACCTGCGCGGCTGCGCGGCGGGAAGCGCCGTGATGACGGCGCCGGCCGCGCTGCGAACGCTCTGCCTCGACGCTGTCGGCGCCGCCGGCCTGTCCCCGGTCGGCGAGTTGTTCCACCGCTTCGCGCCGGGCGCGGGAGACGATCGCAGCGCGCCGTCGGGGATCACCGGCGTCGTCCTGCTCGCCGAATCGCATCTCGCGGTCCACACCTGGCCGGAGCTCGGCGCGGCGACGCTCGACGTCTACGTCTGCAATCTCGGCAGCGACAATTCGGCGCGCGCCGAGGCGCTCCTCGCGGCGCTGATCGGCGCGTTTGCGCCAGCGTCGGTCGAGCGCCATGCGCTGCTGCGCGGCGCCGCGCCGGTCGCGGCGGCGTCGTGAGCCGGGTCGCGCCGAATTGAAGGCGATCATCCTCGCCGCCGGCCGCGGCAAGCGCATGCGGCCGCTCTCCGACACTTGCCCGAAGCCGCTGCTGGAGGTGCGCGGCAAGCGCCTGATCGAGTGGCATCTCGACGCCCTCGCGCGCGGCGGCGTGCGCGAGATCGTCGTCAACACCGACTGGCTCGAGGAGCAAATCGTCCAGACGCTCGGCGACGGCGGGCGCTGGGGCGTCGCGATCACGTACTCGCGCGAGGGCCGCGACCACGGCGGCGCCCTCGAGACCGCGGGCGGCATCGCGAAAGCGTTGCCGCTCCTCGGCGACGCGTTCTGGATCGTTTCGGCCGACGTCTGGGCGCCGGACTTCCGCTTCAGCGCCGACGCGGCGACGCGCTTCGTCGCCAGCGGCCGGCTCGCGCGCCTCTGGCTGGTCGCGAACCCGACCTTTTATCCGCAGGGCGACTTCGGCCTCGGCGCCGACGGCCTCGGCCTCGCCGACGGCACCGGCCCCGACGGCCAGCGCTGGACCTACGCGAACATCGCCCTCGCCCGCGCCGAGATGTTCGTCGGCATCGCGCCGGGAACGCATGCGCCGCTCGCGCCGCTCCTCTACGCCGGCATGCGCGAGCGTCGCATCGGCGCCGAGATCTATCGCGGCCGCTGGGAGAACGTCGGCACGCCCCGGCAACTCGCCGCATTGAACGCCGCTTCGACGTAAGGAGTCCGCGATGACCGCGACGATGACCATCGACGACATGATCACCCGCCACGACGAAGAGCCCGAGGCCGTCGCCGAAGCGCTGCTCGCCCTCGTCGCGCACGACGTGCGCGAAGACGATGCGGCGCGCTGCAGCTGGCTCGCGAACCACGTGCTCGGCGAGAAGCTCGACCGCTGGAGCGAGGCGTTCGACGTCTGCACGCTCTGCGCGGGCAGCTCGCGAGCACCGAACGCGCTGCGCAACCGCGCGGTGGCAGCGACGCTCGCCGGCCGGCCGCTCGACGCCTGGACGCTCGAGCGAACGATCGCCGAAGTGACCAGCGCATCGCCGCGCCTGGTCAGCCTGGCGACCCGTCTGGCGATCCTGCAGCACGTCGTGCACAGCGAAGCGCACGGACGCCCGTTGCCGGCGCTCACGGCTTGTCTCGACGAGCTGCGCGACTTCGAATCGGTGCAACCGCTCGGCGCCATGGTCGGTGCCGGGCTCAACAACATCGTTTCGGCCTTGCTCGATCGTGCAAAGCATCGCGTCGACGATCCGGCCTGGCGAAGCGCATTGCGCGCCGCTGCCGAATCGGCGCGGCGCGCCTGGCGCGAGGCGGGAAGCTGGATGCAGCACGAACGCGCCGACTATCTTGTCGCGCTCGTCTGCAACGCATCGGCCGATTGGGATGCGGCGCTCGCCGCAGCGCAGTCGGGGCTGGCGACGATCGAGGCCAACGGCAGTGAAGACGTCGACCGCGCGTTCCTGCTCCTCGAAGCGGGGCGCGCGCATCGCGGTGCCGGTCGCCCCGACGAATGCGAGTCGATGCGTGCGGCTGCGTTCGCGCTGGCGGCGGCGTTCGAGGAGCCGTCGCTGCGCCCGTGGTTCGACGAGCGCGCAGCCGCCTGAGGCGGTTCAGCCGGCCAGCGGCAGCGTGATGGCGTCGATGCGGGCGAGCACTTCCGGCGTCAGCCTCGCGATCACGTCGACCGCACCGAGATTGGCGCGCAGCTGGCCGACATTCGACGCGCCGGTGATCACCGTCGAGACGCGCGGGTTCTTCGCCGCCCACGCGATCGCAAGCTGGGCGACGGTAACACCGAGCTCGGCAGCGACGCCTTCGAGACTGGCGACGGCGGCGTTCTTCGCTTCGTCGGTCAGCCCCTTGGCAAGCCAGCCCATGTTCTCGAGCGCGCCGCGGCTGCCGGGCGGGATGCCATGCTTGTACTTGCCGGTCAGCAGGCCGCTCGCGAGCGGGCTCCAGGTCGTCAGGCCGAGGCCGATGTCGTCGTAGAGGCGCGCGTATTCCTGCTCGACGCGCTTCCTGTGGAAGAGGTGGTACTGCGGCTGCTCCATCACCGGCTTGTGCAGGTGGTGACGGTCGGCGATGTCCCAGGCGGCGCGGATGTCGGCCGCGCTCCACTCGCTCGTTCCCCAATAGAGCGCCTTGCCGCGCGTGATCATGTCGCTCATCGCCCAGACGGTCTCCTCGATCGGCGTGTGCGGATCGGGCCGGTGGCAGTAGACGAGGTCGATGAAATCGAGCTGCATGCGCGAGAGCGAGCCGTCGATTGCCTGCGCCAGGTACTTGCGGTTGAGGGTGTCCATTCGGTTCGTCGTGTTGCCTTCGCGCTCGAGGCCCCAGAAGAACTTGGTCGAGACGATGTAGTGCAGGCGCGGCCACTTCAACGCCTTGATCGCCTCGCCCATCACGACCTCGCTCTGGCCGCGTGCGTACACCTCCGCGTTGTCGAAGAAGTTGACGCCCGCGTCCATCGCGACGGCGAGCATTTCCCTGGCCGCGGCGACATCGACCTGGGTGTGGTACGTGATCCACGAGCCGAGCGAAAGCTCGCTCACCCGAAGTCCGCTCGCGCCGAGGCGCCGGTATTGCATGGGCATGGGTCGTCCGCGAAGAGAGAAGGAGCCGTCGAGACTAGCCGAAGCGGCTCGGCCTTGCGCCGGCCGGTTTCGCCGCCGGCCGCTACAGTGCCGCATGGCCCAGGACATCGCGCCCTTCGTCGCCCGCCGCAACCGGATCGCCGAAGCGCTGCGCGCGGCCGGCGGTGGCGTCGCCGTCGTGCCGACCGCCCCCGAGCGCCAGCGCAACAGCGACAACGACCATCCGTACCGGCACGGCAGCGACTTCCACTACCTGACCGGCTTCGGCGAGCCGAGCGCCTGGCTGTTCGTGTTCGACGACGGCCGCTCGACGCTCGTTTGCCGGCCGAAGGACCCCGAGCGCGAGCTCTGGGACGGCATCCGCCTTGGCCCCGATGCAGCACCCTCGGTGCTCGGCGTCGACAACGCGCTGCCGCTCGACGCGCTCGACGAGACCGCAGTCGCGAGCCTGGCCGATCGGCCCGCGGTCTGGTGGAGCTTCGACACGCCGGGCCTGGGCGAGCGCATCGGCGGCTGGCTCGAGCGCATCCGCGCGAACGGCCGCCACGGTGTCGAGGCGCCGACCGCGCAACGCGACCTAGCGCCCCTGCTCGCCGAGATGCGGCTGCGCAAGGACGCCGGCGAGTTGGCGACGATGCGCCGCGCCGCCGCGATCAGTGCCGGCGCGCACGCCCGCGCGATGCGCTTCTGCGCGGCGCGTTTTCGCGCCGACCCGGCGACGGCGATCGCCGAGTACGAAATCGAGGCCGAGCTGCTGCACGAATTCCGCCGCTCGGGCGCGGAAGGGCCGGCGTACACCTCGATCGTCGCTGCGGGGAGCAACGCCTGCATCCTGCACTACCTGCCAGGGCCGACGCTGCTGAAGGCGGGCGAGCTGTGCCTGGTCGACGCCGGCGCCGAGCTCGACGGCTACGCCAGCGACGTCACTCGCACCTTTCCTGCCGACGGTCGCTTCAGCGCGGCGCAGCGCGAACTCTACGAGATCGTCGAAGCGGCGCAGAGCGCAGCGGTCGCCGCGACGCGCCCCGGGGCACGCCTGCGCGACGCCCACGCCGCCGCCGTGCGCGTGCTCGCCGAAGGCATGCTCGTCACCGGCCTGCTCGACCGCAACGTCGTCGGCGATCTCGACGCCGTCATCGAGTCTGCCGCGTATCGAAAGTTCTACATGCACGGCACCGGCCACTGGCTCGGCCGCGACGTCCACGACGTCGGCGACTACCAGGCGGCCGGCGAGGCGCCGGTCGCGCAGCCCGACTGGCTCGGCAGTACGGTCGTCAAAAAGCCCTCGCGCATGCTCGAGCCCGGCATGGTCGTGACGATCGAGCCGGGACTCTATGTGCGGCCCGGCGAGGGCGTTCCCGAACGGTTCTGGAACATCGGCATCCGGATCGAGGACGACGCCGTCGTCACCGCCGACGGCTGCGAGCTGATCAGCCGCGGCGTTCCGGTCGCCGCTTCCGAGATCGAAGCGCTGATGCGCGCCGCCTGATCGGCACAACCGCTCGCAGCCAGCGGCACGTGCCGGTCTTTCTGATCTCCGCCGCGTGCGCGTTCGCGAGCGGCTTCGCGCTGCGCCTCGCCGATCCGATCGTGCTGCCGGTCGCCGCCCATTTCGCGGTCTCACCGGCGGCGGCGGCGATGCTCAACACGGTCTACGCGCTGCCGTACGCGCTTGCGCAGCCATTCCTCGGCCCGATCGGCGACCGCTTCGGCAAGACGCGCTGCATCCAGGTCTGCGTCGCCGGGCTCGCGGTGATGCTGCTCCTCGGCGCGTTCGCGCCGACCTTCGGGCTGCTGCTCGCGAGCCGCGTCGGCGCCGGCATGTTCGCGGGCGGCTTGATTCCGCTCGTCATCGCCGGCATCGGCGACCGCTTCGACATGAGCGAGCGCCAGGTGATGATCGGCCGGATGCTGTTCGCGATCATCTCGGGGCAGATGCTCGGCTCGATCGTTTCGGGGCTGGCCAACGACGCGTTCGGCTGGCACAGCGCGCTCGCCATCGGCGCCGCGGTCGGCACGATCGCGGCGGCGGTCGCGTGGCTCGGCATGCCGGCGGCAACGGGAGCCGCGGCTAGCGGCCACAGCGGCTCGTTCACCGAGCTCTACGGCCGCGTCCTCGCCAATCCGAAAGCACCGTGGCTAATCGGTGGCGTCGGCGTCGAGGCCGTTTTCTTCTACGGCCTCTTTCCCTACATGGGCGAGCTCCTGCTCGCGACGGCGCGGCCCGCGGGCGGATCGATCGCCGCCGTCACCGGGCTCGTTCTCGGTGCGTTCGGCATCGGCGGCCTGCTCTACGCGGCGAGCGTGCGCGTGCTGCTACGCGCGCTCGGCGTGC
>DATAYY010000054.1:0-25562 GCA_036272325.1 Caldimonas sp. | reverse complement strand
GCGTTCCTCCGGAATCCCAACGAGTCGTTCCATTCGCGGGCCATTCCGCACGTCCAGTCGGCCGCGCGCGCACTCGGGATCCAGGTGGTCATGATCGAGGCACGCAACCTGAGCGAACTGGAGGCGGCGTTTCCGACGGCTGAGGTCCGTTCGCCCCGGGAGCTGTCCTCGTGCTGCCGATCACGACGCTGGACTCCCACCAGGGCCAGACCGCCGAGCTGGCCACCCGGGAACGGCTGCCGGCGCTCTACAACAAGTTGGTCTTCTGCAGGAAGGGTGGGCTGATCTGCTACGGGGCGCGCTACTCCGACTTCTTCGAGCGGTCGGCGGCGTTCGTCGACGACATCCTGAAGGGTGCAAAGCCGGAGAACCTGCCAGTCCAGCAACCCACGGTCTACGACCTGGTGATCAACCTGCAAACCGCGAAGGTGCTCGGCATCGCCGTTCCCCGCTCGATCCTTTCGCGCGCAGACGAAGTGATCGAGTGAGCGCTCTCGGCGCGCCCGCCGCTGAGTGCCGCGCCGGCGAGAAGTGCGATCGCCAGCGGCGCGCCCGGCCAGCAGAGGACGAACAGCAGGCACCACAGTGGGTGCCGCCCTCGGAGCGAAGCTGCAGCCGCGCGCTGCGGGCCACAATTCGTCCGGCGTCACGCCGGGGAGAGATTCGTGATTGCAGCGCTGCGTTCATCGACGATCGTCGTCGCTTCCTGGGTGGCTCTCCTCGCCGGCTGCGACGTGGCCAGCAGGATGGCCGACTCCGAGGCGCACGCCGGCCCGATCGAGGCGGAGATCGAGCTCGCGGTCGGGAAGAAGGTCAGGGTCTACAGCTCCAGCACCGGCCCGTTCCTCGTCGTCATGGTGCGATTTGAGGAAGTGCCGGCCGTCCCGGTGCCCGCGATCGAGGCCGTCGCCCGCCAAGCGATCGTCCACGAATTCAAGAAGGAGCCGGATTCGTTGACGATTTCGTTCGTCTACGACGACTTCGCCAAGCCGAAGTAATCCCGGAGACGATCAGCCCGTCAGCGCGGCCGCTCCCCGAGCAAACGCGCCGGCAGGAAAAGGATCGCGCGCAGCAGCGCGAATAGCGCTTCGAACGTGATGCCGATCAGCCGGAACGGCAGCGTCAGCAGCCAGAGCAGCGGCCACAACACGAGCGCCAGCAGCGCGAGCGGCCAGCAGAGGACGAACAGCACGCACCACACCACGACGCCGAGCAGGAAGTTCATCGCCGGTTCTCCTCAGCTCGCCCGAAAGGAACCGGTTCCGGCGTCGACGACGCCGTCTTCCACCGGCAGTAGTATCCAGAGCAGCAGGTAGATGACGGCGCCGATGCCGCCGCAGACCGTGAGTGCCACGAAGATCAGCCGCCACAGCCACGAAGGGAGGGCGGACATCGGCGCGAGGCCGCCGCACACGCCGCCGAGCCAGCGGTCGCTGCGGCTGCGGCGCAAGGCGCGCAGCCAGCGGCCGACGGGATCGGTGCCGTCGCCGCCCGATGCGTCGAGGCCGAGCGAGCGCGCCTTCGCCCGCGCGAACTCGGTGTCGGAGAGGGCGCCGCTTTGATGCAGCGCGGCGAGGCGTTCGAGGTCGTCGGCAAGGCCCATCGCGTGTTCTCCTGGTGGCGATGCGTGCAATCTAGTGACCGCGGGCTGCTGCGACAAGAGGGCTGCGACGAACCGGAGGCTGCGCCGCATGAAGCGCAGGCGCGGCCGATCGGCGGCTTCACGGTGCCGCTCCCCGCGGCCACCTATCCCACGCTGCCGGCACGTCATATGCCGTGCATGACGAAACGCGGGCGCCGGCCGTCCGCGCCCAGACAGGAGCGCGCCATGATCCTCGCAAGACTCGTCGCCGTCGCCGCGATCGCGGCCTTCGGCTACTGGCTGAAGAAGCAGCTCGGCCCGGGCCGCGGCTCGGGCGAGCTCTCGTACGTGCAGGACTCGATCGACATCGACGTGCCGATCAGCACCGCCTACAACCAGTGGACGCAGTTCGAGGACTTTCCGAACTTCATGCGCGACGTCGTCGAGGTACGCCAGATCGACGACACCAACCTCTACTGGCGCGCCGTCGTCGCCGGCAAGCCCGTCGAGTGGGGCGCCGAGATCACGACGCAGATCCCCGACCGCCGCATCTCGTGGCGCAGCACGAGCGGGCCGACGAGCTCGGGCGCGGTGACGTTCGACCGCGTCACCGACCACCGTACGCGCGTCACGCTGCGGATGTCGTACCGCGCCCATGGCATCGCTGAGAAGGTCGGCGACGCGCTCGGCGCCGTGCGGATGGAGCTCGTCGCCAACCTGCACCGCTTCGCCGAGTTCATCCAGAGTCGCCAGCACGAGACCGGCGCCTGGCGCGGCACCGTCCGCACCAGCACGCCGCCGGTCGCCAGCGGCGTCGTCATCGAGGGCACCACCAACCCGGTCGCGAAGACGGTCGCCGGCAACACCGGCGACACTGACTGATACGCGCTGAGGTCCGCGCGCGGCGGAAGGGCTCAGGGACGCGAGGGGAAGATGCCCTGCGTCGCGATGAAGCATTTGACCGTCACGAACGGCTCCATCACCGGCACTGGCGAGTTGCTGCCGGCCGAAGACGTCAGCAGCGGCGTCATCGGCACGCTACCGGGGCCGGGCGCATAGAGCGTCGTCCGCGCCTTGGTCGCTGCGACGCCGTTGGCCGGCGACACCAGCGTCGCATCGGCCGGGCTCCCCAGCGGCGTGACGATGTGGGTGTGCGCCGGCAGCTGCCCGTTGGTCAGCGTGACCTGCTCGGCGCCCCCGCTTTCACCCTGGTTGCGCGCCGACAGGCCCGGCCCCTGCCCGGCGTGCAGCAACGCGCGCCCGCGCATGTCGGGCAGCGCGAACGTGCTCGTGCCGTTGCCGCCGTATTGCGTGCCGAGCAGCGAGAAGAGCGCGGTGAACTGCGAGATCGGCAGGACCTGGCCATTCAACTCGAGCCATCCCTGCGGCGCGAAGTTGAAGCCGGCGCACATGATCTGGCCGAGGAACGGCTCGGCTTGGGCCGACGCAGACGCGTGCCATCCGGAGAGCGCGAGCGCGGCCGCGCTGCAGACAAGACGAGTCGGGAAACGGTGCATGGCAACCTCCTGAGGAAGGGCAGCGCAGCGGCTGCGGGTCGAGGGACCGAAGACCGGCGCTGCGCGGCGGCAGCGCCAGCGGGACCGATGCGCGCTCAGCGCCTGCGCTTGCGCCGCAGCGCCACCGCGGCGAGCCCGGCGACCAGGAGCGCCCAGGTCTCGGGCTCCGGCACGGCGGGCACGCCGGCGCTGGTGATGTCATCGACGGTGACCGCGAGGAACGCGCCCGGCGTGAACGTCATCTGTACGGTCGCGGTCGTGAAGCCGAGAGTCGGATCGCTCTGCACGAGGCCGAGGTAGAACGCCTGACCGTCACTCACCAGGACGTCGAACGCGGCGCTGTTGAACGTCGACCCGCCGCCCGCCGAGAGTTGCATGTCGCCGGCCTGGGCATCGCTGCCGGCGATCACGTACAGGCCCACCGCCTGCACAGTGCGGTTGAAGTTGATCGTGAAGCTGTCGCCTAGGTAGAAGGCCGTGTCGGGGTTGTCGAGGCCGAGGTAGTTCGCGCCCGAGGTCGTGCCGAAGGTGCTCGAGACCTCCAGCGTCGAGGGGCCGGCGATCGCGTAGGTGAAGGTGAGCCCGCCGGTGCCGGTGCCGCTTGCGAAGGTCGTCCCGGAGGCGAGCGCATCGAAGTTCACCGTCTGCACGCCGC
Source organism: Caldimonas sp. (assembly GCA_036272325.1). Taxonomy (GTDB): domain Bacteria; phylum Pseudomonadota; class Gammaproteobacteria; order Burkholderiales; family Burkholderiaceae_C; genus Schlegelella_A. The sequence goes on along the minus strand of DATAYY010000054.1, from coordinate 21,808 downwards.
CGAGGCCGGCGATCGCGGCATCGAACGATGCCTTGGTCGTGAAGCTCGTGAACCCCGCGGTCGCGATGCCGGGCAAGGCCATGGCGCCGACGAGCAAACCGAGCAACGGGCCAAGTCTTCGATGACGCTCCATCGCCGCCTCCCCTGGGTCGCCGCAGGCGACCGCGCGAATTCAGGATAGCCACCGCGATCGGGCGCGTCCATCGGCACCCTTCAAACAGGGGGGTGCGGACGTCGGCGTGGTCAGAGGCCGAGCCGGCGGGCGGCGAGCGCGGCGATGGCCAAGCTTGCGGTCAGCCCCGGCGATTCGATGCCGTAGAGGTTCACCAGTCCGGCGACGCCGTGCACCTCGGGGCCTTGCAGCACGAAGTCGCGCACCGGCTCGCCGGGGCCTTGCAGCTTCGGCCGCACGCCGCTGTACGCCGGCGCGAGCGCGCCGTCCTTCAGCGCCGGCCACCAGCTGCGGATCGCGGCGTAGAACAGCTCGCTGCGCGCCGGGTCGACGGCGTAGTCGATCGCCTCGGGCAAGGTGTCGGGCGCGAGCCATTCGACGTCGGGGCCGAAACGCGCCTGCCCGCCGAGGTCGAGCGTCAGGTGGACGCCGAGGCCGCCGGGCTCGGGCACCGGATAGACCAGATGCGTGAACGGCGAGCGGCCGGCGAGCGCGTAGTAGTTGCCCTTCGCGAACCGCTCGCGCGGGACGTGCGCCGCATCGAGCCCGTCGATGCGGCGCGCGAGCGATGGCGCGAAGAGTCCGGCGGCGTTGACGACGATGCGCGTCGCGAGCGCGAGCGGCGCGTCGCCGCCGACCTCGACCACGAAGCCGTTGCGCGTCGCCGTCGCGCGTTCGACCGGCGAGCGCAGCACGAGCGCGCCGCCGGCGTTCTCGAGGTCGCCGAGGACCGCGAGCATCAGCGCGTGGCTGTCGATGATGCCGGTCACGGTCGAGAGCAGCGCGGCTTCGGCATTCACCTCCGGCTCGAGCGCGCGTGCTTCCGCGCCAGTCAGCCAGCGCAAGCCCTCGACGTCGTTGGCGAGCGCGCGCTGCTCGATCGTGCGCAGCGTCTCGGCCTGCGCGGCCGTCGTCGCGACGATGAGCTTGCCCGAGCGCCGATGGCCGACGCCGTGCGACTCGCAGTACGGATAGAGCAGACGCCGGCCGGCGACGCAGAGCGTCGCCTTCAGTGACCCCGGCGCGTCGTAGATGCCGGCGTGGACGACCTCGCTGTTGCGCGAGCTGGTGCCGTTGCCGATGCCGTCGCTCGCCTCGACGACGATCGTCTCGAGGCCGCGCAGCGCGAGCTCGCGCCCGCATGCGAGCCCGATCGCCCCGGCGCCGACGACGACGGCATCGACGCGGTCCATCCGCTGCTTTCGATCAGATCGGCTGCTTGAACGACTGCACCGTCTGCCGCGCCGTCGCCTGCAGGTGCGCGGCGACATCGGTCGGCAGCCCGGCGGTGTAGCTGTTGCCGACCGGCGACTGGCCATACACAGTCGCGAGCACGGTGCACGCGGCGAGGTAGGTGCCGGCGAGCGTCGGGTGGCGATTGTCGGCGACGTAGAGCTCGATCTCGGGCGACGCCGCGCGCGAGGGCGCGAACGCAACTCCCGCCGGCACGACCTTGGCGCGGTTCGTCGCTCCCGCCTTGAGGTACGCGGCGGCAAGCTGCTCGGTCATCTCCGGTCGGTCGGCGTACGCCCACGACATGAAGAAGACCGGCTCGGCGCCGTGGCGGCGGACGATCGCGCTGTTCTTCGCCGTATGCTCGTAGAAGATCGCCGACAGCTGGGGATGGATCGGGCACTGGCTGCAGTCCATCATGATCACGACGTCGAACGGCTTGTCGAACGTGTTGAAGACGACGTTGTTGTTGCGGTCGAACGAATACGAGGCAACTCCGCCGGGCTTGAAGAGCGCCTCCATGTCCTGCCAGTTGATGCCCCCGCCGCTGATCGTCGCCGACGTCTCGCGATAGCCCCGGGCGCCGGGGTCCGCCGCGCTCAGCAGCTGGCGGACGTGGCCATGCATGCTGTTGTTGTAGTAAAAGAAGCTGTTGCCGACCGAGAGCCCGGCCTTCGGCGGAGCGCTCGGCTCGGCGGCAGTTGTCGTCGTCGCCGGAGTCGTGCATCCGGCAGCCAGGACCAAGGCCGTGCCCAGCACGGCGAGCAAGCTTCTCAAGATCAGTCTCCTGTGTAACGCGCCGTGTCGATCCTACGGCAGCGACAATCGCGCGATGGACGACGCCCGCGAAGCTCCGCCGCCGCTGCCCGACCGCCTCTCGGTCGATCCCCGCAGCCCACATCACGTCGCCGCCGTTTTCGAGCACGGCGTCGGCATCCGCTTGAACGGCAAGGAGCGCCACGACGTCGAGGAGTACTGCATCAGCGATGGCTGGATCAAGGTGCCTTCTGGCAAGACCGTCGACCGCAAGGGCCGGCCGCTCCTGATCACGCTGAAGGGCAAGGTCGAGGCGTACTACCTGCTGCCGCCCACGTAGCGGCGAGGGATGCCGCGCCTCAGCGCGGCCACCACCTCCCGATCAGCACTGCCGAATTCCGTGCGTCGCTGGTGGACGCGCTGGCATACATTCGCGCTGCAGGCGTCGGGCGACGACGATTTTCGGGAGAACCCGAATGCAGAGACACATCGTTGATCGTTGCCGGCGTGGCGCTGCTCGCCGCTTCGGTGCAGGCCAGGACGCGGCGGCCTGCAAGTCCGGTGCCGACGGCGTGAAGTGAACGCGACGCGCCGCCTGGGAGGCACTGCGCTCGCCGCTGCCTGCCTCGCGGCGGCGGTGGCGCAAGCGCAGGCGCCGGGCGTGCTCGCGGTCGCGTTCGACTCTGCGCGCTGGGAGCTCGAAGGCAATGCAAAGCAGACGCGCATCCGTGGCCGCGACTGCCTCATGCTCGACGGCGCCGCGGCACTCGTCAAGGACTTCGAGTTGCAGGACGGCGTCATCGACGTCGACGTCACGACCGCGGCGAAGCGAGGCTTCTTCGGCCTGCAGTTTCGCGTCGTCGACGACGGCGCCAGCTCGGAGTGGGTCTACCTGCGCCAGCACAACTCGGGCCTTCCTGACGCGATGCAGTACACGCCGGTGCTCCACACCGGTCTCAACTGGCAGCTCTTCAGCGGGCCGGGGTTCACCGGCGCGGTCGACATTCCGCACGACGAGTGGTTTCACCTCCGGCTTGCAGTCGCCGGCGCGCAGGCGAAGCTCTTCGTCAAGGACATGGCGCAGCCGGCGCTCGTCATCGACGATCTGAAGAGCGGCATCCAGCGCGGCCAGGTCGGCCTCGTCGCGCTGACCGGTGAGACGTGCTTCGCCGACTTCCAGGTCCGCACGACGCCCGTCGCTGCCTGGCAACGCCACCCGCCGCCGACGCCGGCCGGAACGATCGTCCGCTGGAGCCTCTCGCCGGCCTTCGACGCGCTCGCTCGCAATCTCGAGCGGCCGCTCGCAGCGGCCGACATCGCGCAGATTCGCTGGCAGACGGTCGACGCCGAGCCGCCGGGGCTCGTCCTCATCAACCGCTACCGCGAGAGCCCGCATCCGCCGGTCTCGTTCGCCCGCGACTGGACGAAGCGGCTCGAGCCGCAACCCGGGATGCAGGTCGTCTACGCGCGGGCCGTGATCGATTCCGATCGCGACCAGGTGAAGAAGCTCGCGATCGGCTACAGCGACGACGTCAGCGTGTTCCTGAACGGCGCCATCCTCTGGCGCGGCCGCAGCGCGCAGAACTTCCGCGATCCGGCGTTCCTCGGCATCGTCGACGCCGAGAACGACGCCGTCTACCTGCCGCTCAGGAAAAGCAGCAACGAGCTCGTGCTCGCGGTGAGCGAGCTCGGCGCGGCTGGGGCTTCATCTGCCGGCTCGTCGACGTCGCGCCCTGAGCCCGCGGCCGCCTCAACCGCGCTGGTCCGGGCCGTGCGCAGTCACTCGACCTTGGCGCCCGACGAGATGACGACCTTCTCCCACTTCGCCGTCTCGGCGGCGATCACCTTGCCGAAGTCGTCCGCAGAACCCGGAATCGGCTTGCCGCCGAGCTCGGCCAGACGGGCGCGCATCTTCGGGTCGGCGAGGGCGCGGTTCACCTCGGCGTTGACCTTGTCGATGATCTCCTTCGGCGTTCCCTTCGGCATGCCGATGCCGAACCACGCCGTCGCCTCGTAGCCGGGCACGGTCTCGGCGATCGTCGGCACGTCGGGCAGCGACGGCTCGCGCTCGGCCGACGTGACGGCGAGGGCGCGGATCTTGCCGCTCTTGATGTGGCCGATCGACGACGGCAGGTTGTCGAAGATGACGTCGACCTGGCCGCCCATCAGATCGGTGAGCGCCGGCCCGGCGCCCTTGTACGGCACGTGCAGCATGTTGCAGCCGGTCATCGACTTGAAGAGCTCGCCCGAGAGGTGGACCGAGGTGCCGCTGCCCGACGACGCCATGTTGACCTTGCCCGGGTTCGCCTTGCAGTAGGCGATGAACTCGGCGACCGTCTTCACCGGCAGCCTGGGCGTCACCTCCATCACGTTGGGCGTGCGCACGATTCCGGCCACGGGAGCGATGTCGCGGATGAAGTTGAACGTCAGGTTCTTGTACAGTGTTGCGTTGATGCCGTTGGCGGGATTGACGAGCAGCATCGTGTAGCCGTCGGGCGGCGCGTTGACGACGTATTGCACGCCGATGTTGTTGCCGCCGCCCGGCTTGTTATCGATCACGAAGGTCTGCCCCATGTGCTCGCTCAGCCACTGCGCGACGATGCGTGCGAGCACGTCGGTCGTTCCCGCAGGCGGGTACGGGACGACCCACGTCACCGTCTTGGCCGGATAGTCGGCGGCAAAGGCTGGCGCGCCGAGGCCGGCAAGCGAGAGCACGAGGATGGCGAGCAGGCGGGCCATGCGGGTCACGGTGTCTCCTTTTGTCGTGGTCTGTGCCGCGATGACGATAGCGCACCCGCGGCCGGGCAATCCGGCAGCGAGCGTCGTGCTCAGGCGGCGTCGATCGCCTGCTTGAGAGCTTCGAAGCAGAGCGGGTCGATCGCGGTGCCGACGCTCGCGGCCATCATCTCGAGCGTCCGCGGCACCGGCACCGCGCTGCGGTACGGGCGATCGGCGGAGATGGCGTCGAAGATGTCGGCGGTCGTGATGATTCGCGTCTCGAGCGCGATCGAGTCGGCCCTGAGGCCGCGCGGGTAGCCGGCGCCGTCGAGCCGCTCGTGGTGCGCGCCGGCGACGCGCGCGAGCTCGGCGAAGGCGCCGATGCGCGCCAGGATGGCCTCGGTGTGCACGGCATGCTGCCGCATGGTCGCCCACTCCTCATCGTCGAGCGGGCCGGGCTTGTCGAGAATCGCGTTGCTGACGCCGAGCTTGCCGACGTCGTGCAGCAGCGCGCCGCGGCGGAGCCAGCGGCGGCGCGCGTCGGCGATGCCGAGCCGCCGCGCGAGGGTGTCGGCGAGCCGGGCGACGCGCTCGCTGTGGCCGCTCGTGAACGGGCTCTTGCTGTCAACGACTTCGCCGAACGCCGCGGCGATGTCGTCGAGATAGTCGTCGTCGAGAACGACCTCGCCGGCGCCCGGCTCCATCGCGAACACGGCGCTCTCGACCGCAGGCGAAGCGAGGGTGCGCCAGAACGCATCGTGGCGAGCGACACGCCCCAGTGCCCGCACCAGCGCCGGATCGAACCAGCTGCCCGAGCGCTGGCGCGCTTCCTGGAGCGCCGCGCTGCGGCCGCCGTGGCTGTGGAAGACGTCGATCACCTGGGCGAGCAATGCGATCCGCGCATGCAGCGGGATCGCCTCGCCCGCGAGCCCGTCGGGCCGGCCGCGGCCGTCCCAGTGCTCGTCGAGGCTGGCGATGCCGGCGGCGACGCCTTCGCCGAAGCGCAGCCGCCGGGCGATCGCGGCGCCGCGGGTGCAGCGCGTCTTGATCAGATCGTCGGTGATCTGCGGGCCGTTGCGCAGGATGTTGGCGATCGCGCGCAAGCGGCCGGCGAGTCCGGCGCGCAGCCCGGTGTGGCTGAACACGAATCGCAGCACGTCGGGCAAGCCGTCGCCGACGGTCTTGAAGCCTCGCTTGAACGCCAGGTCGTCGGTCAGGTAGAGCTCGCAGATGCGGGCCGCATTGCTGCTGCAGCCGAGGTCCTTCAACAGCAGCGTGTAGTAGAGCTCGCGCTGCGCCGCGCTGTCGAGGCCGAGCGCGCTGCCGATGTGGATGCCGATCCAGCAGCTGCGGACGCAGTGTCCCTTCGGCTGGCCTTCGGTGATGTCGAGCGCGTGGCTGAGGGCGCCGATCAGCTCCGAGAGCCGCATCCCGGCGACCGCGGTCGGCTGCAGTGCAGCGGCGATGCCGGCGAAGGGGCGAAGGCGATCCATCGGTCGACGCGGGGCTCGTCGGGCGGCTGGTGCCGCGACGTCACATCGTCGTGTCGCGGGCGGGGATCTCGAGGCCGGCGGGAATCGTTCCCGCCCAGCTGCGCTCCATCAGCTCGTACTCGTCGAAGTTGGTGTCGGAAACCTCGGGAACCTGGGGCACTTCCCATTCGGCCTCGGCAGCCTCGCGCGCGGCGCGCGCCTCGGCGGCGGCCTTCTGCCCGCGCAGCTCCTCGACGATCGTCGTCAACAGCGGCGATGGTTCGGCGCAGTCGAGGATCTCGGCCTCGGTCAGAGCGCGATCGATGACCTTGAGCGGCAGCAGTTCGACCCGCGCCCAGCCGCCGTTGCGCAGCTCGTCGTGGAGGATGAAGAGATGGCGCACCGGCTGCGTCGCCGGATCGTGGATGAGAAGGCGGGCACCGATCTCGGCGCATTGCTGCATGATGAGTGGCAACGCGACCTCGGGCTCGGAAGGCCCGCGCTTGGCTTCGGGGCTGGCGACGCGCTTTAGCTTGCGGTCGCGCTCGAGGCGGATCTGGCGGCCGAGGACTTCGCGCACCCACTCCAGCGATCGGCGCTTGGGCGGCGCGCCGCGATCTGCCGGTTCCGCGCGCGACTCCATGAACTTCGGCGATTTGGCGGACATGCGCTTGCCTTGCTCTTTGGTCGGGTTCGACCTCTGTCGTTTCGGCGCCCGCTGGAGCGCGCTTGAGCCCGCACGTCACCTGGAACCGCCGGGAGCGGCTCCGAACGTGCGAATCTTGGCGACTTCAGACGCCGCGCGGCTCGACTTCTCCTTCGGCACGGCTGTCGCACACTAGCGCCTGGTCGTCGACACGAAGCAAAAAGGAGCCCGGAAATGGCGAAGGTCCGCGTTGCCGCATTCAGCGTCTCGCTCGATGGCTACGGCGCCGGCCGCGAGCAGAGCCTCTCGGCGCCGCTCGGGATCGGCGGCGAGAAGCTGCACGCGTGGGCGTGGCCGACACGGACATTCCAGGCGATGTTCGGCAACGGCGGCGGCACCGCCGGCGTCGACGAGGAATTCGCGGCGCAGAGCTTTGCCGACGTCGGCGCCTGGATCCTCGGCCGCAACATGTTCGGGCCCGTGCGTGGCCCTTGGCCCGACGAATCGTGGCGCGGCTGGTGGGGCGAAACGCCGCCGTACCACACGCAGGTCTTCGTGCTGACGCACCATGCCCGCGCGCCCCTCGCGATGGCGGGCGGAACGACGTTCCACTTCGTCACCGACGGCATCGAGGCGGCGCTCGAGCGGGCGCTCGCCGCCGCCGGCGGTCGCGACGTGCGGATCGGTGGCGGCGTCGAGACGATCCGGCAGTACCTGCGCGCCGGCCTCGTCGACGAGATCCATCTCGCGCTGACGCCGGCGCTCCTCGGCGGCGGCGAGGCGCTCTTGACCGGCGTCGATCTCGTCGCGCTCGGCTTCGGTGTCGCCCGCCACGCGACGACGCCCGATGCGCTCCACGTCGTGCTGACGAAGGGCGCTGCGCAAGCGTCGTGAGGACGATCGCAGCGCTGCTGCTCACGCTCTCGCTCGCTGCTTGCGCGACTGCGCCGGAGCGCTTCGACTGGGAAGCGCGGCTGCGCGGCGACAGCGTCGTTCTCCTCGGCGAGGTCCACGACAACGCCGAACAGCACCGGCTTCGCCTCGCCGTTCTGCAGCGCGCGTTCGCGGCGGGGTGGCGGCCGGCGATCGTGATGGAGCAGTTCGACCGTGACCGTCAGGCCGACATCGAGCGCGCGCGGCGCGAACGGCCGCGCGATGCGCAGCACGTCATCGACCTCGCGGCGCCGGCCGCGAGCGGCTGGAACTGGGACTTCTATCGGCCGTTCGTCGCGCTTGCGCTCGAGTACGACGTGCCGCTGATCGCCGCCAACGTGTCGAGCGCCGACGCGGCGCGGATCGTGCGCGGCGGCTATGCGGCGGTGTTCGATGCCGCCAGCATCGCCGGGCTCGGTCTCGACCGGCCGATCGACGCATCTGTGCGATCGGCGCAGGAGCACGAGATCGACGTCGGCCACTGCGGCGCGCTGCCGGCCGAGGCGTGGCCGCGGATGGCGCGCGCGCAGTACGCGCGCGATGCGGTGATGGCCCGGACTCTGGCCGTGCACGCCGGGCACGGCGCCGTGCTGCTCGCCGGCAACGGCCACGCGCGACGCGACATCGGCGTGCCGCGCTGGCTCGCGCTCGCTTCCGGCCGCGTGCTCGCGATCGGCTTCCTCGAGGTCGATAGTGCGACGCCGCCGTCGGCGTTCGATGCCGTCGTCCGCACCGCGCCGGCGACACGCGACGATCCGTGTGCGCGTTTCATCGCGCCGCCGCGCCGCATCGACGCGGCGTTCGCTCAGGCTCCGTTCGGGTAAGAGAGCTTCGGATACCAGTCGGTGCCGCGGCCGGCGGGCGTGAGATCGAGCAGGTTCCAGAGCGGCGTCGGATCGGGCGCGCCGCGCGGATCCTGACCGGGGTCGCTCGTGCCGCCGAGCTCGGCGCCCCAGAAGTGCAGCACCTTGCCGTCCTGCCTGACCCAGACATCGAGCGCCGGCCATTCGCTGCCGTCGGGCGCGAGGCCGCGGTAGTCGCGCGCGAAGTCGTCGCCGACGGTCGCGTAGAACTTGAGGTTGCGCCAGCCGCGCTCGCGCGCGAACGCGAGCTGACGCTCCACCGGCGAGCGGCCGAGCACCGCGAACGCGGCGCGCTGCGTCAGGTCGGCGACCGGGATGTCGAGCGCGCCGAGGAACGCCGTGCACATCGGGCATGGCCGCTCGCGCTGCGGGCCGTACATCCAGAAGTAGGTGATCAGGGTGTCGTGCTTGCCGAACAAGTCGGCGAGACGCACCGTCTTGCCGTTCTCGTCCTTGAACCGGAAGTCGGGCGGCTCGCCGCCAGGCGGGAGCTTCCGCCGTTGCGCGGCGACGCGCTCGATGTGGCGACGCAGCTCAATCTCCTCGGCGAGCAGCGCGGTGCGCGCGCGCCGGTACTCGGCGCTGTCGTTGGGGTAGGGCTTGCTCGCGGCAGCGGCCAGCTCGGCAGCAGGCTTCGGCTCATTCATCGGTGGCGCTCCTTTCGAGGACGGCGCTCGGGCGAACGCCGATGGCCATTTCTAGCACCGGCTCCCGGTGCCCGCAGATGTCGCGGCCATTGCCCATCGGTGGAGCGCGGAGGGCGTCGCCGGCCTTCGGGCGCGTTCAGCGTCCGAGCCGCTCGCTCTCGCGCGCCAGGTAGAACCACTCCTGTCCGGTCTCGGCGCCGGGGTTGGGGAACACGATCATGCCGGCGAAGGGAGCGACGATCGGCGTGCCGTCGGCGCGCGTGCCGATGCGCTCGCCGGCGGCGACCGGGTCGAAGCTGCGCCAAGTCTTCGCGAACGCGTCGCCGGCGCTCGTCTTGTCGATCACTTCGCACAGGCGCAGCGACTGCATCTGCGGCGCCGGCCCCGGATCCGGTGCATCGCTGATGCCGAGGTGTGCGAGCGTGTTGAGGATCGCGCCGTACGCGACCTCGGGCGCGTCGGGGTCGTCGTGCTGCCCGCATTCGAGCGTCACCCCGCAGCCGCCGATCGAGCGCATGTACTCGGTCGTGCCGATGCCGTAGGCCGGGTCGGTGTCGAGCTTCGCATCGGGCATCGACGCGGCGAGCGCGCGACGGCGCTCGCTGCCGGCGGCGTAGGTCGAGAGCCAGCCGTCGACGGCGCGGCCGACGCCGAGCCGCAGCGCGACCCCTTCTTCGCGCGCGGCGCTGGCGAACGGCTCGAGCGGCCCGGCGTTGTCGGGCGGGCCGAGGAAGACGAACGGCACGCCCGGCGAGCGGAACGAGTGCAGGTCGAGCAGCACCTCGTGCTCGGCGAGCAGCGGGCAGAGCCAGTTGGCGACGTGGTCCTCGTGCTCGCGCGGCGTCGGCGTCGGCGCGAGCTTGCGGTTGAGGTTGCGATCGCCGGCGCGTCGATGCTCGGCGTAGGCGAGCGGATTGGTGACCGGCACCAGCGTCAGCCGGCCGGCGACAAGCCGTAATGTGCCGGCGTCGATCTCGCGCACGACGCGCTCGATCGCGCGCGTGCCGCAGGTCTCGTCGCCATGGACCGCGCCGAGGACGATGAGCCGCGCACCGGGCCGCGTCGTGACGCAGGAGATCGATTGGAAAGGTCGCATGGCGGGACTTTAGTCCGCTCCCGACGATGACCGCCGCGCCCCGCGGCGCTATGCTGAGTGCGTGCTGCGCCAACTCGACACCACGCTCGGCTTCGACACGCCGGGCCGCGGCCTGCTCGAGATCACGCGCACCGTCGAGGCGTGGGTCGGCGAGAGCGGGCTGGCGACCGGGCTGCTCACGCTCTTCATCCGCCACACGTCGGCGAGTCTGGTCATCCAGGAGAACGCCGCGCCCGAGGTGCGCGCCGATCTCGACCGCTTCTTGGCGCGCCTCGTCCCCGACGGCGACGCGCTCTTTCGCCATCGCGCCGAAGGCTTCGACGACATGCCGAGCCACGTCCGTTCGGCGCTGACGGCGACGCAGCTCTCGATTCCGGTCGCCGAAAGCCGCCTCGTGCTCGGCCGCTGGCAGGGCATCTACCTCTGGGAACACCGCCTCAAGGCGCATCGGCGCGAGGTCGCGCTGCATCTGCTCGGCGAGTGAGGGTCCGAGCGCGCGTGAGCGGCGCGTCGCCGCGGCGCACGCTAGGGGCAGTGCACGACGGCACCGACGACGCTGCAGGCGCCGTGCGGCCCCCAGAGTGTCGGCCCGACGCGGTTCAACCGCGTGCCGTCGCTCGCCCAGCAGCCCGAAGCGTCGCAGAGCGTGATCGACGTCAGCGGCGGCGGCGACGGTGGCTTGGTCGGGATCGCCACGGCGGGCGGCGCCGGTGGCGAGGCCTGCCGCGGCGGACGAGCGCCCGCGACCGGCGGCACCACGACCGGCGGCTGGGCGAGGCGGCTCGACGGTGGCGGATCGGCGCGGCTCGCGAGGCAACTCTGCGCGGCGCGGCGGCGCGCTGCATCGAGCGCGGGAGCGACCGCGCGCGCATCCCGCCCCTCTTCGCGCGTCGCTGACGGTGCCGATGCCGCGGCCGCCTCCTGGTCGTGCAAGGCCGCAAGCGCCTGCTGGCACTCGGGTGCCTGCAGCGGATCGCCGTTCGTCACCGCACTTGCCGCCGATCCGCTCGCCGCTGCCGTCGACGCAGCCACCGCGGCAGTCATCGTCGACGCAGCCGTCGCGGCAGCCATCGTTGACGCGACTGACACAGCCGACGCCGCGCCGGCACTGCAGGTGAGCGCGATCGCGAGGGCGCGGAAGGTACGCCGCATCATGGTGGTCGAGGCCGTTGGGCTCGCCTCCGTTTCAGGCGCCGTCGCGCAGCGCCTTCGCCTGCGCCTTGCCGGCATCGAACTCCGCCCGCCGGCGCGCGATCTCGTCGGCCGAGAGGCGTTCGACGTTGCAGTAGTCGAGCTTCCAGTCGGCGCTTTCGCTCCAGCGCAACGGCGACTGGACCGTCGTCCGCGGCGCCGGCGCTGCCTCGAGCAGGTCGAGCGCGAGCGCGAGCGTCGCGTCCTGCGACGCGCGGTCGTGCGGCAGCCCGGCCGCGTTGCCGAGCGGAAAATCGGAGAACACGAAGCGCGGCACGCCGACGTGCTCGACGATGTCCTTGGCGCAGCCGAGGACGACGGTCGCGATGCCCGCCGCTTCGAGCAGGCGCGCGATCAGGCTCACGGTCTGGTGGCAGACCGGGCAGTTGGCGACGAGGATCGCAGCGTCGACGTGATCGGCCTTGCAACGGGCGACGATCTCGGCGCCGTCGACATCGACCGTCGTTCGCTGGCTGCGGTTGGTCGGGGCGCCGTGGAAGCGCGGCGCGACGGCGCCGACCCGGCCCCTGGCGGCAGCGCGCCGCAGCGCCGGCAGCGGGAACCAGGTGTTGGCATCTTCGGCGCTCGTGTGCCGGCGGTCGATCGCGACGTGCGAGATCCGCAGGTCGTGGTCCCGTCGCGTGTCGCCCGAGTAGATGCTGAAGAACTTCGCCGCCGCGTTGTACGGCGCGCCCGGACCCTGGTCGCCGTTCTCGGGCCGATACGGCGCCGCCGTCGTGACGATGGTGACTCGGCTGCTTGCGAGCGGGCGCGCGAGGCGATGAAACGGCACGTCGGCGCGGTGCGCCCACTCGTACGGCGCGCCGTAGCCGAGTGCCTGGTAGTAGGTGCGGACGCGCTCGAGATACGGGATCGGCACGTCGTGCGCGGCGACGATCCGGGTGTCGGCAGAGTCTCTGCTCATGGCGACCGGGAGCTCAGCCTCGCCCCGAGGGTGCCGCCGACGCGGCCCATTGCTTCACCATCGCCGCGAGCTGCGTCGCGCGCACCGGCTTGGTCATGTAGTCGTCCATGCCGGCATCGATGCAGCGCTCGCGGTCGCCGGCCAGCGCGTCGGCGGTGAGCGCGACGATCGGCGTGTAGCTGCCGCGCGCACGGCCGTCGTCGCGAATCCGGCGGGTCGCTTCGAAGCCGTCGACGACGGGCATGTGGCAGTCCATGAAGATGAGGTCGTAGCGACCGTCCGCCGCCGCGCTGCGCGCCGCCGCGCCGTCGGCGACGACATCGACAACGCAGCCCATCTTCTTCAGCATCGCCGAGACGACGAGCTGGTTGACGGCGTCGTCTTCGGCGAGCAGGACGCGTGCCGCGGGCACGGCGCTGTCGTCGGCGTCCGCCACTTCCGCCGGCGCCTCGCGCGCTCGCGCCAGCGGCAGCTCGAACCAGAAGGTCGAGCCTTCGTCGACCCGGCTGTCGACGCCGACCCGGCCACCCATCAGCTCGGCGATCTCCCTCACGATCGCCAGGCCGAGACCGCTGCCGCCGTGGCGGCGCGTGCTCGAGCCATCGACCTGAGTGAAGGCGTCGAACACCGAGTCGAACTGGTCGGCGGCGATGCCGATGCCGGTGTCGCGGACCTCGAACCGCAGCTGGACGTCGGACGCGGACGCGGCGACGACGCTCACGTCGAGCACGATCCTGCCGCGCTCCGTGAACTTGACGGCGTTGTGGAGAAGGTTGACGAGCACCTGTCGCAAACGCACTGCGTCGCCTTCGACACGCTCCGGCACGTTGGGCGAGAGCGTGCAATGCAGGGTGATCGGCTTGTCGCGGGCCGTCGTCGCCATCAGGTCGGCGGCGTCGCGGACGAGCGCGCGCAGGTCGAACGTGGTCGAATGCAGGGTGAGCTTGCCGGCCTGGATGCGCGACAGGTCGAGGACGTCGTCGATCAGCGTCAGCAGCGCCGTCGCCGACAGGTGCGCCGTCTCGACGAGCCGGCGCTGACTCGGCATCAGCGGCGTGTCGAGCAGCAGCTCGGTCGTGCCGAGCACTCCGTTCATCGGCGTGCGGATCTCGTGGCTGATCGTGGCCAGGAACTGGCCCTTGGCGACGTTCGCCTCTTCGGCGAGTCGGCTGGCCCGCTCGAGCTCGTGCGCCTGGCTCTCGAGGGCGCGCGTCTTGTCCTCGAGGCTCGCGACCAGCACGCGCGCCGTCTGCATCGCCCGCTGGACGCGCGCGCGCAGCCGCTCGGAGACAAGGCCCGTGAAGGCGAGGTAGGTGCCGAGCAGGTACATCGTCGCCGCGATCGTCAGCCGGTCGCTCCAGAGCGCATCGGCGGGTCGGTAGCGCCAGAGCCAGCACGCGTACGCGAGATAGGCCGCGGCGATGACGTGATTGAAGTAGATCGCGCGCCGAAAGCCGTCGCCGACCTGGTCGGCGACGCGGACCAGCAGCAGGCAGCCGAAGAAGAGATGGACGTGCTCGAAATGGCGAAGGTTCAGCAGCCAGACGAAGATGTCGAGGTGCAGGAAGACGAGGCCGAGGTCGAGCGCACCGGTGCGGCCGTACCACGCCCGCAGCGCGAGCCAGCTCACCAGCGCGTAGCCGATGTTGGTTGCCAGCAGGAGCTCGAGCCCCGGGCTTGCGATCGGGGTGCCGGTGCGGACATCCTGCAGCACCGCGATGGCGCACAGGATCGCGAAGCCGGCGGCGCGCACTGCGGGAAGCTGGACCGTGTTGAGGCGGCGCGCGGTCGCCGTCCGCCGCCTGGCAAGCACGTCGGGATCGAGCGTGAAGCCGGCGTCGCTCTCGAGGGTCCGTCCGGATGCGATCACCTTCCTTGGGGCAATGGTCGTGCGTGCCGCCATTGTGGGCGCCTCGCTGGCGCCGCGCAGATGGGGGGTCTGGGCCTTCAGTCGGCGGCGAGGGCGCGGGCGGCGACCCGCCGCAGCGACAGCGCCTGCACCAGGATGCTGAAGATCACCACGCCGTAGGTCGTCGTAATGATGGTTTCGCGGCCGGCGATCATCGGCAGCGAGAGCGCGAGCGCGATCGAGATGCCGCCCCTGAGACCACCCCAGGTCATGATCGTGATCGCTGCCCTGCGGTGCAGCCCGAGCCGCGGCGCGACGAAGATGGGCAGGCCGATGCTGACGAACCGCGCCGCGAGGACGATCACGATCGCGAGCGCCGCCAGCGCGATGTGCGTCGCCGAGAACGTCAGGATGAGCATCTCGAGGCCGATCAGCCCGAACAGGAGCAGGTTGAGCAGATCGTCGAGGACGTCCCAGAACTCGAACAGGCGCCGTTGCGTCTCCGGCGACATCGCCTCGTGCTTGCCGCGGCTGCCGACGATCAGCCCCATCAGCACGACCGCGATCGGCGCCGAGACGTGCAGCGCCTCGGCGAGTGTGTAGCCGCCGGTCGCGAGCGCCAGCGTGATGAGGATCTCGACCGGGTGGCTGTCGACCCGGCGCAGCATCAGGAAACCGATCTGCCCGGCGGCGAGGCCGAACACCACACCGCCGAGGACCTCGGTCGCGAACAGCAGAACGGCCGACGCGGCATTGAGGTGCGCCGGACCCTGCGTCAGTGCGAGCAGGGTCAGGAAGACGACGACGCCGGTGCCGTCGTTGAAGAGGCTCTCGCCCGCGATGCGCGTCTCGAGTCCCTTCGGCACGCCGACCCGGCGCAGCACGGCGAGGACGGCGACCGGGTCGGTCGGCGAGATCAGCGCACCGAACAGCATGCATGACAGCAGCGGGATCGCCATGCCGAGCGCGCCGGTCGCGACATAGAAGCCGGCGCCGACCAGGACCGTCGACGTTGCGACGCCGAAGGTCGCGAGCACCAGGATCAGCCACTTCTCCTTCGCGATGTCGCCGGCGTTGATGTGCAGGCTGCCGGCGAAGAGCAGCAGGCCGAGGACGCCGTTCAGCAGCAGGCTCGCGAAGTCGAAGTGCGCGATCGCCTCGGCGACGCTTCGGGCGATCCCGGGGTCGTGGTTCGCCACCAGCACCGCGGCAAGCGAGACGACGACGCCGATCGCGGTGATGCCGACGGTGTCGGGTAGCTTGACGAAGCGATGGTTGAGGTAGCCGAAGAAGGCGACCAGCGAGACCACCAGACCGATGAGTTGAAAGGCGCTCACGGGGCGGTGCTTACGTCGGGCGAGCGGCAGCCTCCATCCCCGCGAGTCTAGGGACAAGCCGGGGATCGCACCGCGGCGGCCGCCGATACCATCGGCCGGTTCGGGGCCCGCGGGGCAACACGCCGGCCAGGTTCGCATTCCACCCCGCGGGACTTTCCGGAGACTTCCCATGCGCCCCCTGTCGAAAGTATTTATCGCCGTCGTCGCCGCAACCGGCCTGACGCTCGCCGCCCACGCGGCCGAGTTCATCAACGTCCTCACCGGCGGCACCAGCGGCGTCTACTACCCGATGGGAGTCGCCCTCAGCCAGATCTACGGCAAGGCGCTGCCCGACGCGAAGGTCTCGGTCCAGTCGACCAAGGCCTCGGCCGAGAACCTCAACCTCCTGCAAGCCGGCCGCGGCGAGGTCGCGTTCACCCTCGGCGATTCACTCTCCGATGCCTGGAAGGGCGATGCCGAGGCAGGCTTCCCGACGCCGCTGAAGAAGCTGCGCGGCATCGCCGGCATCTACCCCAACTACATCCAGATCGTCGCCAGCGCCGATTCGGGAATCAAGTCGCTCGCCGACCTGAAGGGCAAGCGCGTCTCGGTCGGCGCGCCGAAGTCGGGCACCGAACTGAACGCGCGCGCCGTGCTGACGGCCGCCGGCCTCACCTACAAGGACCTTGCCAAGGTCGAGTACCTGCCGTTCGGCGAATCGGTCGAGCTGATGAAGAACCGCCAGCTCGATGTCACGCTGCAGTCGGCCGGCCTCGGCGTCTCGGCGCTGCGCGACCTCGCCTCGGCGATGAAGATCGTCGTCGTCGAGATCCCGCCGGCGCTGGTCGCCAAGATCGGCGACGCGGCGTACCAGCCGGCGACGATCCCGGCGGGAACGTACGAAGGCCAGACCAAGGATGTGCCGGCGATCGCGATCCAGAACTTCCTCGTCACCCACGAGGGCGTCCCGGCCGACACCGTCTACAAGCTCACCAAGTCGATGTGGGAGAACCTGCCGGCGCTGGTCGCTGCCCACTCGGCCGGCAAGGCGATCAAGAAGGAGAACGCGCTCGCCGGCATGGCCGTGCCGCTCCATCCCGGCGCCGAGAAGTACTACCGCGAGATCGGGCTGCTGAAGTAGGCGCGCCGGAAGCTGACGTGTGAGCGCGCCAACGCCCACCGGGAGCGCGGCAGTCGCCGGCGGCGACGAAGCACCGGCCGCCGAATTTCACGAGCACGGCCTGCAGCGACGCCTCGGCGGCGCTGCGTTCGCCGTGGTCGCCGCGGTCGCGCTCCTGTTCTCCGCCTACCAGTTGACGATCGCGGCGTTCTCGCCGCTGTCGAGCCTCATCACGCGCTCGATCCACGTCGGCTTCGTGCTCGCGCTCGTCTTCCTGATCTATCCGCTGCGAAAGCGCGGCCGGCAGATGACGCGCATCCCGCCGCTCGACTGCCTGCTTGCTGCGTGCGGCTTTGCGCTCGGCCTCTATCAGTGGGTGTTCGAGGCGGCGCTGATCCAGCGCGCCGGCGACCCGACGACGATCGACCTTGTTGTTGGCACGCTCGTCATCGTTCTCGTCTTCGAGGCGGCGCGGCGCGTCGTCGGCATCGCGCTGCCGATCGTCTGCGCGACCTTCCTGCTCTACGGCCTGTTCGGCCAGTACCTGCCGGGAGCGCTCGCGCACCGCCCTTATGCCTTCGCGCAGATCGTCGACCAGCTCGCGTTCGGCACCGAGGGCATCTACGGCATCCCGACGCTCGTCTCGGCGACCTACATCTTCCTCTTCATCCTGTTCGGCGCGTTCCTCGAGCACGCCGGCATGATCAAGCTGTTCAACGACCTCGCGCTCGGCCTCGTCGGCCACACCAAGGGCGGCCCGGCCAAGGTCGCGGTGATCTCGTCGGGGCTGATGGGAACGATCTCGGGCTCCGGCGTCGCCAACGTGCTGACCGTCGGCCAGTTCACGATCCCGTTGATGAAGCGCTTCGGCTACACGTCGGTGTTCGCCGGCGCAGTCGAGGCGACCTCGAGCATGGGCGGGCAGATCATGCCGCCGGTGATGGGCGCGGTCGCCTTCATCATGGCCGAGACGCTGAACGTGCCGTACGCCGACATCGTCCGCGCCGCGGTGATCCCGGCGTTCCTCTACTACTTCACCGCGTTCACGATGGTCCACCTCGAGGCCGGCCGGGCGCGCCTGAGCGGCTTGCCCAAGGACCAGTGCCCGAATCCGTGGCTCGCGCTGACGCGCAACTGGCATCTCGTGCTGCCGCTCGCCGCGCTCGTCTACATGCTCTTCCACGGCTTCACTCCGATGTTCGCCGGCATGATCGGCCTCGCGCTGACGGCGATCCTGGTGCTCGGCGCGGCGCTCGCGGCGCGCTTGTCGCTGATGGCGTTTCGCTACGTCTTCTGGATCGCCGTCGGCATCGCCTCGTCGTCGTTCCTGCAGTGGGGCATCGAGCCGGTGCTGGCGCTGATCGCGCTGCTCGTCGTCGCCTGCTTCTGGGTCCGGGGCGGCCGCCAGACGCTCCGGTCGCTCCGCGCCAGCCTGATCGACGGCGCCAAGCAGGCGCTCGGCGTCGGCATCGCGTGCGCGATCGTCGGCGTGATCATCGGCGTGCTCACGCTGACCGGCGCGGCGTCGAGCTTCGCCGGTTTCATCCTCACCGTCGGCGAGAAGAGCCTGTTCGTGTCGCTCGTCCTGACGATGATCGTCTGCCTCATCCTCGGCATGGGCATCCCGACGATCCCGAACTACATCATCACGAGCTCGATCGCGGCGCCGGCGCTGCTCAAGCTCGGCGTGCCGCTGATCGTCAGTCACATGTTCGTCTTCTACTTCGGGATCATGGCCGACCTGACGCCGCCGGTCGCGCTCGCCGCGTTCGCCGCGGCGTCGATCTCGCGCGCGTCGCCGATGAAGACGGGCGTGAAGGCGACGCAGATCGCGATCGCGGGCTTCGCCGTCCCCTTCATCGCGATCTACGACCCGTCGCTGATGCTGCAGGGCCAGTTCGGCTGGACCGACGTCGTCTACGTGACGTTCAAGGCGATCGTCGCCGTCGTCCTCTGGGGCGGCACGGTGGTCGGCTTCCTGCGCGGACCGCTCGGCATCGCCGAGCGCGCCCTCGCCTTTGTCGCCGCCGCGCTCCTCGTCGCCGCGCTGCCGCTCACCGACGAGATCGGCTGGGCGCTGGCGGCGGTCGTCATCGGCTGGAATGTCTGGCGCAGCCGCGTCGCGCCGGTGCGGGTCCCGATCTGATGCCGCTTTGCGTCGCTGCCGGCGGCGTCGTCGTCGCGCTCGCGCTCGAGAGCTTCACGCTTGGCTGGACACACTCGATCGAAAAGATCCGCTGGGAGGAGGACTGGCGCGTCGCCGGCAACCAGCTCGTCCTCGTCGAGGCGCGCGTGCGCGGCAGCGGCGCAGGCATGGAGCCGCCGGCCGGCAGCGTCCTGCGCGACGGTGTCTTCCACTACGACCCGCATCTGCCACCGCTCGCGGTCCTGCGTCTCACCCAGTCGCGCTACGCGCAGGGCTACGAGATCTGCGCCGATGGCCGCTGCACGCCGCTGGCCGATTCGGCGCCGCGCGCCGGCAACGGCGACGTCATCGAGCTCAGCGCCTGCCCGCCGTGACGCTGCAATGCCGGAATGCGACGGCCGTGCCGCCGCGCCGCCTCACTCGTCGAGATGGATGTTCCTCGCCTTCGCGATCGCCGTCCATCGAGCGATGTCGTCGCGGATGAACTGGCCGAACTGCGCCGGCGTCATCGGCATCGGCTCGACCGCCTCGACCGCGAGCCGCTCGCGCAGGTCGGGGTCGCGCAGCACCGCGACCTGCGTCTCGTTGAGGCGGCGGACGATGTCGTCGGCGAGCCCTGCGGGGCCGACCGAGCCGTACCACTGCATCGCGTCGAACCCGTTGTAGCCCGACTCCTCGAGCGTCGGCACGTCCTTCAGCTGCGGGCTGCGCGCCCGGCCGGTGACGGCGAGTGCGCGCACCCGGCCCGAGCGCAGAAACGGCAGCGCCGCGGCGAGGCCGGGGAACATCGCCTGCGTCTGGCCGCCGAGCAGGTCGGTGAACGCCGGCGCGATGCCACGGTAGGGAATGTGGAGCATGAAGATGCCGCTCTGCTGCTTGAAGATCTCCATCGTCAGGTGGGTGAGCGAGCCCTGGCCGGCCGAGCCGTAGCTGAGCTTGCCGGGGTTCTTCTTCACGTAGGCGACGAACTCGGCGAGCTTGTTCGGCGGCAGCGCGCTCGGTACGACAAGCACGTTCGGGGTGCCGCCGATCATGCCGATCGGCGTGAAATCCTTGATCGCGTCGTAGGGCACGTGGCGCGTCGCCGGCGTCGTGCCGTGGGTCGCGACGTAGCCCTGCATCAGGGTGTAGCCGTCGGGCGCGGCACGCGCCGTCGCGACGCTCGCGATCACGCCGCCACCGCCGCCCTGGTTCTCGACGACGAAGGTCTGGCCGATCGCCTTGCCCCAGCGCTCGGTGACGACGCGCGCGATCATGTCGTTGCCGCCGCCGGCTGCCACCGGAACGAGGTAGCGAATCGGCTTGGCCGGATACGCCTGTGCGCGCGCTGCACCGGGCAACGCGAGCACGGCTGCGGTCTGCAGGATCAGGCGACGCTGCATGCTCACGCCTTTGGCCGCCGCCGGTGCTCGAGCTCGTGCGCGATCTCGTGCAGCAGGGTCGCGAGCGTCTCCGGCATCGTGATCTGCGGGTTGTGGCTGGCGTCGAGCTCATCGTAGCGCCAGCGCTTCTCGAGGCGGGCACGGTCGGCGAACTTGCGAAAGACGTCGCCGGGGCCGAAGCGCGTGCAGTAGATGTAGGCCCGCGGCAGCTTCTCGACCGCGCCGGTCACCGGCAGCACCTGCTGCAGCGTCGCGGCGGGCTGCATCACCCGCCGCGGCGTCGCCCAGGCGACGTCCTCGGCGCCGGTATCGGGCGGCATCGGATTCGGCGGCACGCGCCAGCCGTCGCCCTCGCGCAGCGCCTCGACCATCGAGGCGCGCGCCTGCGGCGCGATCAGCTCGGCCGCCGACTGGCCATCGCGCGGCACGAAAGCGTCGAGATAGATGACGCCGGCGATCCGCTCGCTGGCGCGGTCGGCGACGCCGGTCGCGACCATGCCGCCGTAGCTGTGGCCGACGAGGATGACGTCGCGCAGGTCCTCGAACGCGAGCACGCCGAGGATGTCCTCGACGTGGACCTCGAGATCGATCTCGGCGCGGGCGAGGTGGGTCCGCTCGCCGAGCCCGGTCAAGGTCGGCGTGAAGATCTCGTGCCCGCGTGCTCTGAGCAGCGGACGCATCTTTTTCCAGGCCCAGCCGCCGGTCCAGGCACCGTGCACCACGAGGAATGTCGACATCGCCGCCCTCCGTCGGGACCGAAGCGGGCCACAACCGGGCGCGAATGTCAACGCGGCGCAGGCCGCCGCGGCGAACGCGACCTCGGGCTCCGGGCGCAAAATCGGCGGTTTCCCGAACCGCCGGCGTCCGCCGGCCATCACCAACGACAGGAGAGCCGGATGGCACGAGGGTACTGGATCGCGCGCGTCGATGTCAGGGACGCCGAGGCGTACAAGGCCTATGTCGCCGCCAACGCGGCGCCCCTCGCGGCGCATGGCGGGCGATTTCTCGTCCGCGCCGGCCGCTTCGAGAATCCGGAAGGCGCGAGCCGGACGCGCAACGTCGTCGTCGAGTTCCCGTCGTACCAGGCCGCGCTCGACTGCTATCGCTCGCCCGCCTACCAGGCGGCGGTGCAGTTGCGGCTGCCTGTTTCGGCGGTCGACATGGTGGTCATCGAAGGCTACGACGGCCCGCAGCCCGGCTGAGGTCGGGTCGCTCTTCCGCAGCTTCTTTCTCTTCTCGTCAACCCAGAGAACCGCATGTATCCCGACACCCAGCTCTACATCGACGGCGCCTGGTGCAGCGCCGCCGCCGGCCGCACCCATCCGGTCGTCAATCCCGCCACC
>DATAYY010000053.1:0-13276 GCA_036272325.1 Caldimonas sp. | reverse complement strand
CGTATCAGGGCGGTGAGGCAGACTTCCGGCGCAGCATGGCCATCCCCGAACCGAGCGACGACGCGCTGATGAAGGCCTACGCGGCCGGCGATGCGGCCGCCTTCGAGGAGCTCTATCGGCGCCACCAGGCGGCGCTTTACCGGTTCGTGCGCCGTCTGCTCGGTGCGACGCTCGCAGCGCAGGCCGACGAGGTGTTCCAGGATACGTGGCTGCGCGTCGTCCACGCGCGTCAGCGCTGGCAGCCTCAGGGGGCGGCGTTTCGCACTTGGCTCTTCACGCTCGCCCACCACCGCGTGATCGACCTGCTGCGCCGCGGCGGCCGCGAAGTGTCGAGCGACGCCATCGAAGCGGCCGGCGAGGGCGACGAGCCCTGGCAACCGCAGGCGACCGCGTGGCAGCACTGGCCGCAGCCCGCAGGCGCGGCGCTGCAGGGAGACGAGCTCGCGTTCTGGCGCCGGGCCGGCGAGAAGCTGCTCGACTGCCTCGAGCAGCTGCCGCTGCCGCAGCGCAGCGCGTTCCTGCTTCACCATGACGACGGCCTCACGCTCGACGAAGTCGCGCGCACGCTCGAGGTCGGCTTCGAGACGGCGAAGACGCGGCTGCGCTACGCGATGAGCAAGCTGCGCACGTGCATGGGCGCATATCTCGAGCCGGTGCATCGATGAGCATCCCCGCCTTTCGGCTCCGAAGTGGACGCCCGGTCCCACCTGGCGGGTCCGGCCGCGAGCCCGGAGTGCACTCATGAACGACGCCGAACGCGACGCCTGGCTGCGCGAAGCGCTGCGCCACGCCCCCGATTCGAGCGCGCTGCCGCCCCGCGACATCAGCGAGGCGATCCTTGCCGAAGCGCGCGCGATCGCCCGTCGGAAGCATGCAGCGCCACCGAACGCGGCGCGCGCCGCATCGCGGCACCGGCTCGCTGCGCTGTGGGACTGGCTCGCCCGGCCGCCCGTCGCGGCCGGCTTCGCGAGCCTGATGGCGGCCACGCTGGTCGGGCTGATGTGGTGGGACCAGCCCATCGACGAGACGTTGCCGCGCCGACCCGACGCCGTCGACGAGCACGCGAAGTCGACGCCCGCGAGCGGTGCCGGCGCCACTGCTTCGGTAGCGACTCCAGTGCCGTTCGATAAGAAGGGGCCCGGCGCCACCGCCGCCACCAACGCCACGGCCGCCGCGGAGGCGCGCGCAGCGGCGGCCGGGGCACAAGCCGACAAGACCGCGCCGACACGCCGGCTGCCCGCGGGACGCGACGACGTGGCCAGGAGCAGCGGCGAGGTCGCGCAACAGGCGGCCAACGGGAAGGACAAGGTCGAAGACGTGCTCGCCAAGAAGAGTGCCTCGCGTGCAGAGCAGAAGGAGGCGAAGCCGTCGCCATTTCCAACCACCGATAGCGAGCGTGCAGCGACCACGCCAGCACCGGAATTCGCGGCGGGGAAGGACCGCGAGGCCGCCATCGGGCGGGCCGCCGATCCGGCTGCGCCGAGCGGTGCGACACCCGCCGCGAAGTCTGTCGTGGAGCCGGCGGCCCGGCCCGGCCCGGCCGAGGAGACCTCCCGCGCGCGGGCACAACCCGAACCGGCGACGTCGCCTGCCATGCGTCGCAGCGCCAAACAGGAAGACGCTCGCTCGCCGGCAGCGAACGACCGCGAGCTCGACGCGGCGAAGCGGACGCCGGCCGCGGCGCCGGGACGATTGCAATCGCCTGCGCCCGCGCCCGCGGTGCTCAGCGGCGCGCTGGCCGACGCCCCCGAGCGGCAGGCGAGCGCATCCGCAGCGCAGGCTGTCGGCGCGCAGACGCTCAACAAGCTCGCGATCACGCCACGCGCGGACGGCAGCGCGAACGCGGCGCCGCGCGCGGATGTCAGCGCCGCTGCGGCGCCGCTCGCGGCGATCGTCGGCACGTTCACGCGCACGCCGGCACAGTGGTCGCGGGCGTCGGCGGACGGCAGCGCGGTCGCGCTCGAAGCCGGCTGGCGCGACTGGCTGACGGAGCTCGATGCCGCCGCGAGCGGCCGCTGGCAGCGCATCGACCTCGCTGCCGAGCGCGACCACGACCGCGACAGCGCGACGATCCTTCGCCTCCTCGCCGCCGGCCGTCCGGACGCCGTCGTCCGCCTCGACGGCACGACAGCCCGCATCGACGGCGCCGGTGAGCGCTGGCAGGCCACCCTGCCGCTCGCCGCCGCCGAACGGCTCCGCAGCGCCGCCGAGCGCCTGCCGCGCTGACGGCGTTCGCGCGCGCCGAGTCGGGGCGTGACACGCTGCGCGCGCCGCGTCCCGCCACTCGCGCCGGGAACAGGTGCGCGGCTATCATGGTCGGTTCGCCTGCTCGCACCGATGCCCGCCTCCTCGCCTCTTTCGATCCGCCGTCCGCGCGAGCGCAGCCCGGCACGCGAACCGGAGATCGGCAGCGGCTTCATCCGCGTCCGCGGCGCGCGCACGCACAACTTGAAGAACATCGACCTCGACATCCCGAGGAATCGCCTCGTCGTCGTCACGGGCCTGTCGGGCTCGGGCAAGTCGAGCCTGGCGTTCGACACGCTCTACGCCGAGGGGCAGCGCAGGTACGTCGAAAGCCTGTCGGCCTACGCACGCCAGTTCCTGCAGCTGATGGACAAGCCCGACGTCGATGTCATCGAGGGCTTGTCGCCAGCGATCTCGATCGAGCAGAAAGCGACCTCGCACAACCCGCGCTCGACGGTCGGCACCGTGACCGAGATCCACGACTACCTGCGCCTGCTGTTCGCGCGCGCCGGCACCCCGTACTGCCCGAACCACGGCCTCGCGCTGCAGGCGCAAAGCGTCAGCCAGATGGTCGACGCGACGCTCGCGTTGCCGGCGGACACGCGGCTGATGGTGCTCGCGCCGGTGGTACGCGACAGGAAGGGCGAGTTCGCCGAGCTGTTCGAGCAGATGCAGGCGCAAGGCTTCGTCCGTTTCCGCGTCGACGGCCAGACGGTCGAGGCGGCCGACGTGCCGAAGCTGAAGAAGGCCGAGAAGCACGACATCGACGTCGTCATCGACCGCATCAAGGTCCAGCCCGAGGCCGATGCGGCCGCCGGCGCACCGCTCCGCCAACGGCTCGCCGAGAGCTTCGAGGCGGCCTTGCGCATCGCCGACGGCCGCGCCCTTGCGGTCGAGATGGATGAAGCCGGCGGCACCGAGCATCTCTATTCGAGCAAGTTCGCCTGCCCGCTGTGCGACTACTCGCTGCCCGAGCTCGAGCCGCGCCTGTTCTCGTTCAACTCGCCGGTCGGCGCGTGCCCGACCTGTGACGGTCTCGGCGTCACGACCGTGTTCGACGCCGAGCGCGTCGTCGCCTTCCCGTCGCTCAGCGTCGCCAGCGGCGCGATCAAGGGCTGGGACCGACGCAACCCCTACACCTTCTCGCTCCTCGAGAGCGTCGCCGCGCACTACGGCTTCGACCTTGACACCCCCTTCGAGGAGCTGCCGGCGGCGGTGCGCGAGGTGCTCCTTCGCGGCTCGGGGACCGACGAGATCGAGTTCGTCTACGAAGCCTCCGCGGCGCGCGGCAAGCAGCGCTCGGTCAAGCGGCGCCATCCCTTCGAAGGCATCGTTCCCAGCCTCGAGCGGCGCCTGCGCGAGACCGATTCGGCGACGGTGCGCGAGGAGCTGATGCGCCTGCAAAGCGCGAAGCCCTGTCCCACCTGCCTCGGCACGCGCCTGCGCACCGAGGCGCGGAACGTCTTCCTGGTCGATGTCGCCGACGGCAGCAAGGAGGCGATCTTCAGCGTCGAGCACTTCACGCTGCGCGAGGCACTGGTCTGGTTCGAGCGGCTCGCGCTCGCCGGCGCGAAGGCCGAGATCGCCGACAAGGTGATCCGCGAGATCGTGTCGCGGCTCAGGTTCTTGAACGACGTCGGCCTCAGCTATCTCAGCCTCGACCGCAGCGCCGAGACGCTCTCGGGCGGTGAAGCGCAGCGGATCCGCCTCGCGTCGCAGATCGGCTCGGGGTTGACCGGAGTGATGTACGTTCTCGACGAGCCGTCGATCGGCCTGCATCAGCGCGACAACGAGCGCCTGATCGGCACCCTCTTTCACCTGCGCGATATCGGCAACAGCGTCATCGTCGTCGAGCACGACGAGGAAGCGATCCGCGCCGCCGACCACGTGATCGACATGGGCCCGGGTGCCGGCGTCCACGGTGGCCGCGTGATGGCCCAGGGGACTACGGACGACGTCGCCGCGGCGCCGGAGTCGCTGACCGGCCGCTACTTGGCGCGGACGCTGCGAATCCCGGTGCCGAGGCGGCGCGGGCCGCCCGGGCCCGACGACTGGCTGCGGATCGGCGGCGCTCGCGGCCACAACCTGCAAAGCGTCGATCTGGCGATTCCGGTCGGCCTCTTCACCTGCGTCACCGGCGTCTCGGGCTCGGGCAAGTCAACACTCGTCAACGACACGCTCTACGCCGCGGTCGCGCGTCACCTCTACAACAGCCACGCCGAGCCCGAGCCGCACGACACGGTCGCAGGGCTCGACGCGTTCGACAAGGTCATCAGCGTCGACCAGTCGCCGATCGGCCGCACGCCGCGCTCGAACCCGGCGACCTACACCGGCCTCTTCACGCCGATCCGCGAGCTGTTTGCCGAAGTGCCGGCGGCACGCGAGCGCGGCTACGGGCCTGGGCGCTTCTCGTTCAACGTCGCCGGCGGCCGCTGCGAGGCGTGCCAGGGCGACGGCGTGCTCAAGGTCGAGATGCACTTCCTGCCCGACGTCTACGTGCCGTGCGACGTCTGCCACGGCCGCCGCTACAACCGCGAGACGCTCGAGATCCTCTACAAGGGCAGGAACATCACCGAGGTGCTCGAGCTGACGGTCGAGGACGCGCACGCCTTCTTCAGCGCGGTGCCGGCGATTGCGAGAAAGCTGCAGACGCTGCTCGACGTCGGCCTCGGCTATATCCGCCTCGGCCAGAGTGCGACGACGCTCTCGGGCGGCGAGGCGCAGCGCGTCAAGCTCGCGCTCGAGCTCTCCAAGCGAGACACCGGCCGCACGCTCTACATCCTCGACGAGCCGACGACGGGCCTCCACTTCGCCGACATCGACCTCTTGCTGAAGGTGCTGCACACGCTGCGCGACGCCGGCAACACCGTGGTCGTGATCGAGCACAACCTCGACGTCATCAAGACTGCCGACTGGATCGTCGACATGGGCCCGGAGGGCGGCGCCGGCGGCGGCCGGGTCGTTGCGACCGGCACTCCCGAGGACGTCGCCGCGAGCGACGCCAGCTTTACCGGCCGCTACCTGCGCCCGCTGCTTGCCGCCTGAGCGACGCGCCGCAGGTCGCGCGGCCGTCGCAACCGCGCACTAGACTCGGGCCGTCGGACACCGGGAGGGCGCATGGCCGTCGTCATCGATTACTTCTTTTCGCCGCAGTCGCCGTGGACCTACCTCGGCCACGAGCGCTTTGCCGCGATCGCACGCGCCGCCGGCGCAACTATCAACGTCCTGCCGGTCGACCTCGGCCGCGTCTTCCCCGTCTCGGGCGGCTTGCCGCTCGCCAAGCGCGCGCCGCAACGGCAGGCCTACCGCCTGATCGAGCTGAAGCGGTTCAGCGAGCACCTCGGCCGGCCTCTGCACCTGCAGCCGCGCTACTTCCCGGTCGCGAGCGACGACGCTGCCAAGCTCATCATCGCGGTCGATTCGCTCGACGGCGGCGACGCTTCGATGCGGATCACCGGCACGATCCTGCGCGGCGTCTGGGTCGACGAGAAAAACATCGCCGATCCCGCGACTCTGCAGTCGATGCTCGAGACGTGCGGCTTGCCGGCACGCCGCCTCGACGACTCGCAGTCGCAGGCCGTGCACGAGCGCTACGAGCAGGACTCGCAGCGCGCGATCGACACCGGGGTCTTCGGCGCGCCGACCTACGTCGCCTTCGGCGAGCTGTTCTGGGGCCAAGACCGGCTCGACTTTCTCGAGCGCCGCCTGGCCCGCGGCTGACGCCGGCTACATCCCGTACTTGGCCTTCGCCTGCTTGACGCAGGCGCTCTTGGCGTCGCTGCTCATGGCGTCGCACTTCTCGGCGGCAACCTTGTAGTCGGCTTCGCGCGCGTCCTTGGCGGCGTCGTTGTTCGCCTCGGTCGACTTGAGATGCGCCTTGGCGTGGGCCTTGGCCTTGGTCAGCTCGGCCTTGGCGACCTTGATGCAGACGTCCTTGTCGTTGCCGGTGCGGTCATCGCAGCGTTCCTTGGCGACCTTGTAGTGCGCCTCGGCGACTTCGTCGACGGCGTGCGCGCGCGCCTTCGGCGTGTCCTTGTACGCGACCTCGGCGTCGACCTCGGCCTTCGTGCGCGCCTCCTTCGCTTCGGCGATGCAGATGTTCTTGGCGTTGTCCTTCATCGCGTCGCACTGCTTCGCCGCCGCCTCGTAGGTCGACTTCGCGGACGCCTTCGCGGTCTCGTAGGCGCTCTTGTCGCCGGCAGCATGAGCTCCGGTCGCAAGGGCGAAGGCGGCGGCGCCAAGGACCAAGGCGCGAACAAAGGTGGCAGGGGGGATGGTTTGCATGGCCGAGCTCCTGATGTTCGAGGCGACGCACTGTGCGCCTTCGTCCGGCTGGTGTCACTCGGCAAGGCCGGCGACGTCCCGTGGGACACCGGCGGATCTAGCGGTGAGCGCGCTCCTACGAAAACGGCTTCGGAATAGAAAAAAGCCGGCGCGAGGCCGGCTTTCCTGCGCGCGCCCGCAGGCGCGAGCGCGTCAGCTCAAGTGATTGTTGATGAGCTTGGTCATCTCGAACATCGAGACCTGGCCCTTCTTGAAGATCTCGCGCAGCTTGGCGTCGGCGTTGATCATCGTCCGCTTGGTTGCGTCCTGGAGATTGTTCTTCTTGATGTACTCCCAGACCTTCTTCGTCACTTCCGTGCGGGGAACCGGGCGCTCGCCGATGATCGCGGCGAGCGAGCTGCTCGGTGTCATCGCCTTCATGAAGGCGGCATTCGGAGTGCGCTTCTTGGCCGGCGCCTTCGCCTTCTTTGCCGGCGCCGCCTTCTTCGCTGCCTTCTTGACCGGCGCCTTCGCCTTCTTTGCCGGCGCCGCCTTCTTCGGTGCCGCCTTCTTCGCCGCCTTCTTCCCAGCTTTCTTCGCAGTTGCCATGTTGAATTTCTCCATCAAGTGATTGGTTGATGTGCTCGGAGCGGGCGAGAGCCACGTGGACTCTCAGTTCTCCAGGGTTCCGCGCGGAGCGAATAGTACTGCGTGTACAGAGGGAGGAGAACCTTTTTTCACTCGTGGAGCAAGCAATCTACCGAGGGAAACAGCGCTTTGTCGTTGCCACACGTCACTGCGGCCGCGCTTTCGCGGCTCGACATCGCCGCCAATCGGGCGTTGACTCGCGGCGCGGATCGCCGCCGCGACCACCGTTTCGCCGTGTCTCGTCGCAGTCGTGATGGCGCCGACTGCGCCCTGCGAACGCGCACCGGACGGTGCCCGAGGCCAGGCGCGGGGCGGGTCGGCGCCGAGCCGCCGCGCCCGG
Source organism: Caldimonas sp. (assembly GCA_036272325.1). Lineage (GTDB taxonomy): Bacteria > Pseudomonadota > Gammaproteobacteria > Burkholderiales > Burkholderiaceae_C > Schlegelella_A. The sequence continues at coordinate 5,781 of DATAYY010000053.1, read as the reverse complement.
CGCGACGACGCGAAATCCACTCGGCCGCGCAGGCAAGCGGCCGCGGGCGGCCGTATTCTTCGGCCATGAAAATCCTCCTTCGCTGGCTGCTGCTCGCCGCGGCACTGCTGCTGGTTGCCGAGATCTATCCCGGCGTGAAGGTCGCCAGCTTCGGCACCGCGATGATCGCGGCGCTCGTCCTCGGCCTCCTCAACACCCTGGTGCGGCCGATCCTCGTGCTGCTGACGCTGCCGGTCACCGTGCTCACGCTCGGCCTCTTTCTCTTCGTCATCAACGCCCTGATGTTCTATTTCGCAGCGGCGCTGCTGTCCGGCTTCAACGTCGCCGGCTTCGTCGCGGCCCTGGTCGGATCGCTGCTCTACAGCCTCTGCGGCCTCGTCATCGATGCCGCGATGGAACGGCTGTTTGCGCGGCGCTGAACGGCCCGCGCGCTCGCGCGGTGCGGTGACTCGCCACCGCCGGCGCTAGCGGCCGGCGTGCTGATCGGCTGCGAGTTGGCGCCGCTGCGCCTCGATCGCGCGCAGCCGCGAATCGAGCACCGAGGCGTCGATGAAATCGACCGGACCGCCGGCACGCGCGAGCCGCTGGCCGGCGCGCAGCCGGTCGGTGGCACCGAGCAGGTCGCCGAGCGCATAGCGCGACTCGGCCTCGGCGCGGACCGCGCGCAGTGGCATGCCGAGCTTGCCCCAGGTCTGGCCGAGCGCGGTCCACGCGAGCGAGTCGTCCGGATGGACGGCGACCCACGTCTGCAACGCCGCAGCGCTCGCCTTCATCTGCGGGTTGTCCGGCGCCAGCGCCGGCGTCTCGAGGAGGGCGATTTGCGCGTCGAGCAGGAGGCTCGGCCGCGAGCCGTCGCCGGCGTACGCCTTCATCGCCTCGGCGGCCCGCGCCGGCGCGCCGCGGTCGAGAAGCGACTGCGCGTGCATCAGGACGACCGCGCGCTCGGCGCGACCGCCGCCGCTCGGGCTGCCGCGCACGAGCGCGAGCGCGCTCGCGAACGCAGCGTCGGCCCGCGCCCAGTCGCGCAACAAGCTCGACGCGACTGCGCTTTCGCACGCAGCGCGCAGCTTCTCGGCAGTGTTGCCCTCGTGATCGGCGTCGCGCCCCTGCCAGCGCCGCAGGGCATCGGTGCGCGGATCCATCAGGACGCTCGCGCGCGCCTGCGCAACCGTGTGCTCGAGGACGCTCCCGTTGCCGGCGATGTCGCTGGCGAAGAGCCCCTCCCCGGGCGAGCCTTTGCCGACGATGATGGTAGATCCCGGCATCCGACAAACGCCGTCCGGGCCGACCGTGCAGGACGTGATTTGCGCTTCGCGGGCGCTGGCGCGCGCCCTCGCCTCGCCGATCCGCTCGACCGTGAGCGGGTGGGTGCGCAGGTACGGAAAGCCGCCGAAGTCGTTGAGGCGCGCCGAGCGGTCCATCTTCTCGAACATCGACGCCATGCCGCCGGGCGCAAAGCCGGCCGCGGTCATGACCTGGAAGCCGACCCGGTCGGCCTCGCGCTCGACGTCGCGCGAGAAATTGAGCTGGCCCTGCACCGTTGCCGCCTGCGAGCCGGCGATCACCGCGTTGGCCGCGTCGGGGCTGTGGGCACGCGACGCGGCGAGCAGGCCGAGTACCAGCGCCGCCAGGCCGACCAGCGAGCGCTTGGAGTCGCCCGAGATGCTGCGCGCGATGTGGCGCTGCGTGATGTGCGACATCTCGTGGCCGAGAACCGATGCCAGCTCGTCGCGCGTCGTCGTCAAGGCGATCAGGCCGAGATGGACGCCGATGAAGCCGCCGGGCAGGGCAAACGCGTTGACGCTCGGATCGCGGACCAGGAACGGCTCCCACGCGAAGCGCTGGTCGATGTCGGGAGTGATGTTGCCGAGCTTGCGCGACGCCGCGACCAGCGGCTGCCAGACCGACTGCAGGTACTCGAGCAGCAGCGGATCGTCGACGTAGTCCGGGTCGGCGCGGATCTCGCGCATGATCTCGTCGCCGATCTTGCGCTCGGCGCCGACCGTGAAATCGGCCGAGTCGGTGTCGCCGAGCGCCGGCAGCGTGTTCTGCGCCGAAGCCGGCACGCCGCCGCCGGGGACGGCGATCGCGAGCGCACAAAGCGTCGCGAGCAGGCGCCGTCGCCACCGCTGCCCGGCGCAGGCAGGGATCGGGCACGGGGGAGAGGCGCGAGACATCGGTCGAAGCAGGGCGGGAGGACCCGCCCCCTCGCCTCGTATCATGCAACGGAAACATTTCCCCTTTGTATCGCCGATGGTTGCCCGATCCGCCGCTCCCAGCCCGCTCACGCACTTCGATGCGCAGGGCCAGGCGCACATGGTCGACGTCGCCGCCAAGGACGAGACCCACCGGCTCGCGCGGGCGAGCGGATCGATTCGCATGCTTCCGGCGACCCTGGCGCTGATCGCCGCGGGCAACGCCGCCAAGGGCGATGTCCTCGGCGTCGCCCGAGTCGCCGCAATCCAGGGCGCCAAGCGCACCTCGGAGCTGGTGCCGCTTTGCCATCCGATCGCGCTGACGCGGGTCGGCGTCGAGTTCGACCTGTTGACGGCGACCAGCGAGGTGCGCTGCACCGCGCAGGTCGAGACCGTCGGCCGCACCGGCGTCGAGATGGAAGCGCTGACCGCGGTCCAGGTGGGCCTGCTGACGATCTACGACATGTGCAAGGCGGCCGACCGCGGCATGGTGATCGGCGACGTCCGTCTGCTCGAAAAGCGCGGCGGCAAGTCGGGCGACTGGGTGGCAGCGGGCTGACTCGGGGCCGCGTCGCGCGGCGGCCTAGCGGAAGTCCTCGAAGCGGAACGTCCGCGTCGGGTGCTGGCACTGGAACGGCGGTGCGCTCGCGGCTGCCGCCACCGCGCTCGCTGCCTGGGCAGGCTTGCATGGCGCAAAGAACCCATCGGATTGCTCGTTGCGGAACTCGCGCAGGCGATCGGCGATCCAGCGCGCCTTGTCGTGCTCGCCGTTTTCCTCGAATGCCTTCGCCCACGCGACCATCAGGCGGGTGTCGAGCAGGTAGTGCGGGGCGCGCTCGAAGGCGAACATCACCTTGCCCGGGTGCTCGGCGATCGTCGCCGCGGCGTAGTCGGCGTGGTGCCCGAACAGGACGCTTTGACGACCGAGGGCGATGCGACGCTCGAGCGGCCCGGCATCGGCCGGCGGCGCGAAGATGACGACGACGCGCATGTAGTCGTAGACCGCGAGCGTGCCACCGAGCATCAAGAACATCGCCGCCAGCACGTAGGGCCGGGTGACGTTGCCGCTGCCTTCATCGACGGGTGCGCCGGCCGTCGGCTGTTCGAGACAAAGGCCGAACGCGAACGCGGTCGGCAGCAGGAAATACGAATACCAGAGCGGGTACTCGAGCATGCTGTGGACGGCGACCAGGAAGACGATGACGAACGCCGCCCGCTGAATCGGGAACCCCTCCTCGCCATCGACGCGACCGTCGTCGATGGCGTTGCGCAGCGCCCGCCAGAGCGCATGCACCAGGAGCGCGAGGACGAGCGCGGCGAGAGGAATTCCCATCTCGACGGCGAGATTCAGCACCAGGTCGTGCGTGTGGTCGAAGAACTCGGTCGGCCGGCCCGGAAACGGCGTCAGGGTCCAGGCGAAGTTGAAGTCGCCGAAGCCGACGCCGAGCCAGGGATGCGATGCGATCAGCGACAGCGCGTTCGACCAGATCGCGAAGCGGTTGCTCGAAATGTCGCCGCCGGTGGAAGAAAGCCGTGCCTGGCCGGCGAAGACCTGGTGGCTGACGTCGGCCCAGACCCCTGTCGCCCACCAGCTGACGGCGTAGAACACCGGCGCGAGCATGAGTACGGCACGTGCGCGGCGCGACAGCCGGCGATCGAGCAGGCCCCAACCCGCGAGCGTCAGCATGCCGATCGCACCAGTGCGCGATGCGCTCAGCACGACGACGTAGACGAAGACGAGCGTGAGCGCGGCGGCGATGCGGCCGTCGAGCAGCTTGGCTTCGCCGAGCCAGATCACGGCGACGACCGACCAAAGCAGCAGGCTGCTCAGATGGTTGGGTTGGCGCAGGTTGCCCGTCGCACGGCCGACGATCGTGGCGAGCGCGATCCAATCGCCGTCAGGGAGGCGCGGTGCAAACACCTGGACCAGGCCGATCAGCGCGCTGGCGACGCCGGCGACCGCGAGCGCGACGCAGAAGGCGCGAAACGCCGGCCAGGATTTGCCGGCGCGCCGCGCCGACGCCGCGACGGCGACGGCAAGCACCGCCGAAAGGATCGTTCCCGCCGACGACAGGGCGAGTGTCCACGGCACGGCGACCGTCGTGGCCGCCAGCGCGCTGAGAGCCGACAGCACGAGCGCGGCAAGCAGCGCGAGCGCGCCGCCCGAGCGTGGCCAGAGACCGCGTGGCACGGTGGTCGCGAGAACGAGCAGAAACGCGCCCCAGCCGACGAACGCGGCCGCCTGGTTGAAGAACGTCGCCGAGGGCGCGACGTTGAACGCGATCAGCATCGGCACCGCAACGGCGGCGATCGCACAGGCGATCGGAAGCGTCCCGGGGGGCGCCGGCCTCTCGACGACGCCGGCGGCAGCGGCGGGATGCTTGGCCTGGGTCATCAGCGGCGTCTCACTGAGACCAGTGCCGCAGTCGGGCTGGGTTCGAGGACATCCATCTCGGTAGCGACGCCAAAGCGCGGGATGATAAGAGGCCCGGACCGAGCCGATGAGCGCGACCCCCGGGCGGTCGCAGTACTCGCCGTCATCGGCGGCCACGCATGGCCGCAAGCACTCGACGGTGGCTTCGTCAGTGTCGACGTCTTCTTCGTCATCAGCGGCTTCCCGATCCACCCGAATCCTGCGCGCACCTGGGTTCTCGTTCGCGAGCTTCTATGCCCGACGCGTGCGGCGGATCTTTCCGGCGGGTGCGGTCGCCGTCGGCCTCGCGACCGCGATGGTCGCCTCGTTCCAGCCGCCGGGGCTCTAGCCGCGCTCAAGGCGCCGTGAAGCGGTCGCCGTCGCTCTCTTCGCGGCGTCAATTCGCGCGCTGCACGCAGGTGCTGCGCAGGTCTTCTACCGTGGGGCTCATCCGCTCGACGAACGTCATCGACTCGATCAGCGTCGGCGCCGCTTCGGGATAGACCTTGCAGAGGCCGTTGGCGAAGTACGACGCACGCGCTGACTGGCCGGCGACCTGCAGGATGGTCGCGCAGCGCGCAAGGAGGTGCGGCGTCGGGCCGAACGCGACCGCGCGCTCGCATCGCTTGGCGAGCTCGGCGGCGTTGCCGGCGGTCGGCACCGCGGCGATCAAGGAGACGAGCTCGGCGTAGTCGCCGAACAGCGACCAGCGCGGGACGGCCGAAAGCCGCGCATCGAGCTCGGTCGTCGGCTGCGGCGGCGCGCCTGCGCGAACCTGGGCCGCGAGCACCTGCGTGGCCCGCTCGACCTGCGCGAACTGGAGATAGGCGAGCGCCGCGACCGCGACGACGGCGAACGATGCGTAGCGAAGCGCCTCTGGAGAGGCGCTGGCGGCCCGACCGGAGGCGGGCGCGGCATCACTGCGAACGTGGCCGATCAAGAGGCCGAGCAAACCGAGGAAATACAAGTAGCCGAGCGGATGCTCGAGGTTGGCGTGAATGAGGATCGGCAAGGCCATCGCAACCACCGCGATCGCCTCCGGCTGCCTGGGAGCGGCGCGCCAGGCACGCGCCAGCCAGACGACGAGCGCGAGCGCCGCCGCGAGCGCGAGCGGGATGCCGCATTCGGCGGCGAGTTGAACAAAGACGTTGTGCGCCTGCACGTCGGCGGCGG
>DATAYY010000052.1:0-20018 GCA_036272325.1 Caldimonas sp. | reverse complement strand
GCGTATCCGATCGAGATGCCGGAGGCGTTCCGCGCGCAGGTGCGCTACATGGAACGGGTGCTCTGAAAGGACACGGGCCGCGAAGCGGCCCGTGTCGTTCAGTGCTGGAGGATCTTCGAGAGGAAGTCCTTGGCGCGCGGCGAGCGCGCGTCGGGGTGGCCGAAGAACTCGTCGCGCGTGCAGTCCTCGACGATCTTGCCGGCATCCATGAAGATGACGCGGTGGCTGACCTTTCGCGCGAAGCCCATCTCGTGCGTCACGACCATCATCGTCATGCCCTCGTGGGCCAGCGCCACCATCACGTCGAGCACTTCGCCGACCATCTCGGGGTCGAGCGCCGAGGTCGGCTCGTCGAACAGCATTACGATCGGATCCATGCTGAGCGCGCGTGCGATCGCGACGCGCTGCTGCTGGCCGCCCGATAGCTGGCCGGGGAACTTGTCCTTGTGCCCGCTGAGGCCGACGCGGTCGAGCATCTTCATGCCGCGCGCGAGAGCGTCGCCCTGCGAGCGGCCGAGCACCTTGATCTGTGCCAATGTCAGGTTTTCAGTCACCGTCAGGTGCGGAAACAGCTCGAAGTGCTGGAACACCATGCCGACGCGCGAGCGCAGCTTCGGCAGGTTGGTCTTCGGATCGGAGATCGACGTGCCATCGACGACGATGTCGCCCTTCTGGAACGGCTCGAGCGCGTTGACCGTCTTGATCAGGGTCGACTTCCCGGACCCGGACGGGCCGCAGACGACCACGACCTCGCCCTTGTTGATCTTCGTCGTGCAGTCGGTCAGGACCTGGAAGGTGCCGTACCACTTGGAAACGTCTTTGATGTCGATCATGAAGGCTCTCGCGGCGTTTGCGCCTCTCAACGGATGATGGCGATCTTCCTCTGCAACTTCCGGACGGACATCGACAGGCTGAAGCAGATGATGAAGTAGACGATCGCTGCGACCAGATAGGTCTCGACCGGGCGGTTGAAGTTCTTGCCGGCGACCTCGAAGCCCTTCAGCAGATCGTAGGCGCCGATCGCGTAGACGAGCGAGGTGTCCTGGAACAGGATGATCGTCTGCGTCAGCAGCACCGGCAGCATGTTGCGGAAGGCTTGCGGCAGCACGATCAGCTTCATGCACTGCGCGTAGGTCATGCCGACGGCGTAGCCGGCCGCGACCTGGCCTCTCGGCACCGACTGGATGCCGGCGCGCATGATCTCCGAGTAGTACGCCGCCTCGAACACGGTGAACGTGACGATCGCGGACGTCTCGGCGCCGAGCGGTCGGCCGAGCAGAAGGGGGATCAGCAGGAAAAACCAGAGGATCACCATCACCAGCGGGATCGAGCGCAGCACGTTGACGTACGCCGCCGCCGGCAGCGCGAGCCACGGCTTGCCCGAAAGCCGCATCAACGCGATGACGGTGCCGAGCGCGATGCCGCCGAGCATCGCGACGATGGTGAGCTCGACCGAGAAGATCAGACCCTTGAGGACGAAGCTCTGGACGACCGACCAGGTGAGAAAGCCGAAGTCGAGATTCACGACACCGCCCTCACTTCGCGCCGAGCAGGCCCGGCACCTGCACCCGCCGCTCGATCAGCGCGGCGAGGCGGTTGACGGCGAACGCCGAGACGAAGTACAGCCCTGTCACGGCGAGATAGATCTCGATTCCGCGCGACGTCTCCTCCTGCGCCTGCATCGCGAACATCGTCAGCTCGGCGATCGACACCGCGAACGCCACCGACGTGTTCTTGATGATGTTCATCGACTCGCTCGTCAGCGGCGGGATGATGATGCGAAACGCCATCGGCAGGAGGACGTAGCGGTACGTCTGCACCAGCGTGAGGCCGGTGGCGAGGCCGGCGTAGCGCTGGCCCTGCGGCAGCGACTGGATGCCGGCGCGGACCTGCTCGGCGATCCGCGCCGAGGTGAAGAAGCCGAGCGCGAAGACGACCAGGACGAAGCTCGGCACGTTGCGGAGCGAAAGAAAGATCGACGGGATGACGTGGTACCAGAGGAAGATCTGGACCAGGAGCGGGATGTTCCTGAACAGCTCGGTCCAGGCGTTGCCGATCCAGACCAGCGGCTTGCTCGGCGTCGTGCGCAGGATGCCCATCAGCGAGCCGACGACGAGGGCGACGATCAGCGACAGGGTGGCGACCGACATCGTCCAGCCCCATGCCGACATCATCCAGTGCAGGTAGGTCTCGCCGCCGCCGGTGTCCTGAAGGAAGACCTGCCAATCCAGTTTGCCCAAGCGCAATCTCCTCCTGCACCACGACGCGGCGTCGATGCCGCCCTGGCCCCGCCCGAAATGAAAAAAGCGCGGCGCGGAGGGCTCCGCGCCGCGCTGGACGCACTGTATGCAAAGCCCGCGCCACCGGCGCTAGGGCTTACCTCAGTCGGTCGCTCCGAGGCCGTGCCGGAGCCGGCTTCACGGCTGGGTGTACTCCTCGAGCGGCTTGTCGCTCGGATTCGCCCACGCCGCCTTGGTGGCGTCGCTCGGTGGCAGGTTGACCTTCGTGTTGCCGGGCGGGATCGGCTGCATGAACCACTTGTCATACAGCTTAGCGACCTCGCCGCTCTTGGCCATCGCGCGGACGCTGTCGTCGACCGCCTTCTTGAACGCCGGGTCGTCCTTGCGGTACATGATCGCGATCGGCTCGACGCTGAGCGGCTCGCCGACGATGGCGAAGTCGGCCGGGTTCTTCGCCTTCGAGATCAGGCCGGCCAGGATCTGGCCGTCCATCACGAACGCGTCGGCGCGGCCCGACTCGAGCAGCAGGAAGCTGTCGGAGTGGTCCTTGCCGTTGAGATCCTTGAAGTCCATGCCCTGGGCGCGCTTATTCTTGCGCAGCAGCTGCACCGAAGTGGTTCCGGTCGTCGTCGCGACGGTCTTGCCGTTCAGGTCGGCGATGCTCTTGATGCCGGAGCTCTTCTTGACCGCGATCCGCACTTCCTCAACGTAGAGCGTCGGCGCGAAGGCGACGTCTTTCTGGCGCGCGGTGTTGTTGGTCGTCGAGCCGCACTCGAGGTCGACCGTGCCGTTCTGCACCAGCGGGATCCGGTTCTGCGAGGTCACCGGCTGGTACTTGACGTCGATCTTCGCCATCCCGAGCTGCTTCTGGATGTCGGCGATGATGTGCGCGCAAACGTCGTAGTGAAAGCCCGTGTACTTGCCGTCGCCGAGCGTGAAGGCGAGCGCGCCCGACGATTCGCGGACACCTTCCGTGATGGTGCCGGTGTCCTTGATTTTCTTCAGCGTGTCTTCGGCGTGCGCCGCGCCGACGAGGACGAACGCCGACGCAATCACCGCGACGCCGGCCCCGAACGAATTCTGCATAGGAGCTCCCAAAGGCTAGAGGGCAAGAGAACGCGATTCTAGAGATCGGACGACGCGCCTCGCCGGTCCGAGGGTATCCCCGGGGTGCCGGTGCGATGCCGAAGCTATTCGCTGCGCGTCACCATCGTCTGGATCAGCGTCTCGAGCTGCGGACTCATCGGCAGGTCGAGGCTCACGCCCGACGGCAGCTTGCGCAGGAACCAGCGCTTGTAGCGGCGCTCGATCTCGCCGTCCTCGGCGAGGTTGTGAAACGTGTCGTTGACGAGCCGGGCGAGTGGCGCATCGCCCTTGCGGAACATGACGCCGTACGGGTCGTATGACAGGAACTCGCCCGTCACGAGGTAGTCGGACTGCGCCTTGTTTTGCGCGAGCAGGCCGTACAGCAGCACGTCGTCGGTGGCGAAGGCATCGACCTGGCCCGCCGCAAGCATGGCGAACGACGCCGCGTGGTCCACGGCGACGACGAGCTGCATGTCGATCTTGAACTTCCCGGCCAGGTCGCGCAGCGCCTTCTCGTTCGTCGTGCCCGCTGTGACCACAACCTTCTTGCCGCCGAGATCGCGAAACGAGCGGATCGGCGAGCCCTTCCTGACGAGCAGCTTCGTCCCCGAGACGAACATCGTGGGCGAGAAGCCGACGAGCTTCTGCCGCTCGAGATTGTTCGTCGTCGAGCCGCACTCCAGATCGACCTGCCCGGAGCGCACGGCCTCGATGCGAGATTCCGGCGTCACCGACACCCACTTGATCGTTAGCGTGCGATTGACGGCCTCGCCGATGGCATCCACGAGTTCCTTGCAAAGGTCGATCGAATAGCCGATCGGCTCGCCGCGCGCCGAGAGGTACGAAAACGGGATCGACGAGTCGCGGTGGCCGATGATGATGACGCCGCTGTCGCGAACCTTCAGCAGCGTGCCCGTCAGCGCCTCGGGCGCCGCCTGCGCGCCGGCCGACACCGTCGCTGCCGCCAGCGCCCCAGCGAGCGCCGTCGCCAGCCAGGCCCTGAACGCGCGAGCCGCCATGGCCGTCGTCAGGCGTGGCTGGGCTGCGGCGCGACGGCGGTGTCGAGGGTGCGCGCGTTCGCCTCGGCCTGTTCCTCGGACAGCAGCTCGCCTTCCCACTTCGCGACGACCGCGCTGGCAACCGAGTTGCCGATCGCGTTCGTCGCCGAGCGCCCCATATCGAGGAAGGTGTCGACGCCGAGGATGAGGAGGAGGCCCGCCTCCGGAATGTTGAACTGATTGAGCGTCGCGGCGATCACGACCAGCGAGGCGCGCGGGACGCCGGCCATGCCCTTGGACGTGAGCATGAGGATGAGCATCATCGTCACCTGCGTGCCGAGGGTCAGGTGGATGCCGTAGGCCTGCGCGATGAACATCACCGCGAAGGTGCAGTACATCATCGAGCCGTCGAGGTTGAACGAGTAGCCCATCGGCATCACGAACGCCGAGATCTTGCGCTTCAGGCCGAAGCGGTCGAGGGCGTCGAGGATCTTCGGATACGCCGCCTCCGAGCTCGCCGTGGCGAAGGAAAGCAGAAACGCCTCCTTGATGAGAGCGAGCAGCTTGAAGACGCGGGGCCCGAGGAAGATGAAGCCGGCCAGCGTGAGGAGGCCCCAGAGCAGGAAAAGGCCGATGTAGAAGTCGCCCATGAAGACGGCGAACTTGAGGAGGATCTCGAGGCCGTTCGTCGCCACCGTGGCCGCCATCGCCGCCAGCACCGCCAGCGGCGCGAGCTTCATCACGTAGCCGGTGATCTTGAGCATGGCGTGCGAGAGCTCGTCGATCGCCGCGATGAGCGTCTTCGCCTTCTCGCCGAGCGCCGACAGGGCGACGCCGAAGAACATCGAGAAGACCACGATCTGCAGGATCTCGTTGTTCGCCATCGCCTCGGCGAACGAGCGCGGCACGAGGTGGCTCACGAAATCCTTGACGGTGAATTTCGAGGTCGCGAGATTCGCCGAGCTGCCGATGTCGGGCAGCGGCAGGCCGAGGTTGACGCCCGGCTGCAGCACGTTGGCGAGGATCAGGCCGATCACGAGCGAGATGAGCGATGCGGTGACGAACCAGCCGAGCGCCCGCGCGAAAACGCGCCCGACCGACGCGGCATCGCCCATGTGCGCGATGCCGACGACCAGCGTCGAGAAGACCAGTGGCCCGATCAGCATCTTGATGAGGCGCAGGAAGATGTCCGACATGATCGAGACATAACCCGCGATCTCGGTGGCCGTCTTCTTGTCAGGGAAGCTGACGAAGATCATGTAGCCCAGGATCACGCCGAGCACCATCCCCATGAGGATCCAGGCGAAACTCGGAAGCTTCTTTCTCATGGCGAGTCTCTTTCCGGAGAGAGGGGAAACCGCGCGGATCTCGGCCTCAGTGTAGCCACGCCCCCGGCCGTTCGCGCCGGTGGCGCGGTCAGGCGATCTCTTCTTCGGCGCTGCTTTGCTGCAGCCGCCACATCTCGGCATAGCGCCCGTCGCTGGCGACGAGCTCGGCATGCGTGCCGCGCTCGACGATTCGCCCGGCATCCATGACCAGGATCTGGTGCGCGTCGACCACGGTCGAGAGCCGGTGCGCGATGACCAGCGCCGTGCGGTTCCTCGCCGCACTCTGCAGCTCGGCCTGGATCGCTCGCTCGTTGGCCGAGTCCAGCGCCGACGTGGCCTCGTCGAAGATCATGATCGGCGGGTTCTTGAGCAGCGTGCGCGCGATCGCGACGCGCTGCTTCTCGCCGCCGGAAAGCTTCAGGCCGCGTTCGCCGACCATCGTCTCGTAGCCCTTCGGCGTCGAAGCAATGAACGAATGGATGTGCGCCGATCGCGCCGCGCCCTCGACCTCGCCCCGGGTCGCGCCGGTGCGCCCGTACGCGATGTTGTATTCGACCGTGTCGTTGAAGAGCACCGTGTCCTGCGGCACGATGCCGATCGCCTCGCGCAGGCTTTTCTGGGTGACGCTGCGGATGTCCTGGCCATCGATCGAGACGCGGCCCGAGCCGACGTCGTAGAAGCGGAACATGAGCCGCGCCAGGGTGCTCTTCCCGGACCCCGAGGGGCCGACGACGGCGACGGTCTTGCCGGCCGGGATCTCGAAGCTCACGCCGTGCAGGATCTCGCGGTCCGGGTCGTAGCCGAAGCGCACCTCGTCGAAGCGGACCGCGCCGCCGCGCCCGACCAGCGGCAACGCGTTCGGCGCGTCGGCGATTTCGCGGTGCTGGCCGAGCAGGGCGAACATCTTCTCCATGTCGATCATCGACTGCTTGATCTCGCGGTAGATGACGCCGAGGAAGTTGAGCGGGATGTAGAGCTGGATCATCAGCGCGTTGACGAGGACCAGGTCGCCGAGCGTCATCGTCCCGGCAACGACGCCGACCGTCGCGCGCCAGACCAGGAGGGTCACCGCGGTCGCGATGATCAGGCTCTGGCCGAGATTGAGCATCGACAGCGACGTCTGCGACTTGATCGATGCGCTCTCGAGATGGCGCAGGTTGTCGTCGTAGCGCGCCTGCTCGAACCCTTCGTTCGAGAAGTACTTGACCGTCTCGTAGTTGAGGAGGGCATCGAGCGCCTTGGTGTTGGCCTTCGAATCCTGCTCGTTCATGGCGCGCCGGAACGCCGTGCGCCACTCGGTCACGGTGACCGTGAACGCGATGTAGATCACTAGCGCGCCGAACGTGATCGCGGCGAACCAGCCGTCGAACTTGGCCGACAGCAGCACGATCACCATCGCGATCTCGACCAGCGTCGGCAGAATGTTGTAGATCGTGTAGTTGAGGAGCGACTGGATCGAGCGCGAGCCGCGCTCGATGTCGCGCGAGACGCCGCCGGTCTGGCGCTCGAGGTGAAAGCGCAGGCTCAGCTGCAGCAGGTGCTCGAATGCCTCGAGCGAGACTCGGCGCGCGATTCGCGCCGCGACCGGATAGAACAGGAACTCGCGCATCTCGGTGAAGAGCGTGATCGAGATCCGCAGCAGCGCATAGCCGATCAGGAGCGCGACCGGGACGACGAGAACACTGCGCGGATCGCCGGGCTTGAGCGACAGCGCGTCGACCAGGCCCTTCAGGACGAGCGGAACGCCGATGTTGGCGAGCTTGGCGGCAACCAGGCAGCCGAGCGCGACGAGGACACGCCAGCGCCACGCCCAGACGTACGGCAGCAGCCTCGCGAGCGTCTTCCAGTCGGAGCGGCGTTGCGCCTTGCCGGCGGCGATGGTCGGCGTCGGCGGCGCCGGCAGGGAGGCAGGACGCATCGGCGATGGATCGAAGGCGGAGGGTTTGATGGAAGAATCGGCGCGTCGCCGGTGCGAGGTGAAGCAATATGCCCGAGATTTCAAGCGCGGACCCGCTCGCGGTCGTCTCGGGCATCGCTCCGTTGCGATTGCCGGAGGACCGCCAGCTCGTCATGCGCGTGATGCCGATGCCTGCCGACGCCAACGGCAACGGCGACATCTTCGGCGGCTGGATCATGGCCCAGGTCGACCTCGCCGGCGCCGTCCTTCCGGCCAGGATCGCGAAGGGCCGCATCGCGACCGTCGCCGTCAACCAGTTCGTCTTCAAACAGCCGGTCTCGATGGGCGACCTGCTGAGCTTCTACGTTCGGGTCGAGCGGATCGGCAAGACCTCGGTGACGGTCAACGTCGAGGTCTTCGCGGAACGCAATCCCGCCGACCTGCACGTCGTCAAGGTGACCGAGGCCAACCTTACTTACGTCGCGATCGACGGCAGCGGCCGGCCACGGCCGATCCCGAAGGACTGAGGCCGCGGCTCCCTCGTCAGCGCAGATCGAGCGCGGCGACGTGCAGCGCGAGCGCTTCGCCGCAGGCCCGGTAGACCGGCTCGCCGGGATGAAAGCCGTCGCTCGCCATGCCGGCGGCGTCGAGCTCGACCGCGATGAACGCGTGCGAGACGTCGCGGCGCGTCGCCGCCCAGCGCGCGAGCGCATCGTCGTGGCGGCGCGCGTCGCCACCGAGAATGCGGCGCAGCGGATCGGGCAGGAGCGGGAAGCGGTGCATCGGCGGCAGCGGCGCGAACACGACGTGGCGCGCTCCGGTGTTGCCAAGCAGCCAGTCGGCAAGACGGGCGCGGTCGCGAATCGCTCGCCTCGCCGGCACCTGGTCGATGACGTCGTTGACTCCGGTGATGACGACGGCGACGTCGGCCGCGAAGGGCGCTGCCTGCGCGAGCAGCGCGTGGACGCCGCGCGTCGTCAGGCCCGTGCGCGCCCGCAAGGCCCACGCGATCGGCCGCCCGGTCGCGCGCTGCAGCGCAGGGACGAGATGGCCGACAACCGCCTGCTCCTGGTGAGCGACGCCGACTCCGGCAGCCGACGAATCGCCGGCGACGAGAAGGCGCAGCGGCAGCGCGTCGCCTCCTTCGGCGATGCCTTCGCGAGCGCCCTCGGCTTCCGGCAGGACGGGTGCGCGCCGCCGCGTCGCGACGGCCTGCGCGACCAGAAGCGGCGCGAGCGCGATCTTGACCGCGAGCGCCGCCAGCGGGTGGCCGACGCCGAACGCCGGCTCAGAACCTGGAGAAGTCGGGCTTGCGCTTCTCGAAGAAGGCACTGAACGCTTCCTTCGCTTCCGGGCTCTGCAGCCGCTCGCCGAAGACCTTGCCTTCGACGGCGATCGTCTCGAGCAGCGCGGCGGAACGGCTCCGGCGCAGCAGCCGCTTGGTCTCGCGCACCGCGCCGGGCGGCAGCGCATTGAAGCGCTCGGCGACGCGACGCGCGTGCCTGACGACCTCGGCGGCCGGCAACACGGCATTGGCGATGCCGCACTCGACCGCCTCGGCGCCGGTGAACGGATCGCCGAGCAGGAGCCTCTCGGCGGCGCGAACGTTGCCCATCAGTTGCGGGACGATCAGGCTCGAGCCGAACTCGGGAACGACGCCGAGGCTCACGAACGGCATCGCCAGGCGCGCTTCGTCGGAGACGTAGACGAAATCGCAGTGCAGCAGCATCGTGGTGCCGATGCCGATCGCGGCGCCGGTCACCGCCGCGACGACCGGCTTGTCGCAAGCCATCAGCGCCTTCATGAACGTGAACGACGGCGCCTGCTCGAGATTCGCCGGCCGCTGCACGAAATCCTCGATGTCGTTGCCCGAGGTGAAGATCCCGGGCTGGCCGGTGAGGAGGACGGCGCGAACGGCGTTGTCCTCGCGCGCCGTGTCGAATGCGTTCGCGAGCGCGGTGTACATCGCGCCGGTGATCGCGTTCTTCTTCTCCGGCCGCGCGATCTCGATCGTCGCGACGCCGTCGATGACTGCAGTCTTGATGGTCATGCCGTCACGCTCCCTTCGATAACTTAGTGCCTGCGCTCAGACGCGCTCGAAGATCCCTGCCGCGCCCTGGCCGGTGCCGACGCACATCGTCACCATGCCGTACTTGAGGTTGTGCCGGCGCAGCGCGTGGATCACCGTCGCCGAGCGGATCGCGCCGGTCGCGCCGAGCGGATGGCCGAGCGCGATCGCGCCTCCCATCGGATTCACCTTCGCCGGATCGAGCCCGACCGACTGGATGACCGCGAGCGACTGCGCTGCGAACGCCTCGTTGAGCTCGATCCAGCCCATGTCGTCGAGCTTGAGGCCGGCGTAGGCGAGCGCCGCGGGAATCGCCTCGATCGGGCCGATGCCCATGATCTCGGGCGGAACGCCGCGCGCCGCGAAGCTGACGAAGCGCGCCAGCGGCTTCAAGTCGAACTGCTTGACCGCCCTCTCGCTGGCGAGGATCAGCGCGCCGGCGCCGTCGCTCGTCTGCGAGCTGTTGCCCGCGGTGACGCTGCCCATCCCGGTCGGCCTTCCGGTCGGATCCTTGGCCGCGGCGAACACCGGGCGCAGCTTGGCAAGACCTTCGAGCGACGTGTCGGGGCGCGGTCCTTCGTCGAGCGAGACCGTGCGCGTGTTCGTTCCCTGGCCGCCGGTCGCCAGGTCGGGGAAACGGTCGACGACCTCGATCGGCGTCATCTCGTCGCCGAACTCGCCCGCTTTCTGCGCCCGCAGCGCTCGCTGGTGCGACTCGAGGGCGAACGCGTCCTGCGCCTCGCGGCTCACCTTCCACTGCAACGCGACCTTCTCTGCCGTCAGCCCCATGCCGTAGGCGATGCCGATGTTCTCGTCGCGGGCGAAGATCTGCGGGTTGAACGACGGCTTGTTGCCGCCCATCGACACCAGGCTCATCGACTCGGCGCCGCCGGCGATCAGGACGTCGGCCTCGCCGACGCGGATGCGGTCGGCCGCCATCTGCACCGCGGTCAGACCCGACGCGCAGAAGCGGTTGACGGTGACGCCGCCGACGGGCTTGGGAAAGCCGCAGAGCGCCACCGCGATGCGCGCCATGTTCATGCCCTGCTCGCCTTCCGGGAACGAGCAGCCGACGATCGCGTCCTCGAGCGCCGCGGGGTCGAGTGTCGGCACCTGCTTCATCGCGCTTTTGATCGCCGCGATCAGGAGGTCGTCGGGCCGCGTATGGCGGAAATAGCCGCGACCCGAGCGGCCGATCGGCGCCCGTGTCGCGGCGACGATGTACGCGTCCTGCACTTGCTTGGTCATGTCGGGGTCCTCAGTTGCGCACGGGCTTGCCGGTCTGCAGCATGCCCATGATCCGTTCCTGCGTCTTCGGATGGTCGAGCAGCGCGCAGAAGCGCTCGCGCTCCATCGCCATCAGGTACTCCTCGCCGACGAGCGAGCCGGCGTCGACGTCGCCGCCGCAGACTACCTCGGCGATCCGCGACGCGATGTCGAAGTCGTGCGCGCTGATGAAGCCGCCGTCGCGCATGTTCGCGAGCTGGACCTGGATCGTCGCGATCGCGTTCCTGCCCGCGACGGGGAACGCCGCCTTCAGCGGCGGCCGCCAGCCGCTCTCGCTCATCGCCTTGACCTGCGCCGTCGCGACGTGCAGCAGCTCGTCCTTGTGCGGGACAACGATGTCGCTCGCGAGCAGGTAGCCGAGCTTCCTGCTCTCGATCGCGCTCGTGGCGACCTTCGCCTGCGCCGCGCTCGTGAAGCCGTCGCTGAGGAACTTCATCAGGTCGGCGTTGGCGTTGCCCGCCGACGCCATCTCGGCGGCGCGGCGCGCGACGTAAGCGAGACCGCCACCGCCCGGGATCAGGCCGACGCCGACTTCGACGAAGCCCATGTAGCTCTCGATCGCGGCGACCCGCCGCGCGCAATGGATCGCCAGCTCGCAGCCGCCGCCGAGCGCCATGCCGCGCACCGCGGCGACGACCGGCACCGCCGAGTAGCGGATCCGAAGCATTGCGTCCTGGAGCTTCTTCTCCTCGGGCAGGATGCCCTTGCCGCCGCTCTTCATGAAGACCGGCATCAACGCCTCGAGATTGGCGCCGGCGGAAAAGACATCGTCGGGCGACCAGACCACCAGGCCCTTGTAGTTGCCCTCCGCGAGCTCGACCGCCTTCAACAGGCCCTCGGTCACGGCCGGGCTGATGAGGTGCAGCTTGGCAGTGATGCTCGCGATCAGCACTTCGCCGTCGAGCGTCCAGACGCGGACCTCGTCGTTTCTGAAGACCTCGGTTCCCGATTTCAGCGGCTCGGCGGTCTTGGATCCGAAGACGACCTCGCGGAACGGCTGGCGCTGGTAGACCGGCAGGTCCCGGGGCGCAACGAACCGGCTCTCCGCCGCGCTCCACGACCCTGCTTCGCTGTGGACGCCGCCGTTCTTCGCGACCGGACCCTCGAACACCCACGCCGGCAGCGGCGCGCCCGCGAGCGCGCGGCCGTTGTCGATGTCGTCCTTCACCCACTGCGCAACCTGCGCCCATCCGGCCTGCTGCCAGAGCTCGAACGGACCCTGGCTCGCGCCGAATCCCCAGCGCATCGCGAAATCGATGTCGCGTGCGGTCTCGGCGACGTCGGCGAGGTGGACGGCGGCGTAGTGGAAGCTGTCGCGCAGGATCGCCCAGAGGAACTGCGCCTGCGGATTTTTCGAGTCGTGGAGCAGCTTCAGCCGCTCGGCGGCAGGCTTCTTCAGCATCCGCGCGACGATCTCGTCGGCCTTGCCGCCGCCGGCGACGTACTGGCCGGTCGCCGGATCGAAGCGCTGGATGTCCTTGCCAACCTTCTTGTAGAAGCCTGCGCCCGTCTTCTGGCCCAAAGCACCTCCGTCGAGCAGCTTCTGCAACGCCGGCGGCGTCGCGTAGCTGGCGAAGAACGGATCATCGCCATGACCGGGTCCGCAGTTTTCCTGCAGCGTCTTGATGACGTGCGCCATCGTGTCGAGACCGACGACGTCGGCGGTGCGAAACGTCCCCGAGCTCGCCCGGCCGAGCTTCTTGCCCGTGAGGTCGTCGACGACGTCGTAGGCGAGGCCATAGGTCTCGGCCTCCTTCATCGTCGCCAGCATGCCGGCGACGCCGACCCGGTTGGCGACGAAGTTCGGCGTGTCCTTGGCGCGCACGACCGACTTGCCGAGCGCGGTCGTCACGAACGCCTCGAGCTCGTCGAGGATCGCCGGATCGGTCGTCGGCGTCGCGATCAGCTCGACCAGCGCCATGTAGCGCGGCGGGTTGAAGAAGTGGATGCCGCAAAAGCGCGACCGGATCTGCTCGGGAAGCACTTCGGAGAGCTTCGTGATGCTGAGGCCAGAGGTGTTGCTGGCGACGATCGCATGCGGCGCGATCTTCGGTGCGACCTTGGTGTAGAGGTCGAGCTTCCAGTCCATGCGCTCGGCGATCGCCTCGATCACGAGGTCGCATTCGAGCAGCCGGTCGAGGTGCTCCTCGTAGTTCGCCTGCTCGATGAAGACGGCGTCCTCGACGATGCCGAGCGGCGCGGGCTTGAGCTTCTTCAGGTTCTCGACCGCCCTGGTCACGATCCCGTTCTTGGGCCCCTCCTTGGCGGGCAGGTCGAACAGGATGACCGGCACCCGCACGTTGACGAGGTGGGCAGCGATCTGCGCGCCCATGACACCGGCGCCGAGAACGGCGACCTTCCTGACGTTGAATCGTTCCTGCATGGTTGCTCCCGTGTTCATTCGACGCGCGACCACGTCTGCGTCCGGCCGAGGATCGGCGCGCCGATGTAGCCGCGCACGTCGAGCTTCGTGCCGCCCTCGGTCAGCGTCAGCTTGACGCGGTAGACCTTGCCATTGTTCGGGTCGAGGATGTCGCCGCCCTCGAAGACCACCTTGTCGTCGGCGCTCGGCTTGACGTTGCGGATGATCGTCATGCCGACCACCGGCTTGTCCTTGCGCTCGTCGCTGCACTTCTCGCAGGTCGCGTCCTTGGGCGAACCCGGGTCGATGATCTTCTCGACCTTGCCGGTGTAGACGCCGTTCGTCTCCGTGATGCGAACGAGCGACTTTTCCTTCTTGGTGCTGTCGTCGACCGTCTTCCACAGACCTGCGGGAGTCGTTGACTGCGCCAGCGCCGAGACGGCGGCGCCGGCCAGCACGCAGGCAACCGCGAGGCTTCGCGTCGAGAGCTTGGTCATGTCGTCTCCGTTCAGAACAGGGCGGCGTCGAAGTCCATCATCGGCGCTGCGCCGGCGCGCGCGGTCCTGATCAGCGCTGCCGTTTCCGGCAGCAGCTTGGCGAAGTAGAAGCGCGCCGTTGCAACCTTGGCGGTGTAGAACGGATCGCTGGACGCCTGCTTGGCGAGCGCGACCTTGGCCATCCGCGCCCACAGGTAGGCGAAGACGAGGTGGCCGCAGACGCGCAGATAGTCGACCGCGGCGGCCCCGACCTCGTCCGGGTTCTTGAACGCCTTCATGCCGATCTCGGTCGTCAGCTTGGTCACCTTCTCGCCGAGCTCGGCGAGCGGGTTGACGAACTCCTGCATCTCCTCGTTCGTTCCCTCGTCCTCGACGAACGTTGCGACCATCTTGCCGAAGATCTTGAGCTTCGCACCGTTGTCGGCGAGGACCTTGCGGCCGAGCAGGTCGAGCGACTGGATGGTGTTGGTCCCCTCGTAGATCATGTTGATCCGGGAATCGCGAACGAACTGCTCCATCCCCGACTCGCGGATGTAGCCGTGGCCGCCGAAGACCTGCATGCAGTGCGAGGTCGCGATCCAGGCGTTGTCGGTGAAGAACGCCTTCACGATCGGCGTCAGCAGCGCGACCAGGGCGGCGCATTCCTTCCGTTCGGCCTCGTCGTCGGTCGCGAGCTCGCGGTCGAGGATCAGGGTCGTGAACATTGCCAGCGCCCGGCCGCCCTCGGCGAACGCGCGCGCCGTGAGCAGCATCTTGCGAACATCCGGGTGGACGACGATCGGGTCGGCCGGCTTGTCGGGCGCCTTCGGGCCCGAGAGCGAGCGCATCTGGAGCCGCTCCTTCGCGTACGCGGCGGCATTCTGATAAGCGACCTCCGTGAGGCCGAGCGACTGCATGCCGACGCCCAGGCGCGCCGCATTCATCATCACGAACATCGCCGGCAGACCCTTGTTCGGCTCGCCGACCAGCGTCCCTTCGGCGCTGTCGAGAACGATCTGCGCCGTCGCGTTGCCGTGGATTCCCATCTTGTGCTCGAGACCGCCGCACCAGATGGTGTTGCGCTCGCCGAGCGCGCCGTCGGCCTTGACCTTCCACTTCGGCACGACGAAGAGCGAGATGCCCTTCGAGCCGCTCGGCGCATCGGGCAGGCGGGCCAGCACGAGATGGATGATGTTGGCGGCCATGTCGTGCTCGCCGGCCGAGATGAAGATCTTGTTGCCGGTCAGCCGGTAGCTGCCGTCGGCCTGCGGCTCGGCCCTGGTCCGCAAGAGGCCGAGGTCGGTGCCGCACTGCGGCTCGGTGAGGCACATCGTTCCGGTCCACTCGCCGCTCGTCAGCTTGCCCAGATAGAGGCGCTTTTGCTCGTCGGTGCCGTGCGTATGCAGGCACTCGTAGGCGCCGTGCGAGAGGCCGGGGTACATCGTCCACGCCTGGTTCGCCGAGTTGAGCATCTCGAAGAGGCTCTGGTTGACGACGTGCGGCAGCCCCTGGCCGCCGAACGCGGGGTCGCAGCTGAGCGCCGGCCAGCCGCCTTCGACGTACTTCGCGTAGGCGTCCTTGAAGCCGGTCGCCGTCTTCACTTCGTGCGTCGTCTTGTCGAGGACGCAGCCCTCGGCATCGCCGACCGGATTCAATGGCGCAAGCACCTCGCTCGCGAACTTGCCGGCCTCCTCGATCACGGCGTCGATCGTCTCGACGTCGACGTCGGCGTGCGCGGGCAGCTGCCTCAGGGTGCCGACGACGTCGAGCACCTCGTGGAGGACAAAGCGCATGTCGCGCAGCGGCGGGGCGTAAGACGGCATGAAATCTCCTGGCGGATGAAAGTGATCAGGCGGGGTCTCGCGCCGGATGGCCGGTGCGCGAAGGCGAGGCATGGCTGAGAAGCCGCTCGAATGCGGCGCGCGCTCTCTCCTCGGCGCCGGCGTGGCGGAGGAAACGCGCGTCGTGGTGGAGCGCAAGAATGAGGCCGTGGATCTCGAACAGCAACTGGCCGACGTCGGTGTCGGCACGCAGGTGACGTTCGTCGACGGCGGCGCGGATCGCCCGGTCGAGCGCCAGCTGCCACGTCTGCACCATCGCCACCAGCGCATCGCGGACCGGCCCCGGGCGGTCGTCGAACTCGACCGCGCCGCTGATATAGATGCAGCCCGAGTCGATCTCGACCGATACGCGGCGCAGCCAGCGTTCGAACAGCGCGCGCAGCCGCGGCAGCCCGCGCCCGACGGTGAGCGCCGGCCGGAACACCTCTTCCTCGAACTTGCGGTGGTACTCGCGAACGACCGAGATCTGCAGCTCCTCGCGCGACCCGAAATGGGCAAAGACGCCCGACTTGCTCATGCCGGTGACCTCGGCGAGGGCGCCGATCGAGAGGCCCTCGAGGCCGCTTTGCGACGCGAGCGCCAGCGCAGCGTCGAGAATGGCGGCACGCGTCTGCTGGCCCTTCTGGAGCGGCCGGACGGGTGCCGGATCGGCGCGGCCGTCGGCGGTGGCGTGGAGCAGGGAATCCAGGGTCACGGGTGCGGCAAAGGACGAGCCATGAAATCGAACGATCGTGCTATTTTGCCGGAAGGTGGTCCGGCAGCCATCCGGCGGTGTCTATTCGCGCCGGTCTGTAGGGCTTCGGCCCCGGGTCGGCCATGAAGATCGCTGTCGTCGGGCTCGGCGCGGTCGGCGGCCTCGTCGCCGCGCGGCTGGCGCGCGCCGGCCACGAGGTCTCCGCGTTGGCGCGCGGCGAGACGCTCGCGCGCGTCCGCGCCGGCGGCCTGCAGGTCGACAGCGCCGGCGCCTCGTTCGCCGTGCCGCTGAACGCGAGCGACGATGCCGCCGCCCTCGGCGCGCAGGAGCTGGTCGTGATCGCGGTCAAGGCGCCGGCGCTCGCAGCCGCAGCGCCGGCGATGGCGCCGTTGATCGGCCCGGACACCGTCCTCCTGCCGGCGATGAACGGCGTTCCCTGGTGGTTCCTGCCGTCGGCGCTGCCCGACGAGGCGCCGCTCGAGAGCGTCGACCCCGGCGGCCTGCTGCTTGCGCAGCTGCCGCTCGCACAGGTGCTCGGCTGCGTCGTCCACCTGTCGTCGTCGTCGCCGTCGCCGGGGCGCGTCCGGCACGGCGTCGGCGAGCGGCTCATCGTCGGCGAGCCGGCAGGCGGCAAGTCGGCGCGGCTCGCGTCGGTCTCGGCCGCGCTGACGAGCGCCGGCTTTCGCGTCGAGGCGAGCGACGACGTGAGGAAAGACGTCTGGTACAAGCTCTGGGGCAACCTGACGATGAACCCGGTCTCCGCCCTCACCGGCGCGCTGTCGGACGCCATCCTCGACGACGCCCTCGTGCGTGGTTTCCTGCTCCGCTGCATGACCGAGGCCGCGGCGATCGGGGCCCAGATCGGCTGCCCGATCGCCCAGCTCGGCGACGAGCGTCTCGCGCTCACGCGCGAGCTCGGCGGCTTCAAGACATCGATGTTGCAGGATGTAGAGGCCGACCGTGCGATCGAGCTCGACGCGCTCGTCACGGCGGTCCACGAGATCGCCGCTCGCGTCGGCATCGACGCGCCAAACATCGGCGCGCTGCTCGGCCTCACCCGCGTGATGGCGCGACGGCGCGGCCTCTATCCGCGCTAGCGGGACCTGGCCGGCGCCCAACGGAGCCGCCGGCGTCGTGCACGACGTCGCGCCGGCGCGTCGCCGCACGCCGGGCGCGGCTTGAGCGCGTCATCGGCATGCATTACGCTCGGGGTTCCAATGGAAGTTCTCCAGCTCGACATGTCTGGCCGGCCGCAGGCCTGGATTTCGGCCAAGGAGGCCGCGGTCCTCTACGCCAGCGACGGCGTCGCGTGGACCCTCGGCCACACGTTTCACGTGCTGCGCGGCGGCATGCAGCGTCGGACCGGACTGCAATCGAAGATCGAGGTCCACCCGATCATCGCGGTCCGCGGCTGGGTGCCGAGCCGGGCCTGGCGGCGCTCGCCCGCGCTCAGCAACCCGAAGCTGTTCGCCCGCGACCGCCAGGTTTGCGCCTACTGCATCGGCCACTTTCACGTCGACGACCTGACGCGCGAGCACATCGTTCCCACCTCGCGCGGCGGCGACGACAGCTGGATGAACTGCATCACCGCCTGCCGCGCCTGCAACGGCCACAAGGGCAATCGGTTGCCCGAGGAGGCGCGCATGTCGCTGCACTACCTGCCGTACGTGCCGAGCCTGCACGAGGACATGATCCTGCGCGGCCGGCGCATCCTCGCCGACCAAATGGAGTTCCTGCTCGCCAGCGTGCCGCGCTCGAGCCGCCTGCACGGCTGAGCGCATTTCGTCACGGCGCCGGGCGCTGTTCACAGTTCTTTGCGCGGCCTTTGTGCCCGGGCAAGACACGGCGTTTCGCTTGTGGTCAACTGCTTCGCGTCCGCCGCCGTTTGACGGTGGGAGCTTTGCCAGGGACTGGGACCATGAGACACATCCTGACCGCGTTGGCCGTCGTCACGCTCGCCGCGTGCGCGACCGCGAATCCGAACGTCGTTCACCCCTATGAAGCGCAACGCATGTCGCCGGTCTACGACGCGACCGTGCTGTCGGCGCGCCCGGTCACGATCGACGGCAGCCAAAGCGGGATCGGCGCCAGCGCTGGCGCGATCGCCGGCGGCGTCGCCGGATCGACGGTTGGCCACAACGGTGGCGCCTTTGTCGCCAGCGTCCTCGGCGCGGTCGCGGGCGGCGTCATCGGCAACGCCGTCGAGCGCGGCGCGACGACCCAGAACGGGGTCGAGATCATCGTCCAGCTGCGCAACGGCGAGCGTCGCGCGATCGTCCAGGGCGCCACCGGCGAGTCGTGGTCACCGGGCGACCCGGTCGTTCTCGTCAGCACCGGCGGGCGAACCCGCGTCAATCACGCGCCCGGCGTCGGCCAGCCCGCGCCGCCGGCGCCGGCGGCGTACCCGACTCCGGCGGAGTATCCGAATGCGCCGGTGCAGCCGGTTGTCTATCCGCCGTCAGGACCGGTGCCGCCGCGCAGCTGAAGCGCGGCTCCCAGCGTATCGACGAGCGTTCGGCGGATCTTCGGCCACGCCGGCCCGCCCTGCTCGACGTAGCGCTGGTTGACTTCGAGCTCGATGCCGACGTAGCGCTCGGGCGGATGCACGCGTCGGAGCGACTGCGTCACGCCATCGCTCTTGCCGAGATAGGGATAGTTGCGTCGCAGCCTCAGCGTCGGGTCGGCGGCCTTCAACGCCAGCAGCCAGGCGCTGGCGAACGCGACCTCGCCCGGGCGACCCGGGTCGTAGAGGAGGCCGACGTCGGCGGTGCGCACGTGGCCGTTGAGCTCGGGCGTGAAGCTGTGCGAGGCGATGTGGACGACGCGCTCCGGGCTCGTCCGCACCGCCTCGCCGATCGCTGCGGCGACGCGCTCGCGGTGCGGGTGGTAGTACACGGCGAGGATCTCGCGCCGCTCGCGCAGGCTCAGGTGCCGCGTCGCCTCCGAATGCAGCTCGGGGTTTCCGACGGTGCGGTTGAGGTCGACCAGAAGCCGCGTCGTCTCCTCGAAATAGAGCGGTGCATGGAACCGTTCGGCCATCTCGCGCGCAAGCAGGAGTGCGCCCGGGTCCCAGCCGCGGTGCGTCGGCAGCAGCGCCTCGTGGCCGACGAAGAGAGGCCGGTACCGCTCCGGCACGACGTTGCCGGCGTGCTCGCAGGTGAGGACGAGGCGATCGAAGCCGGATTGCATCGGCGCGATTCTGGCCGAGGCGCGGGCGCCGTCGCGGGCCCGCGCCGCCAGCTCAGCGGCTGCCCTCCTGGTACCAGTAGATGCGGTTGCGCGGCACCTGAATCGCCGGATTCACGCGCGAACCTTCGATCGCCGAGTTCTTCGGGTTCGGCGCGCCGATGACGAACGCGACCTTGCGCGCCGAGTCGCCGGTCCCGACCGTGACGATGCCCGCGACCGGTGACGGCGGCAGGCCGCCGCCGGTCAAGGTCGTCCCCGACGGCGTGACGCAAAAGAGCGGCATCGAGTACGCCTTGGCGATGCCCAGGTTTGCCGAGCAGCTCTGGCTGGCGACGGTGCTCGATGGCTGATTGGTGCCGAAGTAGGAGCTGCCTCCGATCGACGTTGCGGCGTTGACGACCTTTTCGCCGGTCGCCAGCGCGACGTAGCAGCCGACCGAGTTGGTGTTCGAGGTCGTTGCGGAAGCGGTCAGGTCGCCGAAGGCGATCGGCGTGCTCGATGCCGGCGCCGTCTTGCCGAGGTTGCGGTCGAGGAGCTCGAAGAAATGGTCCT
>DATAYY010000051.1:0-21645 GCA_036272325.1 Caldimonas sp. | reverse complement strand
CTCCAGCCGCAGATCTACGCCGGGCTCGACGGCAAGAACTGGCGTCTCAAGGACTTCGAGGCGCGCGGTGGCTACAACGCCTGGAAGAAGATCCTCGGCGTCGACGGCGGAGCCGACGACTCCAAAGGAACCGGCCACGCCGAAGGCGAGGGCAAGGGCATGACGCCCGACCAGGTGATCGCCGAGGTGAAGGCGTCGGGGCTGCGCGGCCGCGGCGGCGCGGGCTTTCCGACCGGCCTCAAGTGGAGCTTCATGCCGCGC
Organism: Caldimonas sp.; assembly: GCA_036272325.1. Classification (GTDB taxonomy): domain Bacteria; phylum Pseudomonadota; class Gammaproteobacteria; order Burkholderiales; family Burkholderiaceae_C; genus Schlegelella_A. The sequence continues at coordinate 21,384 of DATAYY010000051.1, read as the reverse complement.
CAGTTCCCGGGCGCGAAGTACCTGGTCTGCAATTCCGACGAGGGCGAGCCCGGCACCTGCAAGGACCGCGACCTGCTGATGTTCAACCCGCACATCGTGATCGAGGGAATGGCGATCGCGGCGTACGCGATGGGCGTCAAGGTCGCCTACAACTACATCCACGGCGAGATCTTCGAGGTCTACGAGCGCTTCGAGGAAGCGCTCGCGGAGGCTCGCGCCGCCGGCTATCTCGGCGAGAAGATCCTCGGCTCGCAGTGCGACTTCCAGCTGCACGCGTGCCATGGCTTCGGTGCCTACATCTGCGGCGAGGAGACGGCGCTGCTCGAGTCGCTCGAAGGCAAGAAGGGCCAGCCGCGCTTCAAGCCGCCGTTCCCGGCGAGCTATGGCCTGTACGGCAAGCCGACCACGATCAACAACACCGAGACCTTCGCCGCGGTGCCGTGGATCATCGTCAACGGCGGCCAGGCCTACCTCGAGATCGGCAAGCCAAACAACGGCGGCACCAAGATCTTCTCGGTCGTCGGCGATGTCCAGAAGCCCGGCAACTACGAGGTGCCGCTCGGCACGCCGTTCACGAAGCTGCTCGAGCTCGCCGGTGGCGTTCCGGAAGGGCGGACGCTGAAGGCGGTGATCCCCGGCGGTTCATCGGCGCCGGTGCTGCCGGCATCGATCATGAACGAGCTGACGATGGACTACGACGCCATCGCCAAGGCGGGCTCGATGCTCGGCTCCGGCGCCGTCATCGTCATGGACGACTCGCGCTCGATGGTGCATTCGCTGCTGCGCCTGTCGTACTTCTACATGCACGAGAGTTGCGGCCAGTGCACGCCGTGCCGCGAAGGCACCGGCTGGCTCTACCGCATGGTCGAACGGATCGCCAACGGCCAGGGGCGGATGCAGGACATCGATCTCCTCAACTCGGTCTCCGACAACATTCAGGGCCGCACGATCTGCGCTCTCGGCGACGCCGCGGCGATGCCGGTGCGCGCCATGATCAAGCACTTCAAGAGCGAGTTCGTCGCCCTGATCGAGAAGGCCGCGCCGCCGGTGCACGCCGGCAGCATCGGACCGGCCGACAGCGTGTTTCCCGCCCAGACTCCCGCGGCGTCGACGCTGCAGTACGGGATGGCGACCCGGGCCGACGCATCGCCGGCGCTGAAGCAATTGGTGAAGCCATGATCGAGATCGAACTCGACGGCCAGAAGGTCTCGGTCGCCGAGGGCAGCATGGTCATGCATGCCGCCGACAAGGCCGGCACCTACATCCCGCACTTCTGCTACCACAAGAAGCTCACGATCGCTGCCAACTGCCGGATGTGCCTGGTCGAGATCGAGAAGGCGCCCAAGCCGATGCCGGCGTGCGCGACCCCGGTGACGCAGGGAATGATCGTCCGCACCAAGAGCGACAAGGCGATCAACGCCCAGCAGGGGGTGATGGAATTCCTGCTGATCAACCACCCGCTCGACTGCCCGATCTGCGACCAGGGCGGCGAGTGCCTGTTGCAGGACCTCGCGGTCGGCTACGGCGCGTCGTCGTCGCGCTACGACGAGGACAAGCGCGTCGTCTACCCGAAGGACGTCGGCCCGCTGCTGTCGATGCAGGAGATGAACCGCTGCATCCACTGCACGCGCTGCGTCCGCTTCGGCGTCGAGATCGGCGGCGTGATGGAGCTCGGCATGATCCATCGCGGCGAGCACGCGGAAATCACCACTGTCGCCGGCGACACCGTCGACTCCGAGCTCTCCGGCAACATGATCGACCTCTGCCCGGTCGGCGCGATCACGTCGAAGCCGTTTCGCTACAGCGCCCGCGCCTGGGAGCTGTCGCGCCGCAAGAGCGTCAGCCCGCACGATTCGACCGGCGCCAACCTGATCGTCCAGATCAAGCGCGCCGAAGTCGTGCGGGTGCTGCCGTTCGAGAACGAGGACGTCAACGAGTGCTGGCTCGCCGACCGCGACCGCTTCTCGTACGAGGCGCTGCACGGGCCGAAGCGCCTGAAGGCGCCGATGATCCGGCAGGGCGGCGAATGGAAGACCGTCTCGTGGACCGACGCGCTCGACTACGTCGCCCGCGGCCTGACGCAGATCTCGGTCGACCACGGCGAGCAGGCGATCGGCGCCCTCGCGTCGCCGATGAGCACGGTGGAGGAGCTGCACCTGCTTGCCAAGCTCGTCCGCGGGCTCGGCAGCGAGAACGTCGACACGCGCCTGCGCGAGGCCGAGCCGCCGCGCGCCGGTGCGATGCGCTGGCTTGGCCGCAGCGTCGCCTCGCTCGTGGAGCTGCGGCGCGTCCTCGTCGTCGGCTCGTTCCTGCGCAAGGACCATCCACTGCTCGCCCAGCGAATCCGCCAGGCGGCGAAGAAGGGCGCCAAGGTGATGAGCGTTCACGCCCTGCGTGACGACTGGCTGATGCCGATGGGGCCGAGCATCGCCGCCGCGCCGAGCGCATGGCCCGAAGCGCTGGCCGCGATCGCCGCCGCCGTCGCTGCGGCGAAGGGCATCGCGGCACCGGCAGAGGTTCCCGAGAACGACGAAGCGAAGGCGATCGCCGCCGCGCTGCAGAGCGGCGAGCAGAAGGCGGTGCTGCTCGGCAACGCTGCCGGCCAGCACGCCGATCGGGCGGTGATCGAGCGCCTCGCCCGCTGGATCGCCGAGCAGACCGGCGCCACGTTCGGCTGGCTCGGCGATGGCGCCAACGCCGTCGGCGCGCAGCTCGTCGGCGCCAACGCGAGGCCGGGCGGCCTCGGCGCGGCGCAGATGCTGGCTGCCGATTCGCCGCTCAAGGCGTGCCTGCTGCTCAACCTCGAGCCGGAGCTCGACTCTGCCGACGGCGACGCGGCGCTCGCTGCGCTCGGCCGGGCCGAGATGGTCGTCTCGCTGACGCCGTTCGCGCCCGAGCCCGGCGACGACATCGCCGACGTGCTGCTGCCGATCGCCCCGTTCACCGAGACGTCGGGCACGTTCGTCAACACCGAAGGCCGCGTCCAGTCCTTCCACGGCGTCGTCAAGCCCCTCGCTGAAACGCGGCCGGCGTGGAAGGTGTTCCGTGTGCTCGGCAACCTGCTCGGTCTGCCTGGTTTCTCGTTCGAGACGTCCGAAGAAGTGCGGGCCGAAGCGCTCGGCGACGAAGCGACGATCGCAAGCCGTCTCGCGGCGACCGTGGCGGGCGAGGGCGGCCCGATCGCGCTGCCGGCCCGGCGTGGCGGCGAAGGCGTGCTCGAGCGAATCGCCGACGTGCCGATCTACGCGACCGATCCGATCGTCCGCCGCGCGCCGGCGCTGCAGCTCACCGCCGATGCGCGCACGCCGGTCGTCGGCGTTCCGAGCGAGCTCGCTTCCGGGCGCGGCATCGTCGACGGCACGCTGGTCCGTGTCAGCAGTGCCGAGGGCTCGGTGGTCCTGCCGTCGCGCGTCGATCCTTCGTTGGCGTCGAACGTGCTGCGTGTCGCCGCTGGCCATCCGCTGACGACGCCGCTCGGCGCGATGAACGCGCGGCTCGAGCTTGCCGTCGAGCGCGAAAGCGCCGCCGCCACGCCGACCATCGCCTGAGGCGCCGGCACATGCTCGATTCGATCACCAGCTTCGGCGCGACGACCTTCGGCGCCGCCTGGCCGATGGTCTGGGCGCTGACGCGAATCGTCGCCGTCCTCGTTCCGCTGCTGTTGTTCGTCGCCTACCTGACGCTCTGGGAACGCAAGGCCATCGGCTGGAGCCAGATCCGCCCGGGTCCGAACCGCGTCGGTCCGTGGGGGCTGCTGCAGCCGATCGCCGACGCGGTCAAGCTGATCTTCAAGGAGATCATCGTGCCGACGGCCGCCAACCGCGGCCTCTTCTTCCTCGGCCCGATCATGACGATCATGCCGGCGCTCGCGGCCTGGGCGGTGATTCCGTTCGGCCCCGAGAAGGCGCTTGCCAACATCAATGCCGGGCTGCTCTTCCTGATGGCGATCACGTCGATGGAGGTCTACGGCGTCATCATCGCCGGCTGGGCGTCGAACTCGAAGTACGCCTTCCTCGGCGCGCTGCGCGCGTCGGCGCAGATGGTGAGCTACGAGATCGCGATGGGCTTCGCGCTCGTCGTCGTGCTGATGGTCTCGGCAAGCCTCAACATGACGGACATCGTCCAGGGCCAGGCGCGCGGCTTCTTCGCCGACCACGGCTGGACCTTCCTCAGCTGGAACTGGCTGCCGCTGCTGCCGATCTTCGGCGTCTACGTCATCGCCGGCATCGCCGAGACCAATCGCGCGCCGTTCGACGTCGTCGAGGGCGAGTCCGAGATCGTCGCCGGCCACATGGTCGAGTACTCGGGAATGGCGTTCGCGATGTTCTTCCTCGCCGAGTACGCCAACATCATTCTCGTCTCGGCGCTCGCCTCGGTCATGTTCCTCGGCGGCTGGTACGCGCCAGTCTCGTTCGCCCTGGTCGGAATGCAGACGCCGGACTGGATCGTCCAGACGATGTGGTTCTGGAACTGGCTCTGGCTGTTCGCCAAGACCTTCGTCATCGCGACGATGTTTCTCTGGGTGCGGGCGACGTTTCCGCGTTTCCGCTACGACCAGATCATGCGCCTCGGCTGGAAGATCTTCATTCCGGTGACGCTGGTCTGGCTGGTCGTCGTCGGCCTCGTCATCCAGTCGCCCTGGAACATCTGGAAGTAAGAGGGCAGAAGCCATGGCCGAGGCCACACCGATCAAGGACTTCCTGTCGAGCTTCATGCTCGGCGAGCTCTTCAAGGGCATGCGGCTCACCGGGCGCCACTTTCTTTCGCGCAAGGTGACGATCCAGTACCCCGAGGAGAAGACGCCACTCAGCCCACGCTTTCGCGGCCTGCACGCGTTGCGCCGCTACGACAATGGCGAGGAGCGCTGCATCGCCTGCAAGCTGTGCGAGGCAGTCTGCCCCGCGCTCGCGATCACGATCGAGAGCGACGTTCGCGACGACGGCTCGCGCCGGACGACGCGCTACGACATCGACATGACCAAGTGCATCTTCTGCGGCTTCTGCGAGGAGAGCTGCCCGGTCGACTCGATCGTCGAGACGCACATCCTCGAATATCACGGCGAGAAGCGCGGCGACCTGTACTTCACGAAGGACATGCTGCTCGCGATCGGCGACCGCTTCGAGAAGGAAATCGCGGCAGCGAAGGAAGCGGACGCGAAGTACCGCTGAGCCTCCAGACCCATGGACGTCAATACCGCGCTCTTCTACGTCTTCTCCGCCGTCCTGCTGGCGGCGGCGTTTCGCGTCATCACCGCGAAGAGCCCGGTCTATGCGGCGCTCTTCCTCGTCCTCGCGTTCTTCAGCGCGGCGTGCGTCTGGATCCTGTTGCGCGCCGAGTTCCTCGCGATCGCGCTCGTCCTCGTCTACGTCGGCGCGGTGATGGTGCTGTTCCTGTTCGTCGTCATGATGCTCGACGTCGACATCGGGTCGCTGCGCACCGGGTTCTGGCGCCACTTTCCGGTCGCGGCGATCGTCGGCGTCGTCATCGCCCTCGAGATGGCGGCAGTGCTGCTGCCGGGGTTCAGGCTCGTCGACGCGCCCGCCACGAGCGCCGCCGCGCTGAAGCTCGGCAACACCAAGCTGCTCGGCATCGAGGTCTACACGCATTACCTCTATCCGCTCCAGATCGCCGCCGTGCTGCTTCTGGTCGCGATCGTCGCCGCGATCTCGCTGACGCACCGCGCGCGCAAGGACACCAAGCACATCGATCCTTCCGAGCAGGTCAGGGCAAAGAAGGCAGACCGTATCCGCATCGTCTCGCTGAAGCCGGAGGGAGTGGCGCGCGACGGCGCGAGCGACGCGCCCAAGCCGGTGGGAGACCGGCGATGACCCTGGGCCCGGTGACGCTCGGCCATTACCTCTCGCTCGGCGCGATCCTGTTCGCGCTATCGGTGATCGGCATCTTCCTCAACCGCAAGAACCTGATCGTGCTGCTGATGGCGATCGAGTTGATGCTGCTCGCCGTCAACCTCAACTTCGTCGCCTTCTCGTACTACCTCGGCGACATGGCGGGGCAGGTGTTCGTCTTCTTCATCCTCACCGTCGCCGCGGCGGAGTCGGCGATCGGCCTGGCGATCCTGGTCGTCCTGTTCCGGACCCGCTCGACGATCGCAGTCGACGAGCTCGACTCGCTGAAGGGCTGAGCGCCATGACGGCCACGCTCTCGCCCGCGCTGCTGACGATCGTCCCGCTCGCGCCGCTGGTCGGCGCCGTCGTCGCCGGCCTGTTCGGCAAGCAGGTCGGCCGTGCCGGCGCGCACTCGATCACGATCCTCGGCGTCCTCGTCTCGTTTCTGATCTCGAGCTGGGTGCTCTACGCCGTCGTCACGGAGGGAGCGCGCTTCAACGGCACGATCTACGAGTGGATGCGCGTCGGGGCGCTGAAGATGGAGATCGGCTTCCTGGTCGACGGCCTGACGGCGATGATGATGACCGTCGTCAGCTTCGTCTCGCTGATGGTGCACGTCTACACGATCGGCTACATGGCCGACGACCCGGGCTACCAGCGCTTCTTCAGCTACATCTCGCTGTTCACGTTCTCGATGCTCATGCTCGTCATGAGCAACAACTTCCTGCAGCTGTTCTTCGGCTGGGAGGCGGTCGGCCTCGTCTCGTACCTGCTGATCGGCTTCTGGTACACGCGGCCGACGGCGATCTTCGCCAGCCTGAAGGCGTTCATCGTCAACCGCGTCGGCGACTTCGGCTTCATCCTCGGCATCGGCCTGATCGTCGCCTTCGCCGGCACGCTCGACTATCGCGAGGCGTTCGCTCGCGGCGGCGAGCTGGCGCAGATCACGTTCCCGGCGAGCGACTGGCGCCTCATCACGGTGATCTGCATCTGCCTCTTCATCGGCGCGATGGGCAAGAGCGCGCAGTTCCCGCTTCACGTCTGGCTGCCCGACTCGATGGAGGGCCCGACGCCGATCTCGGCGCTGATCCATGCGGCGACGATGGTGACGGCGGGCATCTTCATGGTCGCGCGGATGTCGCCGCTGTTCGAGCTGTCCGACACGGCGCTCTCGGTCGTCATGACGATCGGCGCGATCACGGCGCTCTTCATGGGCTTCCTCGGCGTCATCCAGAACGACATCAAGCGCGTCGTCGCCTACTCGACGCTCTCGCAGCTCGGCTACATGACGGTCGCGCTCGGCGCCTCAGCGTACTCGGTCGGCGTCTTCCACCTGATGACGCACGCGTTCTTCAAGGCGCTGCTCTTCCTCGCCGCCGGCTCGGTGATCATCGGCATGCACCACGACCAGGACATCCGCAACATGGGTGGCCTTAGAAAGTACATGCCGGTCACGTGGATCACGTCGCTGGTCGGCTCGCTCGCGCTGATCGGCACGCCGTTCTTCGCCGGCTTCTACTCGAAGGACTCGATCATCGAGGCGGTGCACGCGAGCCATCTCCCGGGCGCGGGCTTCGCCTACTTCGCGGTTGCTGCCGGTGTCTTCGTCACCGCGTTCTACTCGTTCCGGATGTACTTCCTCGTCTTCCACGGGCCCGAGCGCTTCCGCAACAAGCCGCACCCGTCGCCCGCTCAGGACGACCACGCCACGCACGACGCCCACGGCGGCGACGCGAGCGTTGCCCATGCCGAGCCCGACCCGCACGCGCACGACGTCCACGGCGCGGCGCCGCACGAGTCGCCGGCGGTCGTGACGTTGCCGCTCGTCGCGCTCGCGATCCCTTCGGCCGTGATCGGCTTCATGACGATCGGCCCGATGCTGTTCGGCGACTTCTTCAACGACTCGATCGCCGTCCTCGCCGAGCGTCATCCGGCGATGGAGGAACTCGGGCGCGACTTCCATGGACCGGTCGAGATGGCCGTCCGTGCCCTCAGCGGGCCGATCTTCTGGCTCGCGCTCGCCGGCGTCGTCGCGTCGTGGTTCCTCTATCTGCGCCGGCCGGACATCCCCGCCGCGCTCCAGCGGCGCTTCTCGTTCCTTTACCGGCTGCTCGACAACAAGTACTACTTCGACTGGTTCAACGAGAATGTCCTTGCCCGCGGCGCGCGACTCGTGGGGACGGGTCTCTGGCGCGGTGGCGACGTCGGCGTCATCGACAACATCCTGATCGATGGCTCGGCGCGCGCGATCGGCGGCTTCGCCGTCGTCAGCCGGCGGCTCCAGAGCGGCTATCTGTACTGGTATGCGCTGGTCATGATCGTCGGCGTCATCGGCCTCATGACGTGGCAGCTCTGGCCGTATCTCGCCACCCTCGTCGCCCGCTGACCGCGGGCACCGGCCAACAAGAACAACATGCCTCTGCTCAGTCTCGCCATCTGGCTGCCGATCGTCTCCGGAGTGCTGCTGCTCGCGTTCGGCCGCGACGACCGCGCCGAGGCGGTGCGCTGGGCGGCGCTCGTCGCGTCGCTGGCGAGCTTCGCGGTCACGATCCCGCTCGTCACCGGCTTCGACGTCGGCACCGCGGCGATGCAGTTCAGCGAGAAGCACGCCTGGATCGCACGCTTCAACGTCTGGTACACGCTCGGCGTCGATGGCCTCTCGGTCTGGTTCGTCCTTCTCACCGCGTTCACGACTCCGATCGTCGTCATCTCGGCGTGGAAGGTGATCGAGGAGCGCGTCAACCAGTACATGGCGGCGTTTTTGATCCTCTCGGGGCTGCTGGTCGGCGTCTTCTGCGCTCTCGACGGCCTCCTCTTCTACGTCTTCTTCGAGGCAACCCTGATCCCGATGTACCTCATCATCGGCGTCTGGGGCGGCCCGCGGCGCGTCTACGCGGCGTTCAAGTTCTTCCTCTATACGCTCGCCGGCTCGCTGCTGATGCTGATTGCGCTGATCTACCTCTACTACAAGTCGGGCGGCAGCTTCGACATCCTGGTCTGGCACCACCTGCCGCTCGCGCTCTCGGCCCAGGTGCTGATCTTCTTCGCCTTCTTCTTCGCCTTCGCGGTCAAGGTGCCGATGTGGCCGGTCCACACCTGGCTTCCCGACGCCCACGTCGAGGCGCCGACGGGAGGCTCGGTCGTTCTGGCGGCGATCATGCTGAAGCTCGGCGCCTACGGTTTCCTGCGCTTTTCGCTTCCGATCACCCCCGACGCGAGCCACCGCTGGGCGTGGTTCATCGTCGCGCTGTCGCTGATCGCGATCGTCTACATCGGCCTGGTCGCGCTCGTCCAGCGCGACATGAAAAAGCTCGTCGCCTACTCGTCGGTCGCCCACATGGGCTTCGTGACGCTGGGCTTTTTCATCTTCGACGCCCAGGGCCACGGCAACGAGCTCGCCGTCTCCGGCGCGATCGTCCAGATGGTCTCGCACGGCTTCGTCTCCGGAGCGATGTTCCTTTGCATCGGCGTCCTTTACGACCGCGTCCACTCGCGCGAGATCTCGGCCTACGGCGGGGTCGTCAACACGATGCCGAAGTTCGCCGCGTTCGCGGTGCTGTTCGCGATGGCCAACTGCGGCCTGCCCGGGACGGCCGGATTCGTCGGCGAATGGATGGTCATCCTCGGTACGGTCAAGGTGAACTTCTGGATCGCGGCGGCGGCGGCGACAACGCTCGTCTGGGGCGCGGGCTACACGCTCTGGATGGTCAAGCGCGTCTACTTCGGCGCGGTCGCCAACGAGCACGTCCGCGACCTGCTCGACCTCGACCCGCGGGAGTTCGCGATGCTCGCGATCCTGGCCGCCGCGGTGCTCGCGATGGGCGTCTATCCGAGGCCGTTCACCAACGTCATGCACGCCTCGGTGGTCGAGCTGCTGCGCCATTCGTCGATTCCCAAGCTCGCTCCCTAGGCCACGACATGAACTGGCAAGCCGTCTACCCCGTTCTTCCGGAGATCGCGCTGCTGACGATGGCGTGCATCGTCGCGCTCGTCGACCTCTGGCTGCCGGGCAAGGACCGGGTCGTCACGTACTGCCTCGCGCAGGCCTCGCTGACGGTGGTCGCCCTTCTGCAGCTGTGGTACTTCTGGGGCGGCGCGACGTACTACGCGATGGACCGCATGGTCGTCGCCGACCCGATGGGCCACCTGCTCGGCCTGTTCGCGACGCTGGCGATGATGACGACGCTGGTCTACGCCCGGCCGTACGCCGCCGAGCGCGACATGCTCAAGGGCGAGCTCTTCACGCTCTCGATGTTCTCGCTGCTCGGCATCCTGGTGATGGTGGCAGCGAACAACTTCCTCGTCGTCTATCTCGGCCTCGAGCTGATGTCGCTCTCGCTCTACGCCCTCGTCGCCATGCGACGCGACGACACCGGCGCGACCGAGGCGGCGATGAAGTACTTCGTCCTCGGCGCGCTGGCGAGCGGATTCCTTCTCTACGGCCTGTCGATGATGTACGGCGCCACCGGCTCGCTCGAGATGAACGAGGTCTTCAAGGCGATCGGCGCCGGCCGTATCAACCGTGCCGTACTCGTCTTCGGCACCGTGTTCGTCGTCGCCGGCCTGGGATTCAAGCTCGGCGCGGTGCCGTTCCACATGTGGGTGCCCGACGTCTACCAGGGCGCGCCGACCTCGATGACGCTGCTGGTCGGCGGCGCGCCAAAGCTCGCCGCGTTCGCGATCACGATCCGCCTTCTCGTCGAGGGAATGATCGGCCTCGCGCTCGACTGGCAGCAGATGCTGGTGCTGCTCTCGCTCGCGTCGATGCTGCTCGGCAACCTGGCGGCGATCGCGCAGAGCAACATCAAGCGCATGCTCGCCTATTCGACGATCGCCCAGATCGGCTTCATGCTGCTCGGCCTTTGCCCCGGCGTCGTCAGCGGCAACACGGTCTCGGCGAGCAACGCCTACAGCTCGGCGATGTTCTATGTCGTCACCGACGTGCTGACGACGCTCGGCACCTTCGGCATGATCATGCTGCTCTCGCGCGCCGGCCACGAGGCCGAGCGGATCGACGACTTCCGCGGCCTGGCGCGGCGCAGCCCCTGGTTTGCCGCCGTGATGGCGGTCTTCATGTTCTCGCTCGCCGGCATCCCGCCGACGGTCGGCTTCTACGCCAAGCTCGCCGTGCTGCAGTCGCTCGTCTCGACCAACGTGCCGGGCTTCATCTGGCTCGCGGTCTCGGCGGTCGTCCTTTCGCTGCTCGGCGCCTACTACTACGTCCGCGTCGTCAAGGTGATGTACTTCGACGAACCCGTCGACGTGGCGCCGATCGAAGGCACGCGCGACGTCCGCATCCTGCTCTCGTTCAACGGCGCCGCGGTGCTGTTGCTCGGTATCCTGCCCGGCGGCCTGATGCAGCTCTGCGCGCAGGCGATCGTCCAGATGTTCGCGACCTGAGCCCGACGCGCCCGAGGCCGCGCTCCATGCTCCTCTCCGCCGACAGCGCGCATCTGCGCGAGACCTGCGTCGAGCCCGTTGCCGCGTGGCGCGGTGCCTTCCTCGACGTCCGTCGCGACCGTGTCGCGCTGCCCGACGGCTCGCGGGCCGAGCGCGAATACATCGTCCATCCCGGCGCAGTCATGGTGGTGCCGTTGCTCGGCGAAGGTCGCGTCGTCGTCGAGCGCCAGTGGCGCTATCCGATGGCGCGCGCGATGCTCGAGTTTCCCGCCGGCAAGCTCGATCCCGGCGAGCCGGCGCTCGGCTGCGCGGTGCGCGAGCTCGCCGAAGAGACCGGCTACCGGGCGCGCGAATGGGCGCGCGCCGGCGTGCTGCACAACGCGATCAGCTATTCGACCGAGGCGATCGAGGTCTGGTTCGCGCGCGGCCTCGAAGCCGGCGAACGCAAGCTCGACGTCGGCGAGTTCCTCGACGTCTTCGACCTCGCGATCGACGAGGTCGACGAGGCGGCGCGCCGCGGCGAGATCACCGACGCCAAGACGCTCGTCGGCCTGCTCTGGCTTACAAACTGGCGGGGCGGGCGCTGGCCGTTGCAATGGGTCACCGGCGATCCGGCAGCCTGACCATAATGCGGCCATGAAGGTCTTCAACTTGCGCTGCGGCCAGCAGCACGCGTACGAAGGCTGGTTCGCATCCGAGGACGAGTTCGTCTCGCAGCAGGAGCGCGGCATCGTCGCCTGTCCGCTGTGCGGCGATACCGAGGCGGTGCGGATGCCGAACGCCGCGCGGCTCAAGGTGTCGCGCCACGCCGCGCCGACGCCGGCCGAGACGACGACCTCCGAGGTGACGTTGCAGTCCCAATGGCTACGCGCCGTGCGCCAGGTGCTGAGCTCGACCGAAGACGTCGGCGAGCGCTTCCCGGAGGAAGCGCGCCGCATCCACTATGGCGAGGTGGAGGAACGCGGCATCCGGGGCCGGGCGACGAAAGAGGATGCCGACGCGCTGCGCGAGGAGGGCATCGAGGTGATGGCGCTGCCGCTCCCCGACGCCGTTAAGGGACCGGTTCAGTGACGCTCGCAGGCGTCGAGGACCAGATAGCGTGAGTCGTCGAAGGCGCTGAGCAGGACGTCGCCCTTGCGGTCGAAGTCGAACGCTTCGCCGCGCTGGAGGATGACGTCGCGCAGGTCGCCGTCCTGCGTGATCCAGATCGATCCGCCCAGCACCTCGATCCGCCTCCCGCTTTCGCCGTGCAGATGACGAACGTTTCCCTTGGCGAGGGCGCGGCTGCCGTCGAGAAGATCTTGGTTCATGGTTCGGACTCCTGTAGCATGAGTTCCATGCATGGTTTCTGGCTCGAAAGACCTGCGTCTCATCGCAGCCACGAAGCGAAGCTTCCTCTTGTAGAGCCAAGTCCTCAAGCGGTCTTTTCGAATGCGTCGCATGCGAATTGCGCATGCGAGAGCGGCCGGTGGTGACGCGCAGCTACGATCTGCCGCCGCTCGACTCGCTGGTCGCGTTCGAAAGCGCTGCCCGCCATCTCAGCTTCACCCGGGCGGCGCACGAGATCTCGCTGACCCAGTCGGCGATCAGTCGGCAGATCCAGTCTCTGGAGTCACGCCTGGGTGTCGCGCTCTTCCACCGTTTGCACCGCGCGATCGCGCTGACCGACGAGGGCCGGACGCTGCAGCTCGCGGTCGTCGATGCCCTCGTCCGCCTCGACCGGGCGACGCGCGAGATCCGCCGCGCCGAGCGGGTCAGGACGGTGATCGTGACGACGACGCCCGGCTTCGCCGGCCTCTGGCTGATCCCGCGCCTGGCCGGGTTCGTCGCCGCCCATCCCGGCGTCGACGTCCGCATTTCGACCAGCAACGAGGTCGTCAACCTCGAGCGCGACGGCGTCGACGTCGCCGTCCGCTATCGCCCGATCGACGCCGCGTTGCCGGCCGGCGCCGTGCCGTTGTTCGGCGAGACCGTCTTTCCAGTCTGCAGCCCGCGATTGCGCGCATCGAAGCAGGCGCCGCTCGCGCAGCCCACCGACCTCGTTCGCCACATCCTGCTGCGGATGGAGCGGGACGGCAGCAACCAGCTCTACGACTGGGACCTCTGGCTCCATGCGCTCGGCCTCAGCGATCTCAAGCCCGCCGGCATGCTGCACTTCTCGTCGTACGACCAGCTGATCTCCGCCGCGATCGCCGGCCAGGGCGTCGCGCTCGGCCGGGTGCCGCTGATCGAGCGCTACCTGAGCGAGCGAGTGCTGGTCGCGCCGTTCAGCAAGAGGGTCGCTTCGCCGCGCAGCTATTGCGTGATCGTCTCGACGCGCGCGAGCGAAAAGCCCGAGGTGCGCGACTTCGTCGATTGGCTGGTCGCTACCGCGGCGCCGGCGGCGGCAGGACGCGGCCCGGGTTCAGCACGCCGGCGGGATCGAGCGCCACCTTGATCGCGCGCATCATGTCGAGCGCGACCGGCGACTTGCGCAGGCCGAGCTCGTCGCGCTTGAGCGCGCCGATGCCATGCTCGGCCGAGATCGAGCCGCCGCGGGCGGCGACCGCGTCGTAGACCAGCCGCGTGATCGCAGCCTCGTGGCGGGCGACGAAGGCGGCGCCATCGGCATCGGGCGGCCCCTGCACGTTGTAGTGCAGGTTGCCGTCGCCGAGATGGCCGAAGTCGATCACGCGGATGCCGGGGAACGCGCGCTCGAGGTCGGCGTCGGTCACGGCGACGAATTCCTCGATCGCCGAGATCGGCAGCGCGATGTCGTGCTTGACGTTGCCGCCCTCTGCGACCTGAGCAAGCGGGATCGCCTCGCGCACGTGCCACATCGCGTTCGCCTGCTCGAGACTGGCGGCGACCGCGGCGTCGCCGATCAGGCCGCGTGCGAGCGCGTCGCCGAGCAGCGCCTCGAGCGACGCCGCGGCGTGTGCTTCGCCTTCGGTGTCCGAAAGCTCGACCAGCGCCGTCCACGGCGCCGCCGCCACCGCCTGGCGCAACTGGGCGAAGTGCTTGCGGACGAGGCCGAGCGAAGCCTCGTTCATGATCTCGAAGCCGGTCAGGCCCGGGCCCAGCATCTCGTGGGCGCGGCGGAGCAACTGCACCGCGGCCGCAAGCGTCGGCAGCGTCGCCATCGCGGTCATCGTCGCCCGCGGCCGCGGGTGCAGCCTGAGCGTCGCCGCGGTGATGATCGCGAGCGTGCCTTCGCTGCCGACGATGAGGTCGCGCAGGTCGTAGCCGGTGTTGTCCTTGCGCAGGCCCGTCAGGCCGTCCCAGACGCGACCGTCGGCGGTGACCGCCTCGACACCGAGGCAGAGCTCACGCGCGTTGCCGTAGCGCAGCACCTGCGTGCCGCCGGCGTTGGTCGCGAGGTTGCCGCCGATCGTGCAGCTGCCCTCGGCAGCGAGGCTGAGCGCGAACAGCAGGCCCTGCGTCGCGGCTTCTTCCTGCACCCGCTGCAGCACGCAGCCAGCCTCGACGACCATCGTCAGGTTGGCCGCGTCGACGCCGCGGATGCGGTTCAGCCGTGCCGTCGAGAGCAGCACCTGCTGCCCGCTCGCATCCGGCACCGACGCGCCGACGAGCCCGGTGTTGCCGCCTTGCGGGACGAGCGAGGCGCCGTGCGAACGGCAGGCGACGACGACCGCGGCGACCTCGGCCGTCGAGCCCGGGCGAACGACGGCAAGCGCGCGGCCGTGATAGCGCTTGCGCCAGTCGACCTCGTACGGCGCGCAGTCGTTGCCGACGAGCACCTGCGCCGGGCCGACGGCAGCGTACAGATCGTCGAGCAGGCTCACGGCGCTGCGCTTGCCGGCGCTGCGCTTGCCGGCGCGTGCACGGCAGCGCCTGCGCGCAGCCGCGCACGCACGTGCAGGGCGCAGGCCGCGAAGACGGCGAGCGCGAGCGCGAGCTCGGTGGCGGCGAGCGCAGCCGAGGCGCCGCGTTCGCTCGTCGCCCGCACCGCGCCTTCGGCGGCATAGAGCCAGATCGCGAGGCTGAGCCAGCGGTAGGTGTAGAGGCGCATCCGCACGAGGCCCGGCAGTGCGAGGACGAGCGGCAGCACCTTGACCGCGAGCGTGCCGCGGCCGGTCGGCGCCAGCCAGAGCTCCCAGGCGACGCCGAGGACGATCAACGCGACGGTCGCAGCGACGGCGAGTGCGCGTGTCCGGCGCACCTCGGCGGTCGGGGCGGCGGTGGCAACGTCCATCGCTGCTTATCATGCCAGCAATGCATCGCACGCCGGCAGCAGCGAAACGATGACGGCTCTGTCCGAGAAAGAGCGACGTGCCGTCGCCGGCGAGGTGCCGCCGTGGCTCGAGACCGCCGAGACGCTGGTCCGCCGCTTTCGTGAAGACCGCCTCGCGCTCACCGCCGGCAGCCTGACGTTCACCACGATCATCTCGCTGGTGCCGCTGATCACGGTCATGCTGGCGCTGTTCTCGGCGTTTCCGATGTTCGCGACCCTGCAGACGGCGCTGCAGAAGTACCTGCTGCAGACGCTCCTCCCCGACACGGTCGTGCGCCCGGTGATGGACGCGATCAGCCAGTTTTCGACCCGCGCGAGCCGGCTCGGCATCGTCGGCCTGATCGCGCTCGTCGTCAGCGCGCTGGCGATGATGCTGACGATCGACCGCGCGCTGAACACGATCTGGCGCGTCCGCAGCCGCCGCCGCATCGGCCAGCGGGTCGCGATCTACTGGGCGGCCGCCACGCTCGGGCCGCTCGTCTTCGCGATCAGCCTCAGCGCGACGTCGTACGCGGCGACGGCGTCGCGCGGCCTGCTCGGCGAGCTGCCGCGCGGGCTCGCCGCGACGGTTGCCGCCTTCGATTTCGGCCTCGAGACGATCGCCGTCGCGGCGCTGTTCCGGTTCGTTCCGAACACCGTCGTGCACTGGCGGCACGCGCTCATCGGCGGCGTCTTCGTCGCCGTCTGCATTGCCGGCGGCAAGCGAGCGCTGACGGCGTACTTCGGCGCGGTGCCGACCTATGCGCTCGTCTACGGCGCGTTCGCGACGCTGCCGATCTTCCTGATCTGGGTCTACCTGATCTGGGTGATCATCCTGCTCGGCGCCGTGATCGCGGCGTACGCTCCGCTCGTCGGCAAGCACCTGCGCCGCTGGCCCGATGCAGCCGGCGTCGAATTCCGCCTCGCGCTCGCCATTCTCGGCGAGCTCGCGACGGCGCGGCGCGACGGCCGCCGCGGCCGCGACGCCGACGAGATCGCCGACGCGATCGGCATCGATCCGCTGCAGCTCGGGCCGGTGCTCGATGTGCTTGCGGGAATCGACTGGATCGGCCGCCTCGACGAGACCGGCAACGCCCGCTACGTGCTGCTCTGCGATCCGGCGTCGACGCCGGCCGAGCCGCTCGTTGCCAGGCTGTTGCTCGACCCGGCCCCCGATCTCGAAGCGACGTGGCGGCGCGCTGGCTTCGATGCGGTGCGCCTTGAAGAGCTGCTGCCGCCGCCGCTCGCCCGGTCGTCGTAGCGCCTCCTCGGCGGCGTGCATCCCCTCGACGACGCAGCCAACGCTATCCTCGCGCCATGAACGCGATCGATGTCGAGCCGCTCGACGACGCCACCCGCCGCGCGCTCGCCGGCGTGACGACGGCGACGTTGACGACGGTGCTGCTGAAGAAGGGCCTGCGCAACGTCTGGATCCGCGGCGCGCGGCCGCTTGCCGAGCGCTTGCCCGAGCGCCGCGTCGGCCGCGCCTTCACGCTTCGGTTCGTGCCCGCGCGCGAGGACCTCGCGACGCCGGCATCGTGGGCGTCGCCGATCTCCACCCGCGCCGCGATCGAGGCGATGCCGGCCGGAGTGATCGCCGTCGTCGATGCGATGGCGACGAGCTCGGCGGGCATCTTCGGCGACATCCTCTGCGCCCGGATGCGGATGCGCGGCGTCGCCGCGCTCGTCACCGACGGCGTCGTTCGCGACCTCGCCGGCGTCCTCGGCACGGCGCTGCCGGTCTGGTGCCAGGGCGCCGCGGCGCCGGCGTCGGTGAACGGGCTCACGTTTGTCGGCTGGCAGGAGCCGATCGGCTGCGGCGGCGTCGCCGTGCTGCCGAACGACGTGATCGTCGCCGACGGCGACGGTGCGGTCGTCATTCCCGCCGACCTCGTCGCCGATGTCGTCGCCACCGCCGTCGAGCAGGAGCGCTTCGAAGGCTGGATCATGCGCGAGGTCGATGCCGGCGTTGCGTTGCCAGGCCTCTATCCGCCGAACGAGGCGACGCGTGCGCGCTACGAGGCGTGGGCGAAGAGCGAGGATGCCGGGAGGCGCTGACCGCGCTCAACGTGCCGGGTGGCGCGCGGTGCGCGGGATCCAGTGCCAGAGCACCCACGCTGCAGCGAAGCCGATCGCGCCCGTGCACCAGATCCCGGCGGCGAGCGACACCATCGCCGTGATCGCCGAGAGCAGCGCCGGACCTCCGGTCGAGCCGATGTCCGACATCAGCCGCCAGAGGCCGAGGAAGTGGGCGCGGCCGGCGACCGGCGAGTAGTCGGCGCCGAGCGTCATGATCATTCCCGAGCCGATGCCGTTGCCGAAGCCGATCACGAGCGACACCAGCAGCAGCGAGATCCAGCCGTGCGTGAGCGGGGTCAGCATCAGCGCGATGCCCATGATGAGCATCGACGGCACCGCGACCCAGGCGCGGCCCTTGCGGTCCATGACCTTGCCTGCGGGGTAGAAGACGAGCATGTCGATGCCGCCGGCGAGGCCGTAGATGAGCGAGGTCGTCGCCGCGTCGAGGCCGATGCCTTCGGCCCAGAGCGGGATCACCGCCTGGCGCGACGCGCGGACCGCCGAGACGAGGAGGGCGCCGACCCCGACGGTGAGGAAGATCTTGGCGTGGCCGAGGCCGACCGAGCGGAACGTCGCGCGCAGCGGCGCGGTGCCGACCGCGGGTGTGTCGACCGTCGCGTGTGCCGGCAGGTCGGGCATGCGCACGGCGACGATCGCCGAGACGACGAGCGAGCCGACGCCGGCCCAGTACGCCCCCGCGATGCCGACCGCGTGGATCACCGCGGCAGCGAGGAACGGGCCGACGAAGAGGCCGATCCGCATCACGCCGCCGAGGGTCGACAGAGCGCGCGCGCGGAAATGGAACGGCACCGCTTCGGTCAGATAGCTCTGGCGCGCGAGCCCGAACACCGCCGCCGACATGCCGACCATGGTGACGCCGATCGCGAACAGTGCGATGCCCGTGGCGAGGACGCACAGCGCCATGCCGAGCGCGCCCCAGAGCGCGGCGCCGACGATCGCCCAGCGCTCGCCCCAGCGCGCGGTGATGAGCGACGCCGGGATGTTGGAGACGAGCGAGCCGATGCCGATCAGCGTCACCATCAGCGCCGCGAGCGCGACCGAGCCGCCGAGTTGGCGGACGGTCAGCGCGATCACCGGCAAGATCGCGCCTTCGCCGAGCGCGAACAGGAACGACGGCCCGAACGCCGGCAGGGCGATCTGTCTCAGGTTGAAGGGCGGGTCGTTCACGCGAGCGTCGCGAAGGGCGGCGGCACCGACCCTCGGGCAGGAAGCTTAGCCGCACGCAGCCCGCCACCGCGACCTGCGGCGCCGCGAACGGCACGCTATCCTCGCCCGCAGCCGGCTGCTGCCGGACGACAACGTTCCTGGAGGAAGTGAATGGCCATCCTTTCGCATCGCGCCGCCGGCAACCGCGACGGCGGTGTCGACGCCGCCCTCTTAATCCTGCGGCTGGTGCTCGGCCTGCTGATCCTGCTGCACGGCATCAGCAAGCTGCCACCGCCGCCGCCGGTGGAGATCACCGGCATGCTCGCGCAGGCGAATCTGCCGACGGCGCTTGCCTGGGCCGTCTACATCGGCGAGATCATCGGCCCGATCCTGCTCATCGTCGGCGTCTGGACCCGACTCGCCGCGGTCTTCATCGCGATCAACATGATCGTCGCCGTGCTGCTCGTGCATACCGGACAGCTCTTCAGCCTTGGCCGCGAGGGCGGTTACGCGCTCGAGCTACAGGCGATGTACCTGTTCACGGCCATCGCGCTGACGCTGACGGGCGCCGGCCGCTTCAGCGTCGGCGGCCGCTACGGGCCGATGAACTAGCGCGCATCTAAAGCCACCGGATCGAACCCGCCCGCACCGCGAAGCGTCGCGCTCGCCGGCCCTGCGAGCAGCGCGACGAGCACGCGCGCCGCCGGTTCGTTGCGT
Organism: Caldimonas sp.; assembly: GCA_036272325.1. Lineage (GTDB taxonomy): Bacteria > Pseudomonadota > Gammaproteobacteria > Burkholderiales > Burkholderiaceae_C > Schlegelella_A. The sequence goes on along the minus strand of DATAYY010000051.1, from coordinate 1,962 downwards.
GCGACGGTGGCGATCGCGGCGCTGTAGACGGTTGCCAGTGCGCAGGGCTCTGGCAGCGGACCGACGAGCGAAAGGCCCGGCGTGTAGCGGATCTCGGTCGCCTGTGTGCAACCGACCGCCAATCGGTCGCCCGCTGCCGCGAGCGCCGCCATCGCGGACGCGCCGTTCGCGTGCATGCGCAGGCGCGGTTCGAGAGCCGAGCGGATGCCGAGCCGATCGAGGACGGCGACGGCATGCGCACCTGCGGTCGATCGCTTCGCATCCGGCAGATAGAGCGCGCTCGCCGCGAGCAGCGTCGAGCGCAGTTCCTCGGCGTTGTCGATCGCCGGTACCGCTGCGCCGGCCGGCACGGCAAGCGCGGTCTGCACGCGGCCGATCGCGGTGCTCGTTGCCGCGCGCAGCACGCCGGCGGCGACGAGCGATGCGACCATCGGTTCGGTGGCGACGAAGACGTCGCACGGCGCGCCGGCGGCGAGCTCGTCGCGCATCACGCCGACGGCGCCGAAGCGCGCAGCCAGCCGCGCCCCGGCGCTCGCCTCGAAACCGGCCTGGATGGCGAGGACGAGGCCCTTGACGGCGCCGGCGCAGAGGAGGTGGAGGTCAGCCGCGATCGTCTCGGCCGCGACGGCGGGCATTGCGCTCACTGGTCGGGCTTGGCGCCCGAGACCTTGACGACGTGCGCCCACTTGACGATGTCGTCGTTGAGAAAGCGCGTGAACTCGGCGACGCTCATCGTCATCGGCACCGCGCCTTGCGCTTTCCAGGCCTGCGCGACCTCCGGGTTGGCGACGATCTTCGCGACCTCGGCGTTGAGGCGGGCGACGATTGCCGGCGGCGTGTTCTTCGGCGCCATCAGGCCGAGCCAGATCGTCGCCTCGTAGCCGGGGACGCCGGCCTCGGCGATCGTCGGCACTTCCGGCATCACCGCCGAGCGCATCTTGCCGGTGGTGCCGAGCGCCTTCACCTTGCCGGCGCGAACATGCTCGCTCATCGTCGGCACGGCGTCGAACATCAGGTCGACCTGGCCGCCGAGAACATCCGTGCGCGCACCCGAGCTGCCCTTGTACGGCACGTGCAGGATCGAGACGCCGGCCATCGCCTTGAACAGCTCGCCGGCCATGTGGTAAGGCGTGCCCGGGCCCGACGACGCGTAGGTGAGGCCGCCGGGCTTGGCCTTGGCCAGAGCGACCAGCTCGGCGACGGTCGAGACCGGCAGGCCACTCCGCGCGACGAGGACGAGATCGGACGAATTGATCGGCGCGATCGGCGCGAAGTCGCGCATCAGCTGGAACGGCTTGGTCGTGATCAGCGATTCGTTGACGGTGTGCGTGTTCGACATCAGCAGCAGCGTGTAGCCGTCGGCCGGGCTCTTCGCGACCGCGTCGGTGCCGATGATCGAACCGGCGCCGGGGCGGTCGTCGACGATGAATGGCTGCCCCATCGACTCCTGCAGCCGTTGCGCGAGAAAGCGCGCATAGACGTCGGCGGGGCCGCCGGCGGCGAACGGAACGACGATCCGCACCGACTTGCTCGGATAGTCCTGTGCCCCTGCGAATGGCGCGGCGAAGGCGAGCAGCAATGAGAGCAGGCAACGCACGTCGCGCCGCACGCGAGGGAAAGAGGCGAGGGTGATCATCAAGTCTCCGATGTTTTTCTGATGCTAATGTGTCGCGGAACCTGGAGCCTCGCATGCGCGTTTGCCTGAAGTTTCGCCGCTCGCTGATCCTCGCGTCGCTGCTCGCCACGGCCGGCGCGGCGTTCGGTCAATCGACCTGGCCCGACAAGGCGATCACGATGATCGTGCCGTTCCCACCGGGGGGCGTTGCCGATACCGTCGCGCGGCCGGTCGCCGAGGCGCTCGGGCGCGAGCTGAAGAAGCCGGTCCTGGTCGAGAACCGCGCCGGCGCCGGCGGCGCGGTCGGCATAGGTGTCGCCGCGCGCGCGCCGGCCGATGGCTACACG
>DATAYY010000050.1:0-10252 GCA_036272325.1 Caldimonas sp. | reverse complement strand
GTTTTTTCTGGAGCGATCGCCAGAACATCGAAGCTCGGCCACGCACGGCCTTCAGGGGCATGGCCTCGACGGCAACTCAAGACTGATTCGGTCGCTCGACCTCGGCTGCCCGAGCGACAGCATCCGACGATGAGCGGACGCTCGATCGATGGCGCTAGGTAGCCGTTCGCGGGAACGTCGGTTACCTGGCGCTAGGGGCAACCCACTTCTGCTGCCCGACTGGATGCCCTCAAGTCTCCGGCACCTGACGCCGACTCAGGGCTTCTCAGCAGGCGGTCTACGACGCATCCTTGCGGAGGTCGATAGAGAATCGCGAGGACCGCCTCGTGAACCGAAGGCGTCAAGCTCCATGGTCGCCTTCGCATCTTAGGTGTTGATACTTGGTTTTGTCTCGACGACCGAGTCCTCAGCGGCCGTCAAGCTCGGGCTTTGCGAATCGACGTCACGTCGCGGCGCGCGCTGGGTGAGTCAAGAACTCGGCCCATGCGCGCATGGCCCGCACCCGCTTATCGAATAGGTCGCCCCGCCAATATGCTTCTTCAGTCTTGTTCTCGATCGTGTGGGCGAGCGCCATCTCTATGACTTCACGCGGAAAGTCGGTGCACTCCGTGGCCCAAGTCTTGAACGTGGCGCGGGCGAGGCCGTGCGGTACGGCGTCGACCTGCATGCGGCGCACGGTCGCGGTCATCGCCATGTCGGATAGCGGCCGACCATTGCGCGAGCTCGGAAAGATGAGATCGTCGAGCTTACCTCTAGGCCTTGCGCGCAGCAGCCGGATTGCCGCCTCCGACAGCGGCACGCGATGCGGCTTCTTTGCCTTCATACGTTCGGCGGGGACAGTCCATGCCTTGGCGTCGAAATCGACTTCTTCCCATCTCGCCCCGCGAACCTCGCCCGATCGTGCCGCGGTGAGTATCGCGAACTGAAGTGCCTCTGCGCTTTCGCCGCCGACGGCACGTAGTCGTGCCATGAACCCGGGCATCTCGGCGTAGGGCAGCGCGGCGTGATGCCCCGCGTTTGCGACCTTGCCCGGCGCGGGCAGCATCACGGAGAGATGGCCCTTCCAGCGCGCCGGGTTCGGCCCGGTGCGGTAGCCGCGGACGGTTGCCCAATCCAGGATGGATTCGAGGCGACCACGCAGTCGCACCGCTGTTTCAGTCTTCGCCTTCCAGATCGGTTCGAGGATCGACATGACGTGCGGTGTGTCGACGTCCTGCACCGACAGGTTGCCGATGACCGGCATCGCGAACGTCTCGATCGTGGTCCGCCATTGACCCGCGTGCTTGATGTTGCTCCACTCGGGCGACTTGGCAGCGATGTATTGCGTGGCGCACTCGCCGAAGGTCTTCGACGCCGCGCTTTTCGCCGCCGCAGCTCGCTTGGCGGACTGCTTGGCTTCGATCGGGTTGACGCCTTCGCGTACAAGCTCGCGCGCATCTCTCGCCTTCTGTCGCGCGAGCGCGAGCGACACCTCCGGAAAGCTGCCCAAGCCCATCTGTGGACGGCGTCCGGCGAAGGAAAAGCGCAGCAGCCAACTGCGCGCGTCAGCGGAGATGTGAAGACCCAGCCCCGGCACCTCTCCGACAGGATGGAATCCGTCGCGACTCAGTCTCGAGACGACGAGCGCCGACAACGGCTTGGCCAGGCGTGGCATCGCTAGCTCTCCATCCCCATCTATCCCGCCATCCTTCCCGCCAACGAGTGTCGGATTGAAATGTACGGCTTCGGATGTCAGGAAACAAGCGCCTCCGGGACTTACCGGGCGTAGTGGATGGAAATCGGTACGTAGGTGTACGTCCTGGGACTTCCTTGGACGACCGTTCTGGCGGAGACGGTGAGATTCGAACTCACGGAGGAGTTGCCCCCTCGGCAGTTTTCAAGACTGCTGCCTTAGACCACTCGGCCACGTCTCCATGCCGCATCGCGCCGCAGCTTGCCGATCTTCGCACGGGTCGCATCGGCTGTGCTGGTCGCGCTTCTCGGCGCTAGAAGCTCGCCAACAGCGTGAGTCGAAAGCGGCGCGGCTCGACCGGATGAAAGTGGACGTCGTCGACGCCTGCGGCCGGCTCGCCCCTCAGCCGCGAGGCGTAGAAGTAGTCGATGTCGCTCGCCTTGCGGTCGAACAGGTTGAACACGTCGAGCGCAACGCGAACGCTCGGCGCGAGCCGGTAGCCGACGCGCAGATAGGCCAGCGTCGTCGCCTTCGAGCGCACCGAGTTGTCTTCGATCAGCGGCCGCGGCCCGAAGTAGCGCAGCTGGAAGTGGCCGAACCACGGCCCGCGGTCAAGAACGGTCGCACCGAGCGAGACCACGGTGTCGACCGAGCCGGGGATGTAGCGGCCCGGGGTCGTCGGGTCGTCGGTCGTGAATCGGGCGCGCGAGACGGCAAGGTCGCCGTCGACGAGCAGCCACGGTGCGGCGATGTAGTGGTTGTTGAACTCGATGCCCTCGCGTTGGCTCGCCCGGCCGGCCTCGGTGTCGCCGGCATCGCCCGAGAAGACCAGCTCCGAGCCGAGCCTCAGCTGCCACACCGCGAGCGAAGCCTGCAGGCCCGGAACGATCTCGGTGCGCAAGCCGAGCTCGCCGCCTTTCGATCGAACGAGAAGCGGCGACGGCGTCGCGACCGCATCCGGATCGGTCGGATCGGCGATGAACTCCTTCGGCTTGACCCGCTCGGTCGCGCCGCGCGCGTCGTTGCTGTGATAGCCGTAGCCGTAGTTGGCGAAGTACTCGGTCCTCAGCCACGGCCCGAAGATCAGCGAGAGCTTGGGCGAGATCAGGCCGGCGTTCTTCTTGCCGCTGTTTTCGGCGATCGAGCTCGTGTGATCGACGTAGAAGCGGTCGCCGCGAATGCCGATCGTGCTGCGCAGCCACGACGTCCACTCGAGCCGGTTGTCGGCGTACAGGGCGACGCTGGTCTCGCGGACGTGGCTCTCCTGCGTCGTTTGCGCGAACTGGCGCGCGACCGTGCTGTAGAGGCCGACTGGATCGAGGCGGTCGTGGCGGAGCTGGAAGCCGATCGTGGTCGTGGAGTCGTGACCGCCGAGCAGCATGTCCCAGCTGCGCCTCGTCGCCAGCCCGAACACTTTGCGATGCTCGGCCTGGTGGAACTGGTCGCCGTCGATCCCGGTCGGGTCGAGGTCGATCGGGTGCTCGAGGAAGAAAGTGAAGTTCGAGTACAGGTCGAGCTTCGAGCGAATCGCGTAGGCGTTGAAATCGAAGCCGCCGTCGGCGAGCTGCCGCGAGGTCGCGAACGAGACGCTGTAGCGCTCGGTCTGGCCGCCGTCGGTCGCGTCGAGCGCGCCGAAGCGGCCGATCAGGCCGCTGTCGACGGCGCGCTGCGGGATCTGATCGGTCGAGTTCCAGGCCGCCGAGTAGCCCATCGCGGTCAGCGACGAACGCGCGCCGTCGGCGCCGAACGAATAGCGAACGACGCCGTTCAGGCGATGGAATTTCTCCGGGTTGTGCCACGGGCCGTCGTCGTGCGCGGCTTCGATCGCGTAAAGGAGCTTGCCGATCGCGATCGCGTTCGAGTTGGCGATCAGGGCGCGGGCGAAGCGGTCCTCGCCGAGGGTCACCGAACCGATGCCGTGCGGCAGTGCGTCGAGCAAGCCGATGCGCGCCGATCCGGCAGAGGAGAAGTCACCTTCTTCCGCGTAGTACGGGCCTTTGCGATAGCGGATCCGTTCGACGAGCTCGGGGATGAGCCAGTTCAGGTCGCTGTAACCTTGGCCGTGCGCATGCGTCGGCATGTTGACCGGCATGCCGTCGACGAAAGTCGCGAAGTCGGTGCCGTGGTCGAGGTTGAAGCCGCGCAGGTAGTACTGGTTGGCCTTGCCTTCGCCGCTGTGCTGCGTGACGATGACGCCAGGGACGAACTCGAGCACCTCCGCGGGCCGGAGGGTCGGCCGGCTCTCGATCAGCTTAGAGGTGACGGTGCCCGCGCTCGCCGCGTCGGTGCTGCCGACCGAGTTGAGGTAGTTGCCGCGGACCTCCACCGGCGCCAGTTGCTGGGCCGATGGCCACTCGGCAACGACGGCGGCGGTCGATTGCGGCGCCGGCGACTGTTGGGCGCGGGCACCGACGAAGGCGCCGACCGCGACGAGCGCGGCCAAGGGCAAGCGCATGGCGTGTCGCGTGCGGCGACGCAAATGGTCCATCGGAAAGCCCCGAGGGATGACGTGCCGCGCCGGCCGGCAATCGGTGGCGCGGGACCTGGCGATGCGGCCTTGCCGCAGCTCAGGCGATCCGGGGTGGCCGTTCGACCGGCTCGCAGACGTGCGTCTGCGGCACCCAGCCGGCGTTCGCGGGTCGCACGTCGTCGGGGGTGTCGCATCGCCACTCGATGCCCCCTGCGGGCACGGCGACGATGGCGGCGAGCGCCGCGCCGGAGCCGGCAGCGTCGGCGTCGAGCCCAGCCGCAGCATCGTCGCCGACGACGTGCATGCTGGTATCGCCGCTCGCGTGGCGGTGGCGCTCTGCGCCGCCGGCATGGACGTGCCAGAGCGCCGTCGCGATATGTCTGGGGACGAGCGTGGCCGCGCTCGAGACGCGCCGGAAATCCTCGAGGACAACGACGGCGCGCGGCGCGGTGTGCGTGTGCAGCGGCCCGAGCGCGGCGAGGACGCCGGCGGCGATGGCGTGCATCGGCACCAGCGCGACCATCAGCCAGACGACGAGATGGCGCAGCCGGCGATGTCGACCGAAGAGGAGGATCAGCTTCACGAGGCGGGCGTCAGAGGCTCTTCAGGCCATACGTCGGCCGCCTGAGATCGGATGCGCTCAGCGTTTGCGCGGCGCTCCGGCGCATTCGACCTGCACCAGCTCGCGCCTGCCGCCGTCGATCCTCACCGCACTGAGCTTGCCGCCCCAGACGCAGCCGGTGTCGAGGCAGAGCACGTCGGCGCGGTCGAGCAGGCCGAGCGACGACCAGTGCCCGAACGCGATCGGCACGCCGGCGGTGCGGCGCCCCGGGACGTCGAACCATGGCCGAAAGCCCGGCGGTGCCGCAGCCGCGCCGTCCTTGGTCGCGAACTCGAGCGTGCCGTCGTCGGCGACGAACCGCGTCCGCGTCAGCGTGTTGAGGGTGAAGCGCAGCCGGGCGTCGCCGGTGAGCGTGTCGCTCCAGCGCGAGGGCTCGTTGCCGAACATCGCATCGAGGAATTCGCGCGGTTCGCGTTCGCCGAGCGCAGTCGCGAGCGCTCGCGCCAGCACGAGCACGGTCGCGAGGTCCCACTGCGGGACGACGCCCGCGTGCAGCATCAGCCAGCCGTGCTCGAACACCGCCATCGGCCGCTGCCGCAGCCAGTCGAGCCACGCCTCGCGGTCGGGCGCGTCGAGGATCTCGGCGATCGTGTCGCTGCGGTGGTGCGGCCGGACGCCGGCAGCGACGGCGAGCAGATGCCAGTCGTGGTTGCCGAGCACGCAGGTCGCCGCCGCGCCGAGGCCGCGCAGGCGGCGCAGCGTCGCCAGCGACGCCGGCCCGCGGTTGACGAGGTCGCCGAGCACGTAGAGACGGTCGCGCGACGGCGAGAAGGCGATCGTCGCGAGCAGGCGGTCGAGCGCGTCGGCACAGCCCTGGAGGTCGCCGACGAGATAGTTCATGGGCGGCTGGCCCCTGGCGACCTCGATCCGGGAGCGCCGTTTGCAGGGGCGGCGGAGAAAGCGCAGGCGGGGGCGGGCACGAAAGCGATTCTGCTACGCTGGCCCCCCGCCTCGGCCGCTCTCGTGCATGGAAGTCGCCCTCCTGCTCTTCCTGATCTTCGTGAACGCCCTGTTCGCCATGTCCGAGATGGCGCTCACGGCGAGCCGCAAGGCGCGGCTGCAGGTGATGGTCGAAGCCGGCGACTCGGGCGCCCGGCACGCCATGGAACTGCACGACGACCCGACCAAGTTCCTCTCGGTCGTCCAGATCGGCATCACCTCGATCAGCATCCTGAACGGCATCGTCGGCGATGCCGCCTTCTCGGCGCCGTTCGGGCACTGGCTGCACGCCAACTTCAGCCTCGGCGACCGCGCCGCCGAGATCACGGCGACGGCGATGGTCGTCATCTCGATCACCTTCCTCACCATCATCTTCGGCGAGCTGGTGCCGAAGCGGATCGGCATCCAGTATCCGGAGACCGTCGCCCGCTTCGTCGCCCGGCCGATGGAATGGCTCTCGCTCATCGTCCGGCCGTTCGTCCGCCTGCTGTCGTGGTGCACCGAAGGGACGCTGCACCTGTTCGGGATCCGCGGCGGCCCCGACCGCAGCGTCACCGAGGAGGAGATCGCGGCCAGCCTCGAGGAGGGGCTCGATGCCGGCGTCATCGAGGCGCAGGAGCACCAGATGGTGCGCAACGTCTTTCGCCTCGACGACCGCCAGGTCGGCTCGATGATGATCCCGCGCGGCGAGATCGTCTGGCTCGACGCGACCAGCACCGCCGACGACGTCCTGCGCGTGATCGGCGAGGCCGAGCATTCGCGCTATCCGGTCTGCCGCGGCGGCCTCGACGATGTGCTCGGCGTCATCAGTGCGCAGAAGCTCCTGCAACAGGCGATGCGCGGCCACACGTTCGCGGTCGACCGCGACCTGCAGTCGCCGGTCTTCGTTCCCGAGACGCTCTCCGGAATGGAGCTGCTCGAGCACTTCCGCGCCTCGAGCACGCAGATCGTCTTCGTCGTCGACGAATACGGCGAGGTGCAGGGCATGATCACCGTGCGCGACGTCCTCGAGGCGATCACCGGCGAGTTCAGCGCCGAGACCGACGCCGACGCATGGGCAGTGCAACGCAGCGACGGCAGCTGGCTGTTCGACGGCCTGATCCCGACCCCGGAGCTGAAGGATCGGCTCGCCATCAAGGAGCTGCCCGAAGAAGACCGCGGCCGCTACAACACGCTCGCCGGAATGATCATGCTGCTGCTCGGCAGGCTGCCCGAAGAGACCGACGCGGTCGAGTGGGAGGGCTGGCGCTTCGAGGTCGTCGACCTCGACGGCAAGCGCGTCGACAAGGTCCTTGCCAGCGCGCTCGCGCCGCAGGCGGTCGCGGTGGCGCAGTCTGCAGGCATCTGATGGCAGCGAGGCGCACGGCGTGACGGCGTCGATCTTCGCGCGCACGCTCGCGAGCGCGGCAATGCTCGAGGTCTTCGACGATCGCTCGATCGTCGCCGCGATGCTGTCGTTCGAGGCCGCGCTCGCCGAGGCCGAGGCTGCCGAGGGCATCGTTCCCGCGAGCGCCGTCGCAGCGATCGCCGACGCCTGCCGCGCCGGAGTCGATATCGACGCCGTCGTCGCCGCCGCGCGGCCTGCCGGCAGCCTCGCAATCCCGCTCGTCAAGGCGCTCACGCGCACAGTGGCCGCGCGCGATCCGGCGGCCGCCGGCTGGATCCACTTCGCAAGCACCAGCCAGGACGTGATCGACTCGGCGATGGTGCTCGTCACCGCTCGTGCGCTCGACCTGATCGACGCCGATCTCGACCGTCTGGCCAAGGCATTGCTCGCGCTCGCGCGGACGCATGCACGAACGCCGATCCTGGCGCGCACGTTGCTGCAGCCGGCCCAGGTCGTGAGCTTCGGCTTCAAGGTCGTCGCCTGGCTCGCACCGCTGGTGCGCGCGCGCGATCGCCTCGCGCGGGCTCGCCGGGCGGCGTTGCGGCTGCAGTTCGGCGGCGCCGTCGGGACCTTGGCGACGCTCGGCGACAGGGGCCCGGCGGTCGCGCGTCGGCTCGGCGAGCGGCTCGGCCTGCCCGCCGGCGATCCGTGGCACGTCCAGCGGGATGACTGGGTCGCGCTCGGCTGCGAGGTCGCCGTCGTGTGCGGATCGCTCGCCAAGATCGGCACCGACCTGGCGCTCCTCGGGCAAGGCGAGGTGGGCGAGGTCGCCGAGCCGTCCGGCGAAGGCCGCGGCGGCTCTTCGGCGATGCCGCAGAAGCGAAATCCGGTCGCCGCGATGACGGCGGTCGCCGCCGGCGTGCGCGCACCGATGCACGCCGCGGCACTGCTCGCGTCGATGCGGCAGGCGCACGAGCGCGGCCTCGGCGAATGGCAGGCCGAGCTCGCCGAGTGGCCGTCGCTCTTTCTCGCCGCCCATGGCGCGCTCGTCGCGCTCGCCGACGCGGCTGGTGGCCTCGAGGTCGATCGGGAACGCATGCGCGAGAACATCGCGCGCCAACACGGCACCGTCTTTTCCGAGCCGGCGGCGGCGCTGCTCGCGCCGACCCTCGGCAGGGCGAAGGCGGCCGCCGTCGTCGGCGCGCTCGCCGCGCGTGCCGCTGCCGGTGAGGCCGATCTCGACGCGCTGATCCGCGTCGACCCCGCGTTCGCCGGGGTCGACCGGGCCGCGATCGATGCCGCATTCGATGTCGACGCCGCGGCGCGCCGTGCCGGCGACATCGCTGTCGCGCAGCTCGACCGTCTCGCGCGTACGCTTGCTGCCAACTCCGCCGGAGACCTGCGATGACCGCCCCCGACCGCAGCGACGACTTCGAGCGCGGCCTCGCCAACCGCCGTGCCGTCCTCGGCGACGAGTGGGTCGACCGCTCGCTCTCGGGCGCGACCGACTTCAATGCCGACTTCCAGAGCCTGATCACGCGCTACGCGTGGCACGAGATCTGGGGCCGGCCGGGGCTCGATCACGAGACGCGGCGGCTGCTCGTCCTCGGCATGACGATGGGGTTGGCGCGCTGGGAGGAGTTTGAGCTGCACTGCCGCGCCGCGATCCGCGGCGGCGTTCCGCTCGAGAAGATCCGGGAGACGCTGCTGCAGGGCGCGATCTACTGCGGCGTTCCGGCCGCCAACACCGCGTTCAAGATCGCGGGCGAGATCCTGCGCGCCGAAGGCCGCGCGCCGGCGCCGGCGTCGCTCGCCGCGGGCAGCCGGGTCGCGACGCACCACACCTTCAGCGCACCGCAGCTGCACGTCGCAGTGCAGGGCAAAGGGCCACCGGTCGTGCTGAGCCACGCGCTCGGCCTCGACCTCCACATGTGGGATGCACTCGCGCGCCGGCTCGCAACGCACTACACGGTGCTCCGCCACGACCACCGCGGCCACGGCGAATCGGCCGGCCCGCCCGGCCCGTATGCGATCGACGATCTGGTCGACGATGCCGCTCGCGTGATCCGCGAGTGGGGCCGCGGGCCGGTCGCGTGGATCGGCCTGTCGATGGGCGGCATGGTCGGCCAGGGGCTTGCGGTGCGCCACCCCGATCTGCTGCGTGGCGCGGTGCTCGCCAACACGGTGGCACGCTACCCCGACGCGGCACGACCGACCTGGGCGGCGCGGATCGCCGCGGTCGAGCAGGGCGGCATGGCGGCGGTCGCCGACGCCGTCGTCGAGCGCTATCTGCACGCCGACTATCGCGCGGCGCACCCCGACGTCGCCGCGGCGCTGCGCGCGCGGTTGCTGCGCACCGATCCTGCCGCCTACGTCGCGTGCTGCAATGCGGTCGCGAACGTCGACTGGCTCGAGCGGCTTGCGGGCGTGCGGCTGCCGACGCTTGTCATCGCCGGCGCCCGCGACATCGGCGCGACGCCGGAGATGGCGCGCGCGATCGCCGAGCGGATCGCGGGCGCCGAACTCCGGGTGCTGGCCGACGCGTCGCACCTGAGCGTGGTCGAGGCCGGCGACGAATTCCACGCCGCGGTATCGTCGTTTCTGGCTGCGCTGCCGACGCCGCGCTGAGGGCAGCGTCCAAGCCTCGCGAACGAACGGATCCTTCCATGAGCAAAGCATTCGCCTCCCAGGCCGACCTCGCCGACAAGACGGTCACCTTCACCCGCCTCTCCGAGAACGCCTACGCCTACACCGCCGAGGGCGATCCGAACACCGGCATCGTGGTCGGCGACGAGGCGGTGATGGTGATCGACGCGCAGGCGACGCCGAAGATGGCGCAGACCGTGATCGAGTACATCCGTACCGTCACCGACAAGCCGATCAAGTATGTGGTGCTGTCGCACTATCACGCGGTGCGCGTCCTGGGCGCGTCGGGCTACGGCGCCGAGCACATCATCTGCAGCGAGGCGACGCGCGACATGATCGTCGAGCGCGGCCAGCAGGACTACAAGTCGGAGCTCCAGCGCTTCCCGCGCCTGTTCCAGGCAGCCGAAACCATTCCCGGCCTGACCTGGCCCACCATCACCTTCAATGACCGCATGACGATGTGGCTGGGCAAGCTGCAGGTCGACATCATCCATGCCGGCCGCGGCCACACCAAGGGCGACACGATCGTGTGGCTGCCGGAGGAGCGCACCTTGTTCAGCGGCGACCTCGTGGAGT
>DATAYY010000049.1:0-10661 GCA_036272325.1 Caldimonas sp. | reverse complement strand
GTCAACATCTCGCTCGTGGTGGGGGAATTCGCGCGCACGGGGTGGCTGCCTTATCCGCCGCTCGCCGAACTGCGCTACTCACCGGGCGTCGGCGTCGATTACTACCTCTGGTCCCTCGAGATAGCGGGCATCGGCACGCTGATGATCTTCTTCGTCGCCATGCCCTTCGTGATCGGGCTGATGAACTTCGTCATGCCGCTGCAGCTCGGGATCCGCGACGTGGCGTTCCCGACGCTCAACTCGGTCAGCTTTTGGCTCACTGCCACCGGCGCTCTGCTCGTCAACATTTCGCTGGTCGTGGGCGAATTCGCGCGCACCGGGTGGCTGCCGTATCCGCCGCTCTCGGAGCTGGCCTATTCGCCCGGAGTCGGGGTCGACTACTACCTCTGGGCGCTGCAGATCTCGGGGGTCGGCACCCTGCTCACGGGGGTGAACTTCGTGACGACGGTGCTGAAGGTGCGGGCGCCGGGAATGACCTACCTGCGCATGCCCATCTTCTGCTGGACCACGCTCGCCTCGAATCTGCTCATCGTCGCCGCGTTCCCGATCCTGACCGCGACCCTGGCGATGCTCCTGCTCGACCGCTACCTCGGCTTTCACTTCTTCACCAACGACGCCGGCGGCAACCCGATGATGTTCATGAACCTCATCTGGGCCTGGGGCCACCCCGAGGTCTACATCCTGATGCTGCCGGCGTTCGGCATCTTCTCGGAGGTGTTCGCGACGTTCTCCGGCAAGCCGCTGTTCGGCTACCGCTCGATGGTGGCGGCGACGATGGCGATCTGCATCCTCAGCTTCATGGTCTGGCTGCACCACTTCTTCACCATGGGGGCGGGCGCCAACGTCAACGCGATCTTCGGCATCGCGACGATGATCATCGCCGTCCCCACCGGCGTGAAGATCTACAACTGGCTGTTCACGATGTACGGCGGCCGGATCGTGTTCGGCACGCCGCTGCTCTGGGCGCTCGGCTTCGTCGTCACCTTCATCATCGGCGGCATGACGGGCGTCCTCCTCGCGGTGCCGCCGGCCGACTTCGTTCTCCACAACAGCCTCTTTCTCGTCGCCCACTTCCACAACGTCATCATCGGCGGCGTCGTGTTCGGCCTCTTCGCCGGCTACGAGTACTGGTTTCCGAAGGCGTTCGGCTTTCGCCTCCACGAGGGTCTCGGCAAGGCGGCGTTCTGGTTCTGGATCGTCGGCTTCTACGTCGCCTTCATGCCGCTCTATGCGCTCGGCCTGATGGGCATGACGCGGCGCATGCAGCACTACGACGTCGATGCCTGGCAGCCGTGGCTGCTCGTCGCAGCCGGCGGCGCGGTGCTGATCGGCATCGGCGTCGCGCTCCAGGTCGTGCAGCTCGTCTGGAGCATCCGCCATCGCGAGCGGCTCCGCGACCTCACCGGCGACCCGTGGAACGGGCGGACGCTCGAGTGGATGACGCCCTCGCCGCCGCCGGTGTTCAACTACGCCGTGCTGCCTGACGTCGAGGGCGAGGAGGCGTACTGGATGCGCAAGCAGGGCGCGATCGAGCGCCAGGCGCTCAGGCCCGAGCCGCACTACGTCGACATCCACATGCCGCGCAACAGCGCCGCCGGATTCATCTGCGCGTTCTTCTCGACCTTCATGGGCTTCGCGCTGATCTGGCACATCTGGTGGCTGGTGATCGCAGGCTTCGTCGGCGCCTGGGCGGTCGTCGTCGTCGCCGCCTGGCGCGACGAGCACGAGGAGGTGATCCCGGCTGCCACCCTCGCCGAGGTCGACCGCGCCAACCGCGCCGCCCGCATCGCCGCGCTGCCGACGTTGAAGCCGGCACTGTGAGCACCGAAGCAGCAGTGTTCCCGGGCGGCGTGGCCGGCGGCGCGATGGCGCTCGTCGGCGGCCACGCCCACGCCGCAGGGCTCACCGAAGAGGCGGCGCACGGGCCGGCCAAGCGGATCGTCGTCGGCTACGGCTTCTGGATCTTCCTGATCAGCGACATCATCCTGTTCGCTGCGCTGTTCGCGACCTACGCGGTGCTGACCGACGCCACCGCCGGCGGCCCGACCGGACGCGACCTGTTCGAGCTGCCGACGGTCGCCATCGAGACCGCGTGCCTGCTGCTCTCGACCGTGTTCTGCGGCTTCGCCGGCATCGGCGCCCAGGCGCGAAAGAGCACTCTGTACTACAGCTGCATGGCGGCGACGTTCGTGCTCGGGGCAACCTTCGTCGCGATCGAGCTGCATGAATTCGCGACCATGATCCAGGCCGGCGCAGGGCCGAGCCGGAGCGCGTTCCTGTCGGGATTCTTCGCCCTGATCGGCTGCCACGGCCTGCACGTCAGCGCCGGCCTGTTGTGGCTGCTGACGATGATGGCGCAGGTCTACGCCAAGGGCTACCGCGCCGACATCCTGCGCCGGCTGCTCTGCTTCGCGCTGTTCTGGCACACCCTCGACATCATCTGGGTGGCGCTGTTCAGCCTGGTCTATCTGGTGGGAGTGGCACGATGATCGACGATGCGAGAGCAGGGGGCCTGCATGGCGACGTCGCCCCGGGCGACGAGATCGGGCCCCAGGACATTCCCCATGCGGTCCGCGGCTACCTGATCGGCCTTGTGCTCGCGACGCTCCTGACCGGCGTCTCGTTCTACGTCGCGCAGAGCACGCTCGTCTGGCAGCCGAGCATTCCGATCGCGCTGTCGGTGCTGGCGGTCGCGCAGATGGGAGTGCACCTCGTCTTCTTCCTGCACATGACGTCGGGGCCCGACAGCGTCAACAACGTGATGGCGCTGGCGTTCGGCCTCCTGATCGTGATGCTGCTCGTGTTCGGCTCGCTCTGGATCATGACGCAGCTCGATCACAACGTGATGCCGATGGGCAAGCTGATGCAGATGCAGCGCTGACGGCGCCGCCTCGGGCGAGACGAGCGTTCAGAAGCTCGCGACGCCGCCGTCGACGAGCAACTCGACGCCGGTGACGAACGAGGCGTCGTCGGAGGCGAGAAAGAGCACCGCGGCGGCGACTTCGTCGGCAGTGCCGAAGCGCTTCATCGGGTTGCGCTCGGCCCAGGCGACCTTGAGCTCGGCGATCGCCTGCTCGCTCATCCCCGCGGCAGCGAAGATCGGCGTCTCGATCGGCCCCGGGCTGACGACGTTGACGCGGATGCCGCGCCCGACCAGCTCGGCGGCGATCGTGCGGCCGAACGATCGCACCGCCGCCTTGCTCGCGCCGTAGAGCGACCCCGTGGGATTGCCCTTGCTGGCGGCGACCGACGCGTTCAGCACGATCGCGCCGCCCGAGCGCATGCACGCGGCGGCCTTCTGGACCGTGAAGTAGACGCCCTTGACGTTGACATCCATGAGCGCGTCCCACTGCGCCTCGGTGGTCGACGCGAGCGGACCGAAGGTGGCGACGCCGGCGTTCGCGAAGACGACGTCGAGGTGACCGTCGCCGAGCTCGCGCGCCGCCTCGACCATGCGATCGATGTCGTCCAGCCGGCTGGTGTCGGCAACGACGGTGCTTGCCGCAGGCCCGAGCGCTTTGGCGGCGGCGGCGAGCGTCGCCTGGTTGCGGCCGCTGACGAGGACGCGCGCGCCTTCGCCCACCAGGGCGCGCGCGACGGCGAGGCCGATGCCGCTGTTGCCGCCGGTGACGAGCGCCACCTTGCCTTCGAAGCGTCGTGCTGCCATGGTGACTTCCTTCGGGTTCGTGCGCGCCGCGCGCTCCGCTCACGGTGAAGGCGATTGTGCGTGCGGGTGGAAAATGCCCGCCATCGAGCCCGTCGCCATGGCAACACTTCCGGTCCACATCGCCGCGCAGCTCGGCCGCATCCGCGACCAGATCGCGGCCGGCCGCCTCGAATGGCAGGACACCGTCGGGCCCGCGACGCGCATCCCGGTCGAGAACTACTTCAGCGGCGGAGTTCGCGAGCGGGAGATCGAACGGCTGTTCCGGCCGCTGCCGCTGATCGTCGTTCACGCCAGCGAGCTGCCGCGCGGCCACGTGCTCGCGCACGACGAGTACGGCGTGCCGATGCTGCTGACGCGCGACGCCGACGGCGCGTTTCGCGCCTTCCTCAACGTCTGCCGCCATCGCGGCATGCGGCTCGTCGATGACGGCGCCGCGGCGCTGCCGAAGTCGAGCGTCGTCTGCCCGTATCACGGCTGGACGTACCGGCTCGAAGGGTCGCTCCGCCATCGCCTCCATGCCGAGAGCTTCGACCGCTGCGATGCGAGCGACGAGCAGCTCGTCGCCCTGCCCGCCGCGGAACGCCACGGCCTGCTCTGGGTCGTCCCGACGCCGGGCGCCGACGCCGGTCTCGCCGGCTTCCTCGACGGCCTCGACGACGAGCTGCCGTTTTACGGCATCGACCGGCTGCGCCTCTTTCGCACCGTGCGCGCGAACTACGCGGCCAACTGGAAGCTGATCGTCGACGCCTTTCTCGAGGCGTACCACATCCGCGTCCTCCACAAGGAGACGATCTATCCGTTCTTCGTCGACGGCATGACCGCGGCCGATCGCTTCGGGCCGCACATCCAGTCGCTGGTTGCGCGCCGCGCCGCGGAGACGTGGGCCGCGAGCGGCGCGGCGCTACCCACCGACATGGAGTCGCTGTGCGAGATCGCGACGCCGAGCCACGTGATCTTTCCCAACACGATCACCATCTTCCACCCGGACTACCTGAGCCTGATCACGCTCTACCCGGTCGGCGCCGAGACGCTGTCGTGGACGCATCGGATGCTGATCCCGGCCGACCGTGCAACGCCCGACTGGACGCCGCATTGGGAGAAGACCTTCCGCCTGATCGAGGAAGGCGTGTTCCAGAAGGAAGACATCGCCTGTGCGATCGGCATCCAGCGCGGCATGAAGAGCGGCGCCAACCGCCACCTCACTGCCGGTCGCGCCGAGCAGGCGCTCGGCTGGTTCCACGCCGACGTCGCGCGCGCGATCGACAACGCCGAGAGCGCGTGACGATCAGTCGGGCTTGACCTTCGCACGCGCGATCACCGGCTTCCACCGTTCGCGCTCGGCGGCGATGAAGGCGGCGAACTCCGTGGGCGTGCTGCCGACGACGATCGCGGCATCGTTGCGCAAGCGCTCGAGCGCCGCCGGCTCCCGGATTGCCCGTACGGTCGCGGCGGCGAGCAAGTCGGTGGCGGGGGCTGCCAGGTTCGCCGGCGCGAGCAGGCCATACCACTGCGTCATCTCGAAGCGCGGCCAGCCCTGCTCGGCCACCGTCGCGACGTCGGGCAGCTGCGCGAGCCGGTCGGCCGATCCGGTCGCGATGCAGCGGAGCTTGCCGGCCTTGATGAACTGAAGCACTGCCGGCGCGCCGACCGCAGCCGCCTGCAGTCTTCCGGCGAGCAAGTCGGTGAGCTGCGGGCCGGTGCCGCGATACGGCACGTGGACGACGAAGATACCGGTCGCCATCTTCAGGTACTCGAACGCGAGATGGCCGGCGCTGCCGTTGCCCGCCGAGCCGTAGTTGAGCTGGCCGGGCTTCGCCTTCGCGAGGACGACGAACTCCTTCAGGTTCTTCGCCGGCAGCTCAGGATGGACGACGTAGAGGCTCGGCACCTTGGCGAGCAGCGAGATCGGCTTGAAGTCCTTGATCGGGTCATACGGCAGCCGGTCGAAGATGAACGGATTGACGGCGAGCGTACCGATGTGGCCGAGAATCACGGTGTGCTGATCGGAGGCAGCCGCGACCTCGGCCATCGCGACGTTGCCGGCGCCGCCGGGCTTGTTGTCGACATAGACGTTCTGCCCCAGCAGCCGTGCCAGCTCGACGGCGGTCGCGCGGGCGACGATCTCCGAGCTGCCGCCGGGAGCGAACGGCACGACGAAGCGGATCGGCCTGGTCGGCCAGGCGTCTGCGGCCGGGGCTGGCAGCGACCAGGTCGCAGCGAGCGCACCGCCGGCGAGCGCGCGAAGCGCGCAGCGCCGCTCGACGCCCATCGTCACGAGCTGCCCAGCGCCGCGACGACGGCGTCCTGGCCGGCCTGGCGCGCGATCTCGGTCGCGGTCAGTCCGCGATCGTCGCGCAGGTCGAGCCGCGCGCCGCGCGCGAGCAGCAGCTTGACCACGTCGACCTTGCCCTGGCCCGCCGCCCACATCAGCGCCGTCAGCTGGTGCTCGTAGGCAGCGTTGACGTCGATTCCCGATGCCAGCAGTGCATCGACCGCATCGGCGTGGCCCTCGCCGGCAGCGTAGACCATGGCCGGCTTGTTCATGCGATCGAGCAGGTCGCTGCGCGCACCCGCTTCGAGGAGACGCTTGACGACCGGCCCCGCACCGACGTAGGCCGCCGCCATCAGCGGCGTGACGTTGTCGATCGACGCCTGGTTGACGTCGGCGCCCTTCTGCAGCATCGCTTCGACGATCGCGAGGTTGCCTTTCTCGGCGGCGAGGAACAACGCCGTCTTGCCGAAGCGATTGCGCGACGCCGGTGACGCCCCTTCGTCGAGGACGCGCTGGACCTGCGCGACGTCGCCCTGGCGGGCGCCGACGAGAAGCTGCGCGTTCAGAGCCGGATTGCTCGGGGCTTGCGCGAGCGCGGAGGACGACACGGCGAGCACGGCAAGCACGCGCGCGCACCGCGCCACGAGACGGTGGGGATAAAAGGACGCGGACATCAAGGCAGACCTCTTTTGCGATGCTGCATTGCAGCGAGAGACAGGCGTTGGCAGTGGGCACGATTGTGGGTACGCTCGCCATTGTGAGAAACGCGAGCGGCACGGGCCGTCGCGATGAGACGGCCGCCGACGGAGGGCCGCAGTCGGCTCCGCAGCATCCGGGGCGATTCTCGCCAGCCCGTCGATACCAACAGAGGAGAACCGACATGCTTCGACTTCATCGCCTGCCGTGCGGCTGGGCAGCTTCGCTGGCCATGACGGCGCTCTGCGCTGCTTCGCCGGGCGCGTTTGCGCAGGCCGAGATCGCGGGAGTGGCGAATGCCACCGGCAGCCCGGTGCCCAAGACCATCTCGGTCCCGCAACAGCGGCTCGACGCGGCCGACAAGGACAGCGTCAACTTCCTGCAGTCGAACATGAGCTACGCGCAGACCCGGTACTACCCGGCCGCGCAGATCAACACGACCAACGTCGCCAAGCTTCGGCCGGCGTTCCAGTTCCAGACGGAGGTGCTCGAGTCGATGGAGACCGCGCCGATCGTCGTCGACGGCGTCATGTACATCACGACCTCCTACAACCACCTGTACGCGCTCGACGCCGCGACCGGCAAGGAGTTCTGGCACTACAAGCACAAGATGGGTCCGGTGACGACCTTCTGCTGCGGCCCGAACAACCGCGGCGTCGCCGTCATGGGTGATCGCCTCTACATGGGAACGCTCGACGCCAAGCTGCTCGCGTTCGACGCCAAGACCGGCAAGGTGCTGTGGTCATCGCAGATCGCCGACCCCGAGGCGGGGTACTCGGAGACGATGGCGCCGGTCGCCATCAACGGCAAGGTGTTGATCGGCACCAACGGTGGCGAGTACGGCATCCGCGGCTTCGTCAAGGCGTTCGACGCCAACGACGGCAAGTTGCTCTGGACCTTCTACACGATCCCGGAAAGCGGCCACGAAGGAACGTGGGCGACCAAGGATGCGACCGAGCGCGTCCTGCACCGCGACATCGACGCCGAGAAGGCAGCGCTCGCCAAGAACGCCGGCTTCTACAAGACGCTCGGCGGCGGCGTCTGGATGGCGCCCGCGGTCGACAAGGAGACGAACACGGTCTTCTTCGTCGTCGGCAACCCCAGCCCGGACCTGTACGGCGCCGAGCGGCCGGGCGACAACCTCTACACCGACTCGATCGTCGCCGTCGACCTCAACACCGGCGCGCACAAGTGGCACTACCAGTACGTGCCGCACGACGTCTGGGACCTCGACGCCGTCTCGCCCGTCATCCTCACCGAGGCGAAGGGCAAGGACGGCAAGATGACGAAGGTCGCGATCCACGGCGGCAAGACCGGCCACATCTATGTCCATGACCGCGCCACCGGCGAGCTGATCCGTTTCAGCGAGGCGATGATCCCGCAGGAGAACATGTGGGTGCTGCCGACCAAGGACGGCGCGCGCATGCTGCCGGGCGCCAACGGCGGCGTCGAGTGGAGCCCGATGGCGATCAATCCGAAGCTGCACCTGGCGTACGCCGCGAACCTGCACCAGCCGATGACCTACCACGTCGAGCAGGCCGCGTATCCGGGCGGCAAGCTCTGGCTTGGTGGCGCGTTCAAGGTCATCCCGACCGAGAAGCAGTGGGGCCGGCTGTCGGCGGTCAACATCGACACCGGCAAGGTGGCGTGGAAGTTCGACACCGAGCAACCGCTCATCGGCGGTGTGCTCGCGACCGCCGGCGACCTCGTCTTCAACGGCGAAGGCAACGGTCTGTTCCGCGCGTTCGACGCGCGAACCGGAAAGATGTTGTGGGAGTACCAGTGCGGCGCCGGCGTCAACGCTCCTGCGGTGTCGTACATGGTCGGCGCCAAGCAGTACGTCGCCGTCGCGGCGGGCGGCAACACGCAGATCGACTTCAAGCGCGGCAACACCGTGATGGTGTTCGCGTTGCCCTGAGCGAAAACCGGGCGCGACGACCACGATCGAAAGGTGCCGAACTGAGAGCTCTCGTCTGGCGCCTTGGCGCCCTCGCCCTTGTCGTCTCGGCGACCCCGGTTACACACGCGCAGACAGCGGCCCCTCCCAAGGCCGAGGTCTGCGCTGCGTGCCACGGCCCTGGCGGCAAGTCCACCGATCCGATGTATCCGATCCTGGCCGGGCAGACGTCGCGCTATCTGTACCTCGAGTTGCGCGACTTCCAGGAGGGCCGACGCAGCGACCCGCAGATGTCGCCGATGGCTGCTGACCTGACGCGCGACGAGATGCACGCGCTCGCCGACTACTTCGCCCAGCAGACGCCGCCGCCACAACCATTCAACGCCGACCCGGCGAAGGCGGCGCTCGGCAAGGCCAAGGCGGACGAGACGCTCTGCACGATGTGTCATCTCGGTGGCTTCGCTGGCCAGAACGAGATTCCGCGCGTTGCTGGCCAGCACTACGCGTACATCGTCAAGCAGCTGGCGGACTTCAAGGCCCGCAAGCGCACCAACGACGCGGGCAACATGACGAGCGTCGCGAGCACGCTGAGCGAGCAGGACATCGAGAACCTGGCGCAGTACCTGGTCGGACTCTGAAGCGTCAGCCCTGTGCGTCGAGCTGTGCCGTGATCAAGATCCTCGCACCCTCCGATCCCGGCGCCTTGGTGGCGTCTGGTCGCGAGTCCGCGGTCGCCTCGTGCGTGCGGTTGCGCTACGACCGCGTCGCCGTTTGGCTGCACTGGGGCATCGGCGCCCTGCTGCTGGTCGAGATCGCATTCGGCCTGCTGCTCGACGACATCGCGCCGCGCGGGACGCCGGCGCGCGGGGCCGTGATCAACCTGCACAAGTCGTTCGGCATCGTCCTCGGCGTGCTGATCGTCCTTCGGATCGCCTGGCGGCTTGCGCACGCGCCGCCGCCCTGGCCGGCGTCGATGTCGGCGGCTCGTCGGCGCGCTGCCAATGCCGGTCACGCCGCGCTTTACGCCTGCATGCTGATCGCGCCGCTCGCCGGCTACCTCGGCTCGAACTTCAGCAAGCACGGCGTCCGCTTCTTCGGCACCGAACTGCCGCCGTGGGGGCCCGACTGGCCGCGCGCGTATGCGTTCCTGGTCGGTGTCCACGACGCCAGCACCTATCTACTGCTGGCGCTGGTGCTCGGCCACGTCGCGATGGCTCTGCGGCACGCGCTCGTCGAGCGCGACGGCATCTTCGATCGGATCATTCCATGGCCCTCATCGCGCGGCCGCGCTTCCTCGACGTGAAGCAGGCGCTCTCCTGGATCCTCGTCCTGGCCGCTCTCGCGGCAGCGCCGGGCGGCGCGCGTGCCGCGCCGTTCGCCTACGTCCCGAACGAGGGCTCCGGAACGCTCAGCGTCATCGACACCGCGACCGACGAGGTGGTCGGCGACATCGCCGTCGGCGCGAAGCCGCGCGGCACCGCGATCGCGCCCGACGGCCGGACCGCCTACGTGAGCGACCAGCCGAACGCCGCCGTCGTCATTGTCGACCTCGCCGCGCGCAAGCGTTTGGGCGCGATCGCGGTCGGCGCTTCGCCGGAGGGAGTCAGCGGCTCCGCCGACGGCCGCTGGATCGTCGCCGCGGTCGAGGAGACCAACGAGATCGTCTTCATCGACGCGAAGACCAATGCCAAGGCGTTCGCGGTCAAGGTGCGCGGCCAGAACCCCGAGCACGCGGTCTTCAGCCCCGACGGCCGCTACGTGTTCGTGAGCGCCGAGGACGGCCAGGCGGTCGACATCATCGAGGTTGCGCAGCGCGCGCAGGTGGCGCAGATCCCGGTCGGCGTGCGGCCACGCGGAATCGCCTTCTCGGCCGACAGCCGGCGCGCCTACGTCGCCGCCGAGACGTCCAACGAGGTGTACGTCATCGATGCGCAGCAGTTCACGGTGCTCGCCAAGCTCAAGGCGGGCCTGCGCAGCAACGGCGTCGTCCTGCACCCCGACGGCAGCCGCCTCTATGTGTCGAACGGCGGCGACGCGACCGTGTCGGTGATCGACCTCGCATCGGGTACCGCACTGGCGACGATCGCGGTCGGACAGCGCCCCTGGAACATGGCCATCACGCCGGACGG
>DATAYY010000048.1:0-12365 GCA_036272325.1 Caldimonas sp. | reverse complement strand
TCTGAAGGTGGTCGACTGCGCAAAGGGCGAGACCCTGCTCGAGCAGGGCGTGCACGAGATGCAGCAGTACTTCGTGCTCGACGGCATCCTGAAGCGCGTCGTCGCCAACGCCGACGCGCGCGAGATGATCCTGCGCTTCGCTGACGCGCGCGACATCGAGACCAGCTACGCCGCGTGGCGGCTGAACACGCCGACGCCGTACAGCATCATCTGCCTCACGAAGGCGCGCGTGGCGATGCTGCCGATGCCGACCTGGGTCGCATTCATCGACCGCCACCCGAAGTTCAAGGCCACCTTCGAGCACGAGGTGATGCGCCTGATGAGCGAGATCATGGCGCACACGATCACGCTCCATCTGCTTGACGCGCCCGGTCGCGTGCGCCGCTTTCTCCGCAAGCACCCTGAGCTCACCGAGCGGATTCCGAAGAAGGAGCTCGCGCACTATCTCAACCTCTCCGCCGAGACGCTCAGCCGACTGAAGCAGCGCGGGAAGATCTGAGCGCGAGCGGCGCCCGTGCCGCTCGCGGCCGACGTCGGGTCAGGCCGTACTCGGCGCCGCAGCTCTTGCGTTGGCCTCGTTGATCAAGCGTCGTCGCATCGGCGCGAGCACGACCTTCGCTGCCACGCCGGCGACGATCGAGATCGTCGCCGCGAAGATGAAGACGCGATCCCAGTTGCCGCCCGCCGACAGCACCGACGTCAGCGGCACGAGCAAAGAGGCGGTGCCCTTCGCCGTGTAGAGCGTGCCGGCGTTCGCCGCCGCGTTCTTGACGCCGAAGGTATCGGCGCAAAGCGCCGGGAAGAGTGAGTAGATCTCGCCCCAGCAGAGAAATATAAGCGCGGCGAAGGTCATGAAGGCGTACGGGTTGTGGCCGAACTTCATGAAGCCGAGCAGCGCGACCCCTTCGCCGACGAAGATGAGCAGCATCGTGTTCTCACGGCCGATGCGGTCGGAAATGAAGCCGCAAAGCGGCCGCGTGAAGCCGTTGGCCAGGTTGTCGATCGCCAGCGTCAGCGTCAGCAGCGGCAGCGTGAAGCCGAGGAAAGCGATCGGCACCTTGGTCAGGCCGTAGTCCTTCGCGATCGGCCCGATCTGCGCGGTCGCCATCAAGCCCCCCGCAGCGACCGCAACGAAAAGCACGTAGGTCAGCCAGAACACAGGCGTCTTGACCATTTGCGGCACTGTGTAGTCGACCTTTGTCATCACCAGCCGCGTGGCTGCGACGATGCCCTTCGGCAGCCACGGCTTCACCATGAACGCGGCGATCACGAGAATCAGCACACCCTGGGCGATGCCGAAGACGAAGAACGTCCGCTCGTAGCCCGACGTCTGGATCATGTTGGCGATCGGGATCACCGTCAGCGCCGCGCCGGCGCCGAAGCCGGCTGCGGTCAGGCCCGCCGCGAGGCCGCGCCGGTCCGGGAACCACTTCAGCGCGTTGCCGACGCAGGTGCCGTAGACGCAGCCGGCGCCAACCCCGGAGACGACCGCGGCGGCCCAGAGCTCGGGCAGCGTCGATGCGAAGGAATTGATGACCCAGCCGAGCGCGGCGAGGATGCCGCCGGCGGCAATGACCGGCCGAGGCCCGAACTTGTCGACCAGCCAGCCCTCAACCGGCACCAGCCACGTCTCGACCAATACGAAGATCGAAAACGACAGCTGGATTTCCGCCAAGGGCCAGTGGTTCTTGGCCTGAATCGGATTGACGAACAAAGTCCAGCCGTACTGGAGGTTCGCGATCAGCGCCATGCAGGCGATGCCCATGATCAGCTGACCCCAACGGTAGAAGGGGTGCTGCTCGCGCACGATCGGTTGCGCGTCGAGCGCGGGGGCGCCGATGCCGACAGAGTCCTGAATCATCTGATTGTCTCCATGTCGCGTCTCCGGGCAAAGGGGCGCCCGGTGGGCTCTTTGGCCAACGGCAACTATGCGATCCGCGCCGGCGTGCTGGCGTTGACCGCAGTCAATGAAACGGGAAAGTACTGACCGGGGTTGTCCCTCACCGGGAGGGCCCGGCGCTGCCAGCCGCGCGCAGGCGACGCGTCCTGGCGAACTAGGCGAAGAGCTCGCGCGCGCGCTCGCTCGCACCCTTCTTGACGCGGCCTGCGATCGCGAGCGCGACCGGCGCCTCGAGCATGCGGACGAAGACGCGGCGAACGGCGTCGGCGTCGATCGCCTCGACCCGCGCCAGTGTCTCGGCGCGCGAGCGGACACGGCCGTGGACGAGCAGGTCGAGGGCGGCGTCCTCGAGGCGGCGTACCGGGCGCTCCTCGGTGCCGAGCGTTCGCACCGCGATCTGCCGCTTGGCGCGCTCGAGGTCCGCCGCCGCGACCCGGTCGGCCTGGCCGAGAAGGAGTCGCCGCACCTCGACCAGGAACTCGTCGAGCTGTGCCGGCGACGTCGACGCCTCGACGACGAACTGGCCCGAGAGCTCGTTTAGCTCGGCAGCGCATGACGCGTAGTAGACGAGGCCGCGCCGCTCGCGGATCTCGTCCATCAGCGGCGAGCTCATCCCCTCGCCGAACAGCGCCGCCGCGACCATGTCGGGATGATGGTCCTCGCGCAGCGAAGCGATCGGATAGCCGAGGACGACGTGGGTCTGGCTGTAGCCCGGCTGGGCCCGCGACGCGACGCCGCCGAGGTAGGCCGGCCGCTCGACGCGGTTCTCGCTGCCGGCCGGCGCGGCCGCGAATGCCGCCTCGGCGGCGGCGGTGATCGCGTCGAGGTCGAAGCAGCCGGCGACGCCGACGACGATGTTGGCGCCGGTGTACTGGCGGGCGACGTAGTCGAGCAGATGGTCGCGGCCGATGTGCTGGATCGTGAGCCGGGTGCCGATCACTGGCTGCGCGACCGCGTGGCTCCCGAACGAGAGCCTGTCGAACAGCTTGTCGGCCGTCGAGAGAACGTCTTCCTCGTCTTCGGTCAGCTCGTGCAGGATCACCTGGCGCTCGCGCTCGAGCTCGGCGTCGGGAAAGCTGCTCGCGAGGACGATGTCACCGAGCATGGCGACGAAGCGCGGCGCGTCGGCGGCGAGGCCACGCATGTGATACGCCGTGTGGTCCTTGTCGGTGTGCGCGTTGACGTCGGCGCCGAGGCGCTCGGCGTCCCAGTTGATCTGCTGGCAAGTGCGGGTCTGCGTTCCCTTGAATGCCATGTGCTCGACGAAGTGGCTGATGCCGTTCAGGCGCCGGCTCTCGTGGCTGCTGCCGGTGCGAACGAACACGCTGACGTTGACGCTGGCGAGGTGCGGCAGCGAGATCGCGATGACGCGCACGCCGTTGCCGAGGCGAACGACGACGGTGTCGCGGTCGCCGGCGGCGGCGCTCACTGCGCCGCTTTCGAGGCGCCGGCAACCGGCCTGAGCAGGCGCGAGAGCTGGTCGAGGTCGAGCGGCTTGACCAGGTGGTGGTCGAAGCCGGCCTCGGCGGTGCGGCGGCGATCGTCGTCGCGGCCCCAGCCGGAGAGAGCGATCAGCACCATGCCGTCGGCCCAGTCGTTGCCGCGCAGCTGCTGCGCAACCTCGGTGCCGCTCAGCCGCGGCATGCCGATGTCGAGGATCGCAACGCGCGGCCGCAGCGCGGCCGCCGCCTGCAACGCGTCGTCGCCGTCGTAGACGACGGTCGTTCGAAAGCCGAGCAGACCGAGCATCATCGCCATGCTGTCGGCGCTGTCGCGGTTATCGTCGGCAACCAGGACGTGCACGCCTTCGCCTGCCGCGGCGCTGGCAGCGCCCCGGCCGCCGCGGAGGGCCGCGCCGGCGTGGCCGACCGCCGGCAGGCGGACCTCGAAGCGGCTGCCGCGGCCCGGCCCCGCGCTCGCCACCGACACGCTGCCACCGTGCATCCCGACCAGCCGCTTGACGAGCGCAAGGCCGATGCCGAGGCCGCCCTGCGCGCGTGCCGACGAGCGCTCGACCTGGGTGAACATCTCGAAGACACGGGGCAGCTGGTCGGCGGCGATGCCGATCCCGGTGTCGCTGACGCGCACGACCGCATCGCCGCCTTCGAGCCGCGTCGCGAGCGTGATCCGGCCGCCGGCGGGCGTGTACTTGGCGGCGTTGTTGAGCAGGTTGGCGACGACCTGCGTCAGACGCGTCATGTCGCCGTCGACCGCGATCCCGGGCACCGGCCCCGGCTCGATGACGAGGTCGTGGCGGCCGGCGTCGATCAGCGGCCGGCTCGTCTCGACGGCGTTGCGCAGCACCGCGGCGAGCTCGATCCGCTCGCGCCGCAGCTCGACCTTGCCCTGCGAGATGCGGCTGACGTCGAGCAGGTCGTCGACGAGGTGGACGAGCTGGCGCAGCTGGCGGTCGACCATCTCGCGCGCCTCGGCCAGCGTCTGCGGATCGGACGACAGCCGCATGATCTCGATCGCGTTGCCGATCGGCGCGAGCGGGTTGCGCAACTCGTGGGCGAGCGTCGCGATGAAGACGTCCTTCCGCCGGTCGGCCTCACGCAGGGCCTCGGCGGCAGTGCGCCGCTCGGCATCGGCGACCTCGCGCTCGGTGACGTCGCTCGCGACCGAGAGCACTGAGCCGACGCTGCCGTCGGCCGCCACCTCCGGGATCAGCCGCGCCTCGAAGTGGCGAACCTCGCCGGCGACGGTCGTGAACGCGAACCGCGCCTCGCCGACCGCGCCGGTCTCAAACGCCCGCAGCAGCAGGCTGTCCCATTCGGCGGCGAGCTCGGCGGAGATTCCGGTCTCGGCGTGCGTCTTGCCGAGAAACGCGCTCGCCGCGATGCCGGTGTAGCTCTCGATCTGCGGGCTGACGTAGGTGTGGCGCAGCGATGGGTTGAAGCGGGCGAAGATGAACGGCGAGTTCTCGACCAGCGTCGAGAACTCGCGCTGGCTGCGCGCCAGCTCCTGCATCGCGCCCTGCAGCGCCGCCGCGGCGTGGTAGCGCTCGCTGACGTCGCGGCTCACGATCAGCTGGCCCGTGGCGACGCCGGCGGCATCGCGCAACGTGGTCACCGTCGATTCAACGTGCAGCTCGACACCGTCGGCGCGCACGTGCAGGCCCTCGCCGCGCCAGGAACCGGTCTCGCGCAGCCCCGCTTGGGCGTGCATCCTCTCGTCGTCGGCGTACCAACGCACGGTGTAGAGACGCTCGAGCGGATGGCCAAGCGCCGCCGAGGCGGCGCTGCCGTACTGGCACTCGGCGGCGGCGTTGAGATAGATCACGCGGCCGCCGAGGTCGACCGCGACGACCGCGTCCTTCATCTGCGCGAGCACGTCACTGCGCAGGCGGTTCGACGCCGCATTGGCGCTGTCGAGCGTATAGATCGAGTCGTCGACGACGAGCGCGTCGACCTCGCCCGAGCGGATCGCCTGCAGCGTCTGTTCGGCCTCGTCGAGCTGGATGCGCAGCGCTGCCAGCTCGCGCGCGTGCTCGGCGTCGGATCGACTCCCGGACATCGGCCTCGGCCCGCTCTTGCCGGCGGCTACCCCGGCGTCGCGACGACGTCGAGCCCGCGCAGGATCCTGGCGCCGTTCGACATGTCGCCGATGAACTTGCGCCGGGGCAGCGGCAGCTCGCGCACGAGCGTCGGCGCGGCGATGACCTGGTGCTGCGACGCGAGCGCCGGCGACTGCGACAGGTCGACCACCGTCAGCTCGTAGCGACCGGGCAGGCTCGCCTCGCACAACTTGCGGACGTTGACGATCGCCTGCGCCGAGCGCGGCGTCGGCCCGCTGATGAAGAGCCGCAGGACGACGCGCACGGCCTGCGCGGCGGCAACGGCGGCGTCGAACTCTGCGCTCATCGGGGCGGCCCGGCCTAGCACGTTGCCCTGACGTCGAGGCCGACCAGGACGCGCTCCTCGTCCGAGAGGTCGCCGATGATCTTGCGGATCGGCTCGGGGAATTTCCGCACGAGCGTCGGCACGGCGAGGATCTGGTCACCGGCGGCGAGCTTCGGGTTGACGAGCAGGTCGATCACTTCGATCTCGTAGCGGCCGGCGAGATGCGTCTCGCACAGGCGTCTCAGGTTGGCGAGCGCGGCGACCGACTTCGCGGTCGCCCCGGCGACATAGAGGCGAAGCTGCCATTCGGCCTTCTGCGCCCGGGCCGGCTTGTCGAGCTCGCGGACGGCATTCCCCTTCATGGCCTCCTCCTGGCGGAACCGGCGCCGGGGGCTCGCCCCTTCGCAACGTCCTTGGCATTTTGCGCGCCCAAGCGCAACCGCCCGGTCAGGGCCCGGCCGCTGTCGTGATCGGCGTCGAGGAGATCGAGACCGCGATTGGAGAAGACGAACTCGCGGACGACATTCGAGTGCGGCATGCCACGCGACTTGACCACCTGAAGCGCCCGCGTTCGCTCGCCGTTGGCCTCCAGGTTCGAGAGCAGCAGCCAGGTGTCCATCAGCGAGGAGATGCCCAGCTCGGTCTCGGCGACGGCGACGTGGGCGTCGCTGATCAGGCTGGTGAAGATCGCGGTCACGTGGCTCTGCTTCAGGAAGTCGATCAGCCGCATCAGCGTCGGCTTCAGGCCGGCGTCCCCGGCGTACAAGGTCAGGTTGCTGATCGGATCGACGACGACGACGGCCGGCGCGAACCCGCGCACCGCCTCGTACATGACGACGAGGTGCTGCTCGAGCCCCTGCAGCGTCGGCCGCGAGGCGTGGATGCTGAGCAGCCCCTTCTTCAGCCAGCGCTCGAGGTCGATGCCGATCGACCGCATGTTGCGAACGAGCTGCCCCGCCGACTCCTCGTACGAGAACAGGAGG
Organism: Caldimonas sp.; assembly: GCA_036272325.1. Classification (GTDB taxonomy): domain Bacteria; phylum Pseudomonadota; class Gammaproteobacteria; order Burkholderiales; family Burkholderiaceae_C; genus Schlegelella_A. The sequence goes on along the minus strand of DATAYY010000048.1, from coordinate 5,640 downwards.
ACGCGCTCGCCGCGCGCGCACGCCGCCGCAGCGACGCAGGCGCCGACGCTGGTCTTGCCGGTACCCGGCGCACCCGAGATGAGGACGCTGCTGTCGCGAAAGAAGCCCTTGTCGTCGAGCATCTCGTCGAGCTTGGGGATGCCGGTCGCCGCGCGTTCGCTCGACGCCGCGTGGTCGAGCCTGAGCGACGTGATCGGCAGGACGACGATCCCGCCGGTGCCGATCAGGAATGGGTACTCGTTGGTGCCGTGCGGCGAGCCGCGGTACTTGACGATGCGCAGGCGCCGCGTCGAGACCTCGTCGGTGACGCGATGGTCGAGCAGGATCACGCAGTCGGCGACGTACTCCTCGAGGCCGTAGCGCGTCAGCGTCTCGGCGCCGCGCTCGGCCGTGATGACCGCGGTCATGCCGCGGTCCTTGAGCCAGCGAAAGAGGCGCCGCAACTCGGCGCGCAGGACGGCGTGGTCCGACAAGCCCGAGAACAGCGCCTCGAGCGTGTCGAGGACGACTCGCTTGGCGCCGACCGAGTCGATCGCATGGCCGAGGCGGATGAAGAGCCCCTCGAGGTCGTACTGGCCGGTCTCCTCGATCTCGCTGCGCTCGACGTGGACGTGATCCAGCGCGACTTTCTTCTGCCGGACGAGCTTGTCGAGATCGAAGCCGAGCGAGCGCACGTTGGCGGCGAGCTCGTCGGCGGTCTCCTCGAACATCATGAAGACTCCGGCCTCGTCGAAGCTCGTCGCGCCGCGGACGATGAACTCCGCGGCGAGCATCGTCTTGCCGCAGCCCGGGCCGCCGATCACGAGCGTCGGCCGGCCGCGCGGCAGGCCACCCGCGGTGATCTCGTCGAGGCCGTCGATGCCGGTCGGCACCTTCGGGATCGCGGTCGCGCCGTTCGCGGATTTCTGCTTCATGCCGATCGCGATTATCACGGCGACCGCGCTAGTCGCTGCGCCGGCCGCGGAGAACGGCGCGCAGGCCCTGGTTCGATTCGAACGACACCTCGACGTCGCCGCCGCTGAAGGCGAACGCGTAGCGGCGAACGATGCCCTCGGTGAGCGAACGCACGACGAGGTCGAGCGTCTTTTCGTCGCGCCATCGACCCTTGACGGCAAGGACGATGCCGCCGCCGACGTCCTGGTTGCGGAACAGGCCGTCGAAGCCGATCCGCGCCTCGATCCGCAGCGGCGCCGCGCCCGCGCCCGCGCTCGCGACTTCGGCGACGAAGCGAGGCTCGGGCGCGGTGAGGTCGAGCGTGATCGCGCGCAGGCCGAGGCCGTTGCGATCGAATTGCCAGCGCCGACCCGAGATCTCGCGCGCCAGCGGCGAGGCCGGTGCGATCTGGCTCGGCTGCTCGACCGCTGCCGCGTCGATGCGCGCGGCGAGACGCGCGCGCCCCGCGGCGTCGTCCGGAAGTGGTGTCGCCGAGGTCGCCGCGGCGACGATCCGATCGATCAGCGGCATGAAGGGATAGTGCTTTCGTCCGGTGACGACGGCGACGACGTCGGCATCGGGCAGGACGATGATCAACTGGCGCAGGAAGCCGACCGCCATGTAGGCGCGCTTGTCGGGAATGGTCCACCAGCCGCTGCCGTAACGAAACGGCAGCGGGGTGCCGAGCCGCATGTCGACCGACGCGTTGAAGACCCGGTCGGTCCAGGCGCGCGGCACGACCTGCTGCCCGGCCCATTGGCCCTGGTGAAGGTAGAGATAGCCGATCTTCGCCATGTCGCGTGGCTCGAGGAAGAGGCCATAGCCGCCGACGGCGATCCCCTGCGGGTCGCGTCGCCAGCGCGCATCGCGGATGCCGAGCGGCTCGAACAGCACACGCTCGGCGTAATCGACCGTGCTCAGGCCGGTCTTCTTCGACAGGATCGCCGAGAGCAGGTGCCAGTCGCCGCTGTCGTAGTTGAACGCCTGCCCCGGCGGCCTCGCCATCGGCCGGTCGAGGATGAAGCCGACCCAGTCGCTGCTCTGCTCCATCTGCAGCATCGTCTCGGGAGGCGCTTCCGTCAGCGGCTCGCGCCAGTCGATTCCCGACGTCATGTCGAGCAGATGGGCGATCGTCAGCGCCCGCTTGTCGGCATCGACGTGCGCGATGCCGCGATCGGCGAACGACACGAGCACGGGCTCGTCGAGGCGCAGGACGCCATGGTCGGCGGCGATGCCGACCAGCGTGCCGACGACCGCCTTGGTGACCGAGTTGACGGCGTGACGCAGCCGCGGTCGAAACGGCGCATAGGTCGCCTCGGCGACGATCCTGCCGTGGCGAACGACGAGTAGGCTGTCCATGTCGTTCGCGGCGCCGAAATCGACCAGCTCGGCGAGCGCGGGGGAGCGGACGCCTTGCGCTTCCGGGGTCGAGGTGTCCCAACCGGCGGTCGGCCACGGCGTTGCTGCGGCTTCGGCGGCAGGGGCGCTGCGTGCGATCAATGCCAACGCGCAGAGCAGCGCAAGCGACCAAGGACGAGCGTGCTGGCGACGAATCACGTTCGTCCCGACGGTCTCAGCGCCGCGCTGCGCGCTTGCCGATCGAGCGCAGCCGGCCGACGACGCCGGTCGGGAAGTAGTAGACCGAGAGCACGAACAGGATGCCGAGCCAGAGCAGCCAGCGGTCGGGCGAGACGATTTGGGCCAGGAAGGGGACGCCCTGCACCGCAGAGGCGGCGATCTTCATCAGGTCCTGCAGGTAGTTCTGCGCCAGCACGAGCAGCACGCTGCCGACGACCGCGCCGTAGATCGTCCCCATGCCGCCGATGACGACGATCAGCAGCACGTCGAGCATGATCTCGAACGAGAGCGTCGTGTCAGGGCCGTTGTAGCGCAGCCAGAGCGCGAGCAGGATGCCGGCAAGCGTCGCGAACAGCGCCGAGGCGACGCTCGCGAGCGTGCGGTAGACGACGGTGCGATAGCCGATCGCCTCGGCGCGGAAGTCGTTCTCGCGGATCGCCTGCAGGACGCGGCCGAACGGCGAGTTGACGATCCGAAGCAGCGCCAGCACGAGCACGAGCGCGGCGACGAAGATCGCGTAATAGGTGAGCAGGCGGCCGTCGATGGACGCGCCGAGGAACGGCTCGGCCGCGTACTCGGTGCCCGGCTGCAGCGCCTCGGGAACCTTGAAGGTGAGGCCGTCTTCGCCGCCGGTGAAGTCCGAGAGCTGCGACGCCAGCGTCGCGAACGCGGACGCGACGGCGAGCGTGATCATGGCAAAGAAGATCGCGCGCACGCGTAGGCTGAACAGGCCGATGACGAGCGAGAGGACGAGCGAGACCGAGAGTGCGCAGACGACGCCGAGCGCGAGCGACGGCCAGGTCGGGCCGATCCGGGTCGCCGCGATCGCGACGCCATAGGCGCCGATGCCGAAGAACATCGTGTGCGCAAAGCTCACGATGCCGGTGTAGCCGAGCAGGAGGTCGAAGCTCGCCGCGAGGACGATGAAGACGATCACCTTGGCGGCGACGTTGAGCGCCTTCGTGCCGGGAAAGACGAACGGCGTCAGCGCCAGCGCGATGACGATCACGACGAGCGCGATCGCCAGCCAGCGGCTGCGCGGCAGGTCGTGCGAGACGAGGCGAGACAGCATCAGCGGTTCACGACCGGGTAGAGGCCCTGCGGCCGCCAGAGCAGGATCGCGACCATCAGCCCGATGCTTGAGAACATCGCCAGCTTCGGGGCGACGAAGCCGACGTAGTTCGCGATCAGGCCGACGAGCAAAGCGCCGAACAGGCAACCGAGCGTCGAGCCCAGGCCGCCGATGATGATGACGATGAACAGCAGCACGTTGACCTGGCCGCCGATCTGCGGGATGACGATCTGCTGGTTCATTCCCCACAGGCATCCGCCGAGGCCGGCGAGCGCCGAGCCGGCGGCGAAGACGCCGACGAAGAGGCGCCGGATCCGGTAGCCGAGGCTTTCGACCATCTCGCGGTCCTGGACGCCGGCGCGGATGAGGAGGCCGATCTTGGTGCGGTTGAGCGTGTAGAGCAGGCCGGCGAGGACGACGACGCCGACGACGACGGCGACGAGGCGGAGCTTCTCGACGCTGGCATCGCCGATCAGGAGCGAGCCGCGCAGCGCCTCGGGCGGCGGCAGCGGGATTTGCGCCGGGCCCCAGACGACCTTGATCAGCTCCTCGCCGACGATGGCGCCGCCGATCGTGACCAGGATCTGCTTCAGATGCTGGCCGTAGACCGGCCGGACGACGACGCGCTCGAAGCCGAGGCCGATCGTTCCGCCGAGCACGATCGCTGCGAACAGCGCGACGGCGACGACGCCGAGATTGCTGGCGACGCTCGGCGCCGCGGCCGCGCCGCCCATCGCCGCGAAAATCGTCGTCGCCAGGTACGCGCCAAGGGCGATGAAAAGGCTGTGGCCGAAGTTGAGGACGTCCATCAGCCCGAACACGAGCGTCAGCCCCGACGCGGCGATGAAGATGATCATCCCCATCGCCAGGCCGGCGATCGTCAGCGTCAGCCAGGTCGACGACGAACCGACCAGCGGCCAGGCGACGAGCGCGATCGCGACGACGAGGACGAGCGGGCGGACGTCGAAGGCGCGCTTCGGGATCGCGTCGGGCGCGGTGGCGGGGGTGACGAGGGTGTTCATGGTCGGGGCGCTCGCACGGCGGTCACTGGTGCGCCGCCAGCGAGAGGCCGAGCAGGCGGTGCTGCAGCGCCTCGTCGGCGGCGAGCTCGGCCATCGCGCCGCGGTGGACGATCCGGCCGTCGTCCATCACCGCGACGCGATCGCCGAGCGCCTGCGCGACGGCGAAGTTCTGCTCGACGAGCAGGATCGTCGTTTCCGTGCGCTTGAGCTCGCGCAACGCCGCAATCAGGTTCTGCACGATCACCGGTGCAAGGCCCTTGCTCGGCTCGTCGATCAGCAACAGGCGGCGCGGCTCGACCATCGCGCGCGCGATCGCCAGCATCTGCTTCTGGCCGCCCGAGAGCTTGCCAGCGGGATGGAGCCAGAACTTCTTCAGCGCCGGGAAAAGGCCGAACAGCCACTCGAGGCGCGCGCTGTCGAGCTGATCGAGCCGGCGCGCCGAGCGCGCCGCGAGCAACATGTTCTCGGCGACGCTGAGGTCGGCGAAGATGCCCATGTTCTCGGGAACGTAGGCGATTCCCTGGGCGGCGATCGCCGGCGTCAGCAGCTGCGACTGCTTCGCGCCAGCCGATGCCGTTGGCCGATCGGCGCCGGCGAGCGCCGCCGCAGGGCCGCCGATCTGCCGGCCGTCGAAGACGACCCGGCCTCTCGTTGCTGCCCACAAACCCATGATCGTTCGCAGCGTCGTCGTCTTGCCGGCGCCGTTCCTCCCGAGCAGCATCGTCACTTCGCCGGCGGCGACGTCGAAGTCGACGCCGTGCAGGATGTGGTACGCGCCGATGTGCGTGTGCACGCCGGCGAGCTCGAGCAGCGGGGTCGCGCTCATCCCGGCTCGGGCTCGGGCGCGAGCCCGAGGTACGCTTGCTGGACGATCGGCGACGCGATCACTGCGGCGGGCTCGCCGTCGGCGACGAGCTGGCCGTTGTGCAGGACGATGATGCGGTCGGCGAGCTCGCGGACGACGTCCATCTTGTGCTCGACGAGGAGGATCGTCTTGTCGCGCGCACCCTTCAGGCTGCGCACGAGGTCGAGGAT
>DATAYY010000047.1:0-7219 GCA_036272325.1 Caldimonas sp. | reverse complement strand
TGTCGTCGATGTCGGTCAGGACGCCGACGACCCCGCGCAGGAGCTCGGGGTCGCAGCGCGACCACGGCTCGACGGCGGGCGGAGTCACACGGTCATGATAAGAGTCCAGGACGCCGGGTCATGAGCGGCCGCGGTAGAATTGCGACGCTTTCCGAGGAGCGTTGCAAGGCGGGGCCACGCGGCCGCGTCCCAGGCTCGGAACGCCAGAATTGCAACCGCGCTCACCCGCACGATGGTTCCTCGTGGGTGAGCTTGGCCTCCCTGTCGACACCGCCGCGCGGGTCCCGCCGTCGACCTTGGAGCACTGACATGAACGCCGTCCTCAAGCCGCACGCCGCGGCCCCCCACATCGTCGCTGACCTCGCGCTCGCCGCCTGGGGCCGCAAGGAAATCCGGATCGCCGAGACCGAGATGCCAGGCCTGATGGCGATCCGCGACGAGTTCGCAAAGACCCGGCCACTCAAGGGCGCGCGCATCGCCGGCAGCCTGCACATGACGATCCAGACCGCGGTGCTGGTCGAGACGCTGCAAGCGCTCGGCGCCGACGTTCGCTGGGCCTCGTGCAACATCTTCTCGACCCAAGACCACGCCGCAGCGGCGCTTGCCGCCGCCGGAACGCCCGTGTACGCGTACAAGGGCGAGTCTCTCACCGATTACTGGGACTACACGCATCGCATCTTCGAGTTCGGCGCCAAGGGCGCGAAGGGCGAAGGCCCGAACATGATCCTTGACGATGGCGGCGACGCGACGCTGCTGATGCACCTCGGCAAGCGCGCCGAGAAGGACCAGAGCGTCCTCGCCAAGCCGACGAGCGAAGAAGAAACATGCCTGTTCGCGAGCATCAAGGCCAGGCTGGCCGACGATCCGACCTGGTATTCGCGCAAGGCTGCCGAGATCGTCGGCGTGACCGAGGAGACGACCACCGGCGTGCACCGGCTGAAGGAGATGAGCGCCAAGGGAACGCTCCTCTTTCGCGCCATCAACGTCAACGACTCGGTCACCAAGAGCAAGTTCGACAACCTCTACGGCTGCCGCGAGTCGCTCGTCGACGGCATCAAGCGCGCGACCGACGTGATGATCGCCGGCAAGGTCGCATGCGTCGCCGGCTACGGCGACGTCGGCAAGGGCTCGGCGCAGGCGCTGCGCGCGCTCTCGGCGCAGGTCTGGGTGACCGAGATCGACCCCATCAACGCGCTGCAGGCGGCGATGGAAGGCTACAAGGTCGTGACGATGGAGTACGCCGCCGACAAGGCCGACATCTTCGTCACCTGCACCGGCAACAAGGGCGTCATCCGCCACGAGCACATGGCGGCGATGAAGGACCAGGCGATCGTCTGCAACATCGGCCACTTCGACAACGAGATCGACATCGCGTCGATCGAGAAGTGCGAGTGGGAGGAAATCAAGCCGCAGGTCGACCACGTGATCTTCCCGGACGGAAAGCGGATCATCCTGCTCGCCAAGGGGCGGCTCGTGAACCTCGGTTGCGGCACCGGTCACCCGAGCTTCGTCATGTCGTCGAGCTTCGCCAACCAGACGATCGCGCAGATCGAACTCTTCACGCACAGCGCCGACTACGTGGTCGGCAACGTCTACGTACTGCCCAAGCACCTCGACGAGAAGGTCGCGCGGCTGCACCTGAAGAAGGTCGGCGCGATGCTGACCGAGCTGAGCGACGAGCAGGCGGAGTACATCGGCGTGTCGAAGCAGGGCCCGTACAAGCCCGACACGTACCGCTACTGAGGAGCGCACGCGGGAGCGGCGATGCGCATCGACCAGTTGCTCGTGGAGCGCGGCGTCGCGCCGAGCCGGTCGGCGGCACAACGGCTGATCGCGCGCGGCGGCGTTCGCTGGCGCGCCGCGCAGGGCTGGGCGGTGCCGCGCAAGGCCGGCGAGGAGCTGCCCGAGGCAGCCGAGATCGAAGTCGTCGATGACGCCGAGCTTCGCTTCGTCTCGCGTGGCGGGCTAAAGCTCGAGGGCGCGCTCGCACGCTCGGCGATCGACGTGCGGGCGATGACGTGCCTCGACATCGGCCAGGGCAGCGGCGGCTTCACCGACGTGCTGCTGTCGCGCGGCGCGACCCGGGTCGTCGGCGTCGACGTCGGCCATGGCCAGCTCCACCCGCGCCTCGCTGCCGACCCGCGCGTGACTGCGCTCGAGGGCGTCAACGCACGTCGTCTCGACGCCGATGCGCTGCCCTGCCGCCGCTTCGACCTGATCGTCGCCGACCTGTCGTTCATCTCGCTCACGCTCGTCGTGCCGGCGCTCGCGCCGCTGGCCGCGGGCGAGCTGCTGCTGCTCGCCAAGCCGCAGTTCGAGCTGCAACCGGCCGACATCGGCAAGGGCGGCGTGGTGCGCGATGCGTCGAGCTACGCGCGCGTCGAGCGGCGGCTGCGCGATGCCTGCACCGCCGCCGGGCTCGACGTCGTCGACTGGTTCGCGAGTGTCGTCGACGGCGGCGACGGCAACCGCGAGTTCTTCCTCCGCGCGCGAGGCCGGCGATGACGACAGCGATCGACGTACCGGTGCCGGTCAGCTTCGAGTTCTTCCCGCCCAACACGCCGGTGGGCAGCGAGAAGCTGAAGACGGTCGTCGCCGATCTCGCCGCCGCCAGGCCCGAGTTCTTCAGCGTCACCTACGGTGCCGGCGGCTCGACGCGCGACAAGACGCTCGCGACCGTGAGCGACATCGCCGCGCTCGGCCAGGAAGCCGCGCCGCATCTTTCGTGTGTCGGTTCGACCAAGAGTGGCATCTCCGAGATCCTCGCGACCTACCGGGCGCAGAAGATCCGCCGTCTGGTCGCACTGCGCGGCGATCTTCCGAGCGGCACCGCGACCGCCGGCGAGTTCCGTTACGCGAGCGAGCTGATCGCCTTCATCCGCGAGACGCAAGGAAACGACTGGTTCATCGAGGTCGCCGCGTACCCCGAATACCACCCGCAGCAGCGCTATGCGAAGCGCGACCTGCAGCACTTCGCGGCCAAGGTGAAGGCCGGCGCCGACTCGGCGATCACGCAGTTCTTCTTCAATCCCGACGCCTATTTCCACTTCGTCGACGAGGTCCGTGCGCTCGGTGTCGAGGTGCCGATCGTTCCCGGCGTCATGCCGTTCCACAACTTTGCGCGAATCGCCCAGTTCGCGGCACGCGACGGGATCGAGATCCCGCGCTGGATCGCGCTCAAGATGGAAGGCTTCATGGACGACGCGGCATCGATCCGCGCCTTCGGCCTCGACGTCGTCACGCGCCTGGCGCAACGCCTGATCGACGGCGGGGCGCCGGGGCTGCACTTCTACACGCTCAACCAATCGGCGCTCGCGCTCGAGATCTGCCGGCGCCTCGGCGCGCGCTGACACTGCTGGCGCGCCCCGGCGAAGCTAGGGTCGCTGCCACATCACGCCGTCCTCGGTGATCAGCGCGTCGAGCGGAAGGTCGTCGGGCGAGCCGCGCAAGAGTGGCAGGAAGCCATGCGTAAAGCTGACGCCGACGGTGATCGGATGCGGCGTCAGCGCGCGCAGCGTGCGGTCGAAGAAGCCGCCGCCGTAGCCGAGCCGAGCGCCGCCCGGGCCAAAGCCGAGGCAGGGAACGACGAGCATCTGGGGCAGGAACTCGTCGGTGCCCTTGGGCTTGGGGATGTCGTAGGCGTCGAGCTCAGTCTCGCAGCCCGGATACCAGACGTGAAAGCGCAGCGACTTGGTCGTCCGGTCGGCGACCGGCAGGCCGATCCGCCGCGGGCTGCCGTCGACCGCGCCCTCGCTCCAGCGGTAGAGCGCCGGCAGCGGATCGAACTCGCCCTTGATCGGCCAGTAAGCGCCGATCGACCGTTCGCGGCGGCCGACCAGCCACGCACGCAGGTTCTCCTGAAGCCGGACCGATCGCTCGAGCCGGTCAGGCAATGCGAGGCGTGCGGCGACCAGCCTCTTGCGCTGCGCTTCGGTCGCGGGGTTGGGCAGCGCCGGCATCGACTCGGGGTCCTCTCGGGATGGCCGGAACCACGGCGCCGAAGTGCGCGTTGGCGGCGCCGCCATTGTGCCGAACCGCGGCGGCGGCCAGCGTCAGCGTGCGCTGGTCCGACAGCGGCCCGAACAGCAATGCACCCGAGACGAGCGCGATCGCCGCGGCGAGCGCTCCGGCGCCGATCCTGCGCGCCGGATCGACGATGTCCCAGCAGCGCCGAACCGTCGAGCCGACCAGGCCTACGATGCGATCCATCAGCGTTCGCGGACGCCAGGCGATCAGCGCTGGCTGGCCGTCGTCGAGCGCAGCGACGAGCGCGCGACCCGACGTCGGGACGACGACCGACTGGCCGAGATCGACGAAGTAGTCGTCCGGATCGCCTGCCCGCGTCAGCCAGACTCGCCCATGGAGGACCTCGAGCCTGCCACCGGCCGAGCCGAGCGGCAGGATGCGCCCACCGTCGAGGCTCCGGACGTTGCCGTGGAAGGCTGCTTCTAGTTGCGCATTCATCATGGATCTCCTGCTCATCACCGAGTCGTTATGATCGTGATATCACCCATGGAAATCCAATGAAAACGGAAGCGTCGATTGATGCTCTACCAGCATGAGTGCAAGGTCCCGCAGGCCGCTCTCGCTGACCAACCTGCGGGCCCTCGAGGCGGTCGCGCGGACGCTCAACTTCGGCGTCGCCGCGGAGGAGCTGCACGTCACGCAGTCGGCGGTCAGCCGCCAGATCAAGGGCCTTGAGGACGAACTCGGCGCGCAGCTTTTCGTGCGCGGCACGCGCCACGTCCAGATCACCCCGGACGGGCTGACGCTGCTGCGCGCGGTCGAGCCGCTGCTCGCCAAGCTCGACACCAGCGTGCAGAACATCCGCCGTGCTCGCGGCCGCCAGCGGGTCAGCGTCACCACCTTCGCGTCGTTCGGCTCGCTCTGGCTGCTGCCGAGGATCGAGGCGTTCCAGCGCGAGCATCCGGACATCGACATCCGCGTCTCGGCGCACGACGCGATCGCCGATCTCGACGACGACCCCGAGCTCGACCTGGCGCTCCGCTACTGCAGCTCGGCGCAAGCGCCCGCCGGCGGCAAGCACCTGTTCGACGAGACGCTGACCCCGGCCGTCAGCCGCAGCCTCTGGGAGCGGATCAAGGCGGGCGACGCGCCGCCACTCGCGCGGCCGGCGGATCTCGCCCAGCACACGCTGCTCGAGGAGGACGACGACCGCGCGAGCACCGAGTTCCTGAGTTGGCGGCACTGGCTCGCTTGCCATCAGCTGCCGGCGCTCGAGCCCAGGCGCTGGCTCTCGCTCAACTTCACGTACCAGCAGGTCCAGGCCGCGCTCGCCGGTCATGGCGTCGCGCTCGCCCGTCTGCCACTCGTCTTCGAGGCGCTGCAACGCGGCGAGCTGGTCGAGCCGTTCGGCGAGTCGGGGCGGATCGTGAGCCCCTTCTCGTACTGGATGCTGGTCGGCTCGGGGAGTCGATTGCGATCCGAGGTCGCGCGGTTCGCGACCTGGGTCGAAAACGAAGCGGAGGCGACCCGCGAGGCCGTCGGCGCCGCGCCGATGCCCTGCTAGCGGATGCCGCTCTCGGTGACGACGAACGCGAGCGCAACGTCGTGCGGCTGCGCCGCGAACTCGAGGGGGCCGAGCTCGCCACAGTCCCATGCGACGCCGACGGCGACGACATGCGGGTGCGCCGCGAGCCAGCGGTCGAAATAGCCGCCGCCGCTGCCGAGCCGGTGGCCGGCGCGTGTAAAGCCGAGGCAGGGGACGACGACGACGTCGGGGACGACCACTGCGCCGTCGCTGGTCGCAATGCCGCATTCGTCGGTCGCCGAAGGCGTCTCGCCGCTCCAGCTCCTGAACTCCATCGCGCGCGACAGGCGCCGTGCATATGGCAGGGCGCGTGCCACTTTGCCGAAAGTCTCGTCGGCGGCCACTGCAGCGACTGCGTTAAATTCCGATCGCATCGGCCAGCAGAGGCCGAGACACGCAGGCTCGAGCGAGACGAGCACGGTGCGAAGGTGTGACGAGAGTGCGCCGTTGGCAGCGGCGAAGGCGGCCGAGGCGACGAAGGCGTCGCGCCCGGCGACGAGCCTGGCGCGAAGCGCGCGCCGTTCCGGGAGCCCGGGCTCGGACGCGACGTTCACGGATGGACCAGGATGCGAGTGGCGACGACAAATCGGATCGATCCAGTATATGAGGCGCGGCGCCGGCAGCTGCATGCACGCCACGCCCTGCGGACACTCGCGCTGGCGGCGACGATCACGGCGATCACCGTCCTCGCCTCGACGCTGCCCACGGCTGCGGTCGCGCAAGGGTCCGAGACGACGTTGATCGATGCCCGCGAGGCATTTCGCAAGCACGATCGCGTGCGCCTCGCCGCGCTCAGGGAGCAGGCCGGCGCCGAGCGCAATCCGCTCGCGATGTGGGTCGAATACTGGGAGCTGACCAACCGCATCAACGAGGTCCAGCCGGCCGAGTTCGCCGCCTTCGCGCAGCGCTGGAGCGGCACCTACGTCGAGGATCGGCTTCGCAATGATTGGCTGCTCGAGCTCGGGCGGCGGCGCGACGTCGCAACCTTCGCCGCCGAGTTTCCGCGCTTTCGGATGAACGATGACCGCGAGGTCACCTGCTTCGCGCTCGCCGGCGACCGGCTCGCCGGCAAGGACGTCGGCGACTCGGCCGTGGCAGCGTGGCTGGCCCAGAAGGATGCCGACGATGGTTGTGCATTCCTCGCGACGACGCTCGCCGATGCCAAGCTGCTGGCACCTGCCGACGTCTGGAACAAGCTGCGCGCGAGCATCGAGGGCGGCCGGCCTCGCGCCGCGCGCCAGGCCGCGGAGCTGCTGCCCGACCCGGCCGCTGCCGCTGTCGGCGAGATCATCGACAGCCCCGGGCGTTTCCTCGCCAAGAAGGCGAGCGCGGCGACCCGCACCGACGCCGAGCTGGCGACACTGGCGATCGTCCGTCTCGGCGCGAGCGACAACGAGTCGAGCGCGGCGTTGCTCGCCGGCCGCTGGGAGAAGGCGTTGCCCCCCGATCTGGCCGCGTACGCATGGGCGAGCGTGGCGCGGCAGACGGCGATCAAGCTGCAGCCCGAGGCCAGCGACCAGTTCCTGCGCGCGACACGCCTCGTCGCCAGGACGCACCACGAGATCCCGCTTTCCGACGAGATGCTGGCGTGGAAGGCGCGCGCCGCACTGCGCGGCGACAACGGTACGCCGCGCTGGCAACAGGTGGTGCAGGCGATCAACGCGATGT
>DATAYY010000046.1:0-7054 GCA_036272325.1 Caldimonas sp. | reverse complement strand
CTCGTCGTCGAGCTGGATCAGGTCACGCTCGGCGAGCCCCTTCAGCGCGAGCTCGACCATGCCGACCGCGCCCTGGACGATCTTCGTCCGCGCCGCAATGACCGCTTCGGCCTGCTGGCGGCGCAGCATCGTGCCGGCGATCTCGGGTGCATACGCGAGGTGCGTCAGCTTGGCGTCGACGACGACGAGACCGGCCTGCTCGAAGCGCTGCTGCAGCTCGCGGCTGAGCGCCGCCGAGACCTCGTCGGTCCCCGAGCGCAGCGTCACCTCGGTGTTGCTCGTCGCGCCCGGGTCCTCGAGATTGTCATACGCGTAGCTGAGCGCGAGGTGGCGCACCGCCGATTCCGCCTGCGTCAGCACGTAGGCTTCGTAGTTCTCGACGTCGAAGCTCGCACGCGCGGTGTCGTCGACCCGCCAGACGACGGTGGCGGCGATCTCGATCGGATTGCCGCGCAAGTCGTTGACCTTCAGCTTCTCGCTGTTGAAGTTGTGGGCGCGCACCGAGATCTTGCTCTTGCTGTAGAACGGATTGGCCCAGCGCAAGCCGCGCTCGCGATCGGTGCCGCGGTAGCTGCCGAACAGCAGCAGGATCGCCGCCTGGTTCGGCTGCAGCATGTAGAGGCCGCCCAGGCACCAGATCGCGAGCAGCACGGCGAGGACGAGCACCGCCAGGGTCGGGCCCATCGGCCGGGTCACGAGCAGCCCGACCGCGAGCAGGAGGCCGACGAGGCCGATGGTGACGTAGACGAAGCCGCTGGTCGTCGCGGCGGCCCGCTCTTCGGTGGTCTGGATGGCCATGGCATGCTCCGGTCAAGATCGCCGACGGCGGCGATGCTTTCAAAGTGATATCACTATAATAGCGTGACAAGGGCGCAGTCAAGGCCGTCCGGACGAACGGTCAGATGCCTTCGGCGACGGTGAGGCCGAGCTGCGCCGGATCCCCGCGGCCGAGGCGGACGACGAGCGGCGACTCCGCGGTCAGGTCGATCACCGTCGTCGGCTGCATCGGGCAGGCGCCGGCGTCGACGATCGCCTGCACCGACTTCTCGAACCGCTCGCGGATTCGCGCCGCGTCGTTCATCGGCTCGCTCTCGCCCGGCGCAATCAGGGTCGTCGCGAGCAGCGGCTGGCCGAGCAGGTCGAGCAGGGCACCGGTGACCGGGTGGTCGGGCACGCGCAGGCCGATCGTCCGCCGTGACGGATGCGAGACGCGGCGCGGCACTTCCTTGGTCGCTTCGAGGATGAACGTGAACGGCCCCGGCGTCGCCAGCTTGAGCAGGCGGTACTGGCGGTTGTCGACGCGGGCGTAGCTCGCGAGCTCGGAGAGGTCGCGACAGAGCAGCGTCAGGTGATGCCGCGCATCGACGTTGCGCAGGCGCCGCAGCTGCTCCGCGGCAGCCTTGTCGTCGAGGTGGCAGGCGAGGGCGTAGCTCGAATCGGTCGGGATCGCGGCGACGCCGCCGTGCTCGAGGATCTGCGCCGCCTGCTTGAGCAGACGTGGCTGCGGGTTGACCGGATGGACCTGTAAATACTGCGACACCCGCCGATTGTCGATGCCCGCGCCGCGCTGCGCTTCAGGTGGGTCCGTGCACGCGCGCTTCGAGCGCCTGCCACACCGGCGCCAGCCCGGCCGGCAGCGGCGGCAGGCCGCCGAGGTCGATCCTGCTCTCGTCGGGGCTGTGGAAATCGCTGCCGCGCGACGCGAGAAGATCGAACTCGCGCGCGGTCTCGGCGTAGCGCCCGGCCTCGACGGCGGTGTGGCTGCCGGTCGTCACCTCGACGCCACGGCCGCCGTGCCCCTTGAACTCGGTGAAGAGCGCATATTCCTCGGTCGGCGAGAACCTGTAGCGCGCCGGGTGGGCGACGATCGCGATGCCACCTGAATCGCCGATCCAGCGGACGGCGTCGGCAAGCGTCGCCCACCGATGCGGCACGAAGCCGGGCTTGCCGTCGACGAGAAAGCGCCGGAACACCTCCTGCGTGTCGGCGCAGACGCCGCTGTCGACGAGATGGCGTGCGAAGTGGGTGCGCGAGATCAGGTCCGGATTGCCGACGTAGCGCAGCGCCCCTTCGTAGGTGCCTGCAATGCCGACCTTGGCGAGACCCTCGGCCATCTCGTGTGCGCGCGCGTCGCGGCCGCCGCGCGTCGCGCGCAGCCCCTGCAGCAGCGCGGCATCGTCGGCGTCGACGCCGAGGCCGACGATGTGCACGGTGGTGTCGATGAAGGTGACCGAGATCTCGACACCGGTCAGGTACGGCAGGCCGATCGCACGCGCCGCGTCGCGCGCGCGCCGTTGGCCGCCGAGCTCGTCGTGGTCGGTGAGCGCCCAGAGCTCGACGCCATTGGCCTTGGCGCGCGCGGCGAGTGCCTCGGGCTCGAGCGTGCCGTCGGAGACCGTGGAGTGGCAGTGCAGGTCGGCGTTCATCGCGCCCGCATCATGTCTCCATTTGCTTCAGCCCTGCATGCGCCTGGGCAATCCACTCCCGATTCAGCTCGCGCGAATGGACATGGCCGTGCTCGGCGTTGCGCAGCACGGCCTCGAAGGCGCGCCGTGCGCCGGGCCGGTCGCCGCGGCTGTGCAGGAACGCGCCGTACTTGTACTGTGCCTCGGTCGACGCGTCCTGGGCGACGACGGCCTCGAACGCGGCCCGCGCGTTGACGTTGCCGGCGCCGGCGAGCGCCTCGGCATGGGCGATCGCGAGCGCGCCGCGGCGCTGCTCGGGATGGCTTGCGAACAGCCGCCCCAGGGTCGCCGCCGCATCGCCGTGCCTGCCGGCCGCGATCTCGGCACGTGCCAGCCCGGCGAGAAAGGTCGCGTCGCTGGCGTAGGGGCCGCTCGCGGTCGCCCGATAGTGCTCGATCGCCTCGTCGACGTGTCCCTTGGCGAGCAGCGCGGCGGCGAGGCGCGCGCGGTTGTACGCGGTCGGGGTGCGGTCGAACTCCGCGCTCGCCTCGCGCAGCTCGCGATGCGGATCGACGATGTTCTGGACCGTGCGCGCCGCCTTCATGCCGCCGCGCGTGAAGCGCCACTGCGGCAGATAGATCGCGAAGCAGTAGACGACGCTGCCGAGGAGCGGAAACGCGAACAGCACGAACAGCCAGTAGATCGGCTGCCCGGAGCGGACTGCGTGGATGCCGAAGAACGCGGCGATGGCGAGGTGAACGACGCCGACGAACGGCATGGGCGATGCTCCGGCGCCCTCCGGGCGCAAACCGCGCGATTCTAGGAGTGGCCTCAGCGCATGCGAGCGCCATCCGTCGCCCGGCACGACGCCTGCCGCTCTGGCATCGTGCGATTTGAAACATCTCCGGCCAGAGCCCCATGACCTTGCGCTGCGTTGTCGCCGCCGTCTCGTTGCTCGTCGTGGCGTGCGCGAGCGTCGTCGACGAGCGCGCCGCAAGCGCGCTGCGCGAGGCGCTCGCCCGGGCGATCGGGCCGGCGGCGTCGTACGAGGTGCACGTGACCGGAGCGAGCTTCGACGCGAGCCGGTTCGAGCGCGTCGCCGTCGTCGGCAGGCGCGTCGCGCGCGAGCACTCACCGGTGATCGACCGGATCAGCCTCGAGCTGCAGGGCGTCGTCGTCGACCGCGAACACAAGCGCCTGGTCGCGCTCGCCGACAGTCGCGGCGAGCTTCGCATGCGCGCTGCCGACGTCACCGAGTTCCTTGGCCGAAGCGGCTGGATCGACGATGCCCGCGTGACGCTCGCGCCGCCGGACAGGATCCAGGTCTCGGGCCGGCCGCACATCGCCGGCATCGCGCTCGTCGGCGCCGAGAGTGTCGAGATCGAAGGGCGCCTGTTCGCCGCCGGCACGCAGCTGCGGCTCGTTCTCGATCGCGTCCGGATCGGCAACGCCAGCGCGCCGGCGCTGATGCGGATCGTCCTCGAAGGCGCGGTCAACCCGCTGTTCGACGCCGCCGAGCATTCGCTGCCGGCGCAGATCGACGCGGTCGAGATCGACGACGACGCCGTGCCCTCACCGCCTCGGCCAGCCGCCTGCCACCACCCTAGGGCGAACCTTCCTCGACGGCGACGACGATCATCTGCACCCGCTCGACGCCGTTGTAGGCATCGAGGCCGAGGCGCCAGGCGACGCGGACGCGATCGCCGACGGGGTCGCTGCGGCCGAACCAGATCGCATCGCGCATCACGCCCTCGACGCGCAGCGCAAGCTTGAGATGCTTGTCGCCGACGAGTCGTTGCGAGACGACGTCGACGGTGTCGCTGAAGAGCGGCGCGTCGAACGCGTTGCCCCAGATCTGCCCGTCGAGCAAGCGGACCGTCGCCGGGTCGAAATGCGCCGCCGCCAGCGGCCCGTCGCTGACGATCGTCTGCTCGACCGCGCTCGTGCCGAGCGCCTCGGCGGCGGCCTGCTGCAGCGCGCTGCGGAAGGTGTCGAGGTCGGCGGCCGCGAGGGTGCAGCCGGCCGCCATCGCATGGCCGCCGAAGCGCAGCAGCAGGCCCGGGTGGCGCTTGCTGACGAGGTCGAGCGCGTCGCGCAGGTGAAAGCCCTCGATCGAACGCCCCGAGCCCTTCAGCGCGCCATCCTGGCCACGGGCGAAGACGAAGGTCGGCCGGTGCAGCCGGTCTTTCAGGCGCGACGCGATGATGCCGACGACGCCCTCGTGGAACGACGGATCGAACACCGCGAGCGCAGGCTCGAGTGTGCCGCTGAGCGCGAACGCGCGCTCGACCTCGGCCTCGGCGTCCTCGCGCATGCCGGCTTCGAGCGTGCGCCGCTCGCGGTTGATCTCGTCGAGCAGCGCGGCGAGCTCGTGCGCGCGCGCCGCGTCGTCGGTCAGCAGGCATTCGATGCCGAGCGTCATGTCGGCCAGACGCCCGGCGGCGTTCAGGCGTGGGCCGATCGCGAAGCCGAAGTCGGCCGCGCTCGCCTGGCGCGGGTCGCGTTCGGCGACCGCGAACAGCGCTGCGACGCCGGACTGCATGCGGCCGGCGCGGATCCGCTTCACGCCCTGGGCGACGAGACAGCGGTTGTTGCGGTCGAGGCGGACGACGTCGGCGACGGTGCCGAGCGCGACCAGGTCGAGCAGCGCGTCGAGGCGCGGCTGGTCGGCGAGCGTGAAGTCGCCGCGCTCGCGCAGCTCCGCGCGCAACGCGAGCAGGACGTAGAACGCGACGCCGACGCCGGCGAGATGCTTGCTCGCGAAGCCGCAGCCTGGCTGGTTCGGATCGACGATGACGTCGGCTTCGGGAAGGACGGCGCCGCCGTCGCCCTGCAACGGCAGGTGGTGGTCGGTGATGACGACGGCGAGCCCCGCCGCGCTCGCGTGGGCGACGCCCTCGAGGCTGGCGATCCCGTTGTCGACCGTCATCAGCACCTCGGCCGATTGCGCCAGCGCGAGGTCGACGATCTGCGGCGTCAGGCCATAGCCGTGGACGCGCCGGTCGGGAACGACGTAGCAGAGCGTCGCCGGATCGGCGCCGAGCATGCGCAGACCGCGCAGCGTCACCGCGCACGCGGTGGCGCCGTCGCAGTCGTAGTCGGCGACGACGCAGATGCGGCTGCCGGCGCCGATCGCGTCGGCGAGCAGAACGGCGGCGTCGCCGGCACCGAGCAGCGTCGCCGGCGAGAGCAGGCGCGCGAGCGCGTCGTCGAGCTCGTCGGCGCCCTTGACGCCGCGCGCCGCGAACAGCCGCGCCAGCAGCGGATGGAGCCCGGCCTGCTCGAGCGCCCACGCGGTACGCGGCGGAACGTCGCGGGTGACGAGTCGAATCGGCGCCATCTCGGTAGCCATCGCGGTCCGCTAGAGCGATGCCAGCAGTTCGTGCGCTGCGCTTCGCGTTGCGCGCAAGCGCTGCCAGAGTGATCGTGGCTGCAGCTCGAAGCGCGCGGCCGAGCGCGCGCCGCAAAGCGTCAGCGCCGTCGGCTTGCCGGCGCGGGCCTCGGCGAGGAGGCCGGCGATCGCTCCGGCGTCGAGCGCACGCCAGG
The DNA here is from genome assembly GCA_036272325.1 of Caldimonas sp. Classification (GTDB taxonomy): domain Bacteria; phylum Pseudomonadota; class Gammaproteobacteria; order Burkholderiales; family Burkholderiaceae_C; genus Schlegelella_A. Next base: position 1,103 of record DATAYY010000046.1, on the reverse strand, counting down.
CCTCGACCCACGCGACCCAGTCGCCGCCGAGCAGCGGCGTCCGCAGCGACGATGCGACCTCGGGTCCCGCGGCCGCGTCGGTCGGCTGGCTGCGGCCGCAACCGCTCAGCCAGAACGAGTTGACGACGAGATCGCCGCGCTGCTCGCGGTCCTCGTTGACGTCGTGGGCGTGGAGGACGAGCTGCACTTCGCTCTGCAGGCGCCGAACCAGCGCCGACACCGCGCGTTGCGCACTGCTGTCGCCGCGATCGCTCGCGCGCAGCCAGCGATCGACACCGCGGCCGATGACGCGGTCGAGCGATGGCGTCGCAAGCCCCTGAAGATCGTCACGCGCCGCGTACCAGCGTTCGGGGCTGCCCCACGCCACTGCGAAGCCTTCGCTCGCGAACAGCTCGGCGGCGCTCGCGAAGAGGGCGCGCGATTCGGCTTCGTCGAGCGCGAGCAAAGCCGGATCGAGCAGCGCCACGTCGTCGCGGCCGAGCTGCAGATGGCTCGGCGTCAGCAGCGCCCAGGCGAGCGTTGCCGTCGCGATGCCGTCGGCTGCAGCGGCGTGCGCCGCGAATGGCAGCAAGCCGTCGCCGCCTTGCCAGCCCCATGCGGCGGCGAGCGCGCGCTCGTGCGGTGGCGACAGGCTCGTGGCGGCGCCGTCGTCGCGCCCGGCGGCTGCGAGGACGGTGAGCAGACGTTCGAGATTTGGCAGCGCGAGGTCGCGCAGCACGTTGCGGCAGTCCTCCGAGTCGTCGGCGGCGAAGGGCACGAGCAGGTGCATGGGCGCGATTATCCGAGCCACACCGCAAGCAGCGCGCTGCAGGCGTCGGGTAGCATCGCCCCCGCATGAACTGGCCCTACGAACTGCAGATCGGCTGGCGCTACACGCGAGCCGGACGGGCCGGGCGAAGAAACGGCTTCATCTCGTTCATCTCCGGCGTCTCGATGCTCGGCATCGCGCTCGGCGTCGCGGCGCTGATCATCGTGCTGTCGGTCATGAACGGCTTCCAGAAGGAAGTCCGCGATCGGATGCTCTCGGTCGTCGCGCACATCGAGGTGCTGCAGGCCGACGGCGAAGCGTTGCCCGACTGGCAGCGCACCGCAGCCGAAGCACG
>DATAYY010000045.1:0-17934 GCA_036272325.1 Caldimonas sp. | reverse complement strand
GCGTCGGCGGCGATGCTGTGCGGCGTATTGAACTCGCCCGGCTTGTCGCCGCGGGTTCCCCACGACGTCAACCAGTTACCGAACTTGTCGATCTTGGCAACGCGCGAGTTGATGTAGCCGTCGCTGATGAAGATGTTGCCGGCCGGGTCCCAGGTCACATCGGTGACCTGGCGGAAGCGTCCATCCTCGGCCGGCAGCGGCGGCTTCGGATGCTTGAGCGGCGCGGTGTCCTCGTCCGCGGCCTCTTGCTTGCGGCCGAGGACCATCAGCACCTTGCCCTCGGGGCTGAACTTGACGACGAGATCGGAGCCCTTGTCGGTGCACCAGATGTTGTCGTCGCGATCGACGCGCACCGTGTGTGCGAACGACCAGGCGTAGAGGTTCTTGCCGATCTCGCGCACGAAGCGACCTTCGGCATCGAACTCGAGCAATTGCGCGGCCGCGGCGGCATAGGCCGGACCGGTCGTGTTGCCGCGCGAGAACACGAACACGTGGCCCTTGGAGTTGACCGCGACTCCCGTCGCCTCGCCGAGATAGACATCGCTCGGCAGCTTGATCGCGTCGGGCACCGATTCGAACGGGATCTGCGGCACCGCCGGCTGAGCGAGCGCGGTCGCGGCGACAAACGGCAGCAGCAAGGACATCGAGATTGGCTTCATAGGCTCCTCCAGGCGTCACTTCGTCCAGTTCGCAAGCAGGCGGTCGTACTCGCCACTGGACTTGCTCAGATGGAGCCACGTGTCGACCCATTGCTTCATCGCCGCATCGCCGCGTGGCAGCAGGTAAGCCATCTCGCCGTATTGCAACGGCCGATCGGGATTGACGGCACACAGACCCGGACGCGCTTTCTGCTGGGTCACCGTCTCGACCGATTCCGAGATCATCACGTCGGCGTGGCCCTTCAGGATCTCGTCGAAGATGGTCACGTTGTCGTTGAAGACGATGACCTTGGCGAGCGGCAGATTGGCACGCACGAACCGTTCATTGCTGCCGCCCGGGTTGGTGATGACGGTCACCGAGGGCTTGTTGATGTCGGCCACGGTCTGGAACTTGGCGACGTTCTCGCAGCGGGTGATGGGCGCCTTGCCGTTGACCATGTAGGCGGTCGAGAAGGCGGCGCGCTTGGCACGGTCGGTCGAAACGGAGATGCCACCGACGGCGATGTCGCACTTCTCGACGAAGTCGTCCATCAGCTTCGGCCACGCGGTCTTCACGAACTCGAGCTGGACGCCGAGCGCCTTCGCCGCCGATTGCATCAGGTCGATGTCGAGGCCCTCGTAGGTACCGTCAGGCTTGGCGAGCGCAAACGGCTTGTAGTCGCCTGGTGTGCAGACCCGCAACTTCCCGGTGCGAATGACATCGTCGAGCCGTGACCGCTCCTGGGCAGAGACGGTGCCTGCCGCGCACACGCTGGCCGTCATGGCAACTGCCACGATGAGTCTCTTCATGGGATCTCCAGTCGGCGTTGGCTGCGGGTTGCTGTGGCTGCGACCCGCAAAGAGCCGCAATCCTAGCCTTTCGACGTCCGACTACGATGCCACCATGCCCGCGAACGAAGCCCTTCCGATCATCGACGTCAGCGCGCTGGTGCACGCCACGCCGGATCGAGCCGACGTCGCCCGACGCATCGGCGAGGCGTGCCGTGCCCACGGCTTTTTCTACGTCACCGGGCACGGCGTCGATCCCGCTCTGGTGAGCGAGCTCGAGGCACTGAGCCGGCGCTTCTTCGCGCTCGACGAAAGTGCCAAGATGCAATGGCGGATGGCGCTCGGCGGCCGCGCATGGCGCGGCTACTTTCCCCTCGGCGGCGAGCTCACCTCCGGCCGCCCGGACTGGAAGGAGGGCCTGTACTTCGGCACCGAGTTGCCTGACGAGCACCCGCTGGTGCGCGCCGGCACGCCGGTGCACGGTCGGAACCTCTTTCCGGAACTGCCCGGATTTCGCGAGACGGTGCTCGCCTACATGGCCGCCGTGACGGTGCTCGGGCACCGGCTGATGGAAGGGATTGCGCTCAGCCTTGCCTTGCCGAGCGACTACTTCGCCCGCCTCTACACCTCGGACCCGCTGATCCTGTTCCGATTGTTCAACTACCCGTCACGGCCGGTGCCGGCGGGGACGGACGCACAGTGGGGCGTCGGCGAGCACAGCGACTACGGGCTTTTGACCATGCTGCTCCAGGACGATGTCGGTGGCCTGCAGGTGAAGACTCCGGGCGGCTGGATCGATGCGCCGCCGGTGCCGGGCAGCTTCGTCTGCAACATCGGCGACATGCTCGACCGCATGACGCTCGGCCTCTACCGCTCGACACCGCACCGCGTTGCGATCAACCGGAGCGGCCGCGATCGCCTGTCGTGCCCGCTGTTCTTCGACCCCAACTTCTTCAGCCACGTCGAGCGAATCACGGGGTTGGCGAATCAGTCCCCGATCGACGATGCCGCGCAGCGCTGGGATCGCGCCAACGTTCATGCCTTCAACGGCCGCTATGGCGATTACCTGCTCGACAAGGTCGGCAAGGTCTTCCCTGAATTGCGGAATCAGCTTCTGTAGAAGTCCGGCGGTCGTCGAAGCGCCATCGGCAAATCGGCGGCAGCCGGCGCGCTATCGTGAGGCGCTCGCCGGCTGACTCTCGGGCTTCGCGGCCCATTTCATCTTCATCTCGCGGCCCCATTTCTTGGGATCTTCGTTGTGCATCTTCTCCATCGCCTTGGCGGTATCGGGATGGTTGTCCATCACGTGCCTGGTCATGGTCTTCACCATCTCTTCCCAGGTCGAAGCCGAGAGCTTCTGATCGCAGGGGCCGCCGAGTTCGCGGCAAGTCATCGTCTTCATCGGGCTGCTCCGGTGCTGCGCTGCCGGTCGCGGCAATCGACATGCCGCGCGAGATCGCCATGACGCGCGCACCCGGACTCCGAGTCGGCCGAGCCATCACGCCCGAGCAGTTCGACGAGCTCTCCGACGAGGAGCTGTTGCGTCTGGTGCCGCGTGCGTACCGGGAGTACTTCCCCGGCAAGGAGGACTGCGCGAACGGGTCCTTCTACCTCCACGACGGCACGGCCTGGAGCTTCTTCAAGGGGTCGTTGCTCGACGAATAGCAGGCGATAGCGCGCCGGATCTCGGCGCGAGCGAGGCGCCGTCGAAGGCTTCGGGCACCGAAGGCGCCGGCCGTGCCCGGGGCCTCGGCGAAAGCCAGCGAATCACGATCACGAGGCCGACGATCATGTAGGCCAGGCCCCCGGGAATCCACATGATGAGGCCGCCGAGTTGCTGGTCCTCCAACGGGGACAGGCCGAACGCGCGCGGGCCGTCGGCCGCATACCAGGGCGATGGCGCGAACGTGAGAAGCGCACCCAGCGCGCTCGTGTGCAGCATGGTCGTGAAGAGCGAGGCGATCGAGCTGCCTTTCGGATGTCGGCGCCTGCCGTCGAACACCGTCCACCAGTACGCGAGCGCAGAGCCGAAGAAGCAGGCGTGCTGCAGGATGTGCACCAGGGGGATCGAAAGAGCGGCGCGGAACAGGGCCGGCAAATGCCAGAGCCAGAGCGCCAGCGCGTGCACGAGCCAAGCGCCGAGCGAGAACGTCGACAGACGAGCGAGCGCTCGCAGCGCCGACGTCTTCATCGTCGTCGCGAACAGCCGCTGCACCGGGCTCGATGCGGCCCAGGTCCAAGCCTCGAGCGGGCGGCCGAGGACGATCAACGGTGCGGCGACCACCATCAGCAGCTCGTGCTGAGTCATGTGGACGGCGAACGATCGTTCCGACCAGCCATCGATCGGACCCAGGAGACTCGCGGCGAGCGCGGCCCAGCCGAGCGCAAAGGCCACCGCCTCCCCGCGCGTGACGCCGCGGCCGACGCCTGCCTTCGACCACAACGCCCGAACTCCGCTCGCGTAGAAGAAGCCTCCTGCGAGCAGAGAGGCGACCAGGAAGACAAGAAAGCCGTGCTCAACCGGATCGTGGGCACCTGCACCGGTATGTGCGGAGGCCGCGCACGGGGCCAGCAGCGCGAGGAAGAAGAGCGTCAGGCGATGCACGACGAGATCATCCAGGTCGGGACCCACATCGCCACGATCGCGATCGCGGACAACGAGGCGGTTGCCGTCGCGACCCCGGAGAGAAAGTGCATCTCGCCGGCGGCGGCGCCGCCGTTCGCGCTGGCAGCCTCGCGCCAGCCCTGCCAGGCGTAGACCGCGGCGCCCGCGGTCAGCAGCAGGAAGACCAGATGCGACGCGTGCACGAGCGCGGTGCTCTGGTGGGCGCACGCCCAGCCGACCAGCGCGAACGCGATGCTCTGATCCGCGAGCGCGAGCAGCGGTGCGACGATGAGCGCGAGCCAGATCCGCATGGCTAGAGGCGCGCTCCGAAGTAGATCACGGCATAGATCGGCAGCCAGCTCAGGACGACGAAGTACCAGTAGCCGCAGTTCTCCGCGATGTCGACGAAGCGCTTGCCCTCGAACGGCTTCGCGTACGTGACCGCCGTCAGCACGAAGGTGTCGGCGATGTCGGTCACCAGGTTGAAGGTGTGAAGGCCGAGCAGAACCCAGACCACCGATCCGTAGGCGCCGTCGTCCCAGCGCACGTTGAGCGCCTGGAACTCGAACCAGCGCACGGCGCAAAGCGCCGCGCCGAAGACCGAGCAGACGTAGAGCCAGGCCCTGACGCGACGCACCTGCTGGTCTGCCGCCGCCCGCTGCGCGAGGAAGTTGGGCACCGCGCTCGCCAGGATGATCGCGAGGTTGATGTTGCCGAACAGGAGGTCGGGCGGATAGCCGGCATCCGGCCAGACCGCGGCGAGGCTGCGCAGATAGAAATAGATGACGATCATGAAGCCGAAGGCGACGCCTTCGATCGTCATCATTCCGGCGTTGCCCCACCACATCAGACTGCGATCGGCGAAGCCGTAGCTCGGCAGGCCGGCGACGTCGAGCGCGTCGCCGCGCCGCACCGCGGGAGTGCTGCCGGGAATGAACTCGCGCCGCATCACGGCGCCTTCTCCCATGACATCTCCTCGATCGACTCCTTCCGGTTCGGCCAGTACCAGGCGATGAAGGCGGCCGCCGGCGGCAGCAATCCCCAGGCGAAGCCCGGCACCGACCAGATCGACCAGACGAGCCACGCCGTCACCGCGAGCGCGGCGACGAACGGCCAGATCTCGGGCGCCGGGTAGGCGTAGCGCACGTCCGGCAGCGCGTCGATCACGGTCGTCACCAGGCCCTCGCGGATCTGCGCCGACAACCCGCTCACGTGCGTCACGTCCGTTGCCGGCTCCCAGAGCGGCTCTCGCGACGCCACCACCGGGAGGACAAAGAAGTTGCAGGCCGCAGGCGGCGAGCTCACCGACCATTCGAGCGTGCCGCCGCCCCACGGGTCGGCCGCTGCCCGCGCGCGTTCGAAGAAGAGCGTGCGCACGACGTTGATCACGAACAGCAGCGTGCTGAGGTCGTTGATCACCTGGCCGGCCGCGGAGACAAAGCTCAGCGCGCCCCAGCCCGTCTCCGGACCGTAGGTGTAGATCCGCCTCGGCATGCCGGCGAGGCCGAGGATGTGGAGCGGAAAGAAGGTGACGTTGACGCCGACGAAGAACAGCCAGAAGTGCCATTTGCCGAGCCGCTCGCCCAGCTGCTTGCCGGTGACCTTGGGGAACCAGTAGTAGATCGCCGCGAAGAGCGGGAACACCGCGCCGCCGATGAGCACGTAGTGGAGATGGGCGACGACGAAGTAGGTGTCGTGCACCTGCAGGTCGAGCGGCACCGATCCCAGCATGATGCCGGTGAGGCCACCGATCATGAGGACGAAGAAGAAGCCGAGGACGAACAGGAACGGCGTTCGAATGACCAGCCGCCCGAGGGCGATCGTCGCGATCCAGCAGAAGATCTGCAGCGCGGTCGGGATCGCGATCATGAAGCTCATCGCCGTGAAGAAGCTCTTGCTCAGCTCCGGCACGTTGGTCGCGAACATGTGGTGCACCCACAGGCCGAACGACAGGAAGCCGGTGGCGATCAGCGACAGCACGATCGCGTCGTGGCCGAACATCGGCCGGCGCGCGAACGTCGGAATGATGGCCGAGACGAAGCCAAGCGCGGGAATGAAGATGAAGTAGACCTCGGGATGGCCGAAGAACCAGAACAGGTGCTGCCAGAGCAGCGCGTCACCGCCTTCGGCCGGGTTGAAGAAATGGGTGCCGAGCATGCGGTCGAACTGGACCAGGTTCGCCGCGAGCATGACCATCGGCATCGCGAAGATGATCATCACCGACGTGACGAGCGACGCCCACACGAAGAGCGGCATCCGGCGCAGCGTCATCCCGGGCGCGCGCAGCTTCAGGATCGTCGTCGTGATGTCGACCGCCACCATCAGCCCCATCGCCTCGCTGTAGGTGATGAGCATGTTCCAGACGTCGGCGCGCTTGCCGATGCCGTACTCGGGTCCCGCGAGCGGCACGTAGGCGAACCAGCCCGCGTCGGGTCCGGTGTTGGTCAGGAACGCGCCCAGCAGCAGCAGACCGCCGAAGAGATAGAGCCAGTAGGCGCACGCTGTCATGCGCGGGAACGCGGTGTTGCGGGTGCCGATCATCAGCGGGACGATGTAGAGCGCGAAGCCCTGCATCACCGGCACGGCGAACAGGAACATCATCGTCGTGCCGTGCATCGAGAACAGCTGGTTGTAGAAGTCGGGGCCGAGCAGATGGCTGTTCGCGGTCGCGAGCTGATGGCGCATCAGCCCGCCCATCACTCCGGCAGCGCCGCAGAAGAACAGCGCCGTGGCGATGAACCGAAGTCCGATCGTCTTGTGGTTGTTCGCCGACAGGAACGCCTTCAGGCCCGGCTTGTCGGTCCAGGTGCGCTCGAGCTCCCGGGCGGCAGGAGAGTCGGGCCCGCTGCCGTCGCGCAAGTGCTCGCCCGGCGCCGATCGCGCCCTGGCGGCGCGCTGTCGCGTTCGTCGCGACGGCAGGGCGCCGGCAGCCCCGGTCATTGCAACGACCCGAGGTAGGCCGACATCGCGGCGAGGTCGCTCGGCGCGGCGGCGAGCGACGGCATGTCGACGCCGGGCTTGAACTTGTGCGGGTTGGCGATCCACTCGACGCGCGTCGCCTGCGTGTTCGCCACCGTGCCGGCACCGAGCGACGCGCGGCTGGCGACATGGGTGAGGTCGGGCGCGCGGCGGCCGCCTGCGCGCGTCCCCGCGATCGCATGACACATGGCGCAAGTCGTCCGCTCGACGAGCTCGAGCCCGCGCTGCTCCTGCGCGGTCGAAGGTGGCCTCGCGGGCTGGCGCTGCAGCGCGGCCCAGCGGTCGTAGTCGGCCGCTGCCTCGGCGACGACGACGAGCGCCATGTGGGCGTGCTGGTAGCCGCAGAACTCGGCGCACTGGCCGCGGTAGACGCCGGGCCGGTCGACGCGAAACGCGATCGTCGATTCGCGGCCCGGGATCAGGTCCTTCTTGCCGGCGATGCTCGGCACCCAGAAGCTGTGGATGACGTCGTCGGCGCGAAGCCGCATCAGCACCGGGCGCCCGACCGGAACGTGGAGCTCGTTGGCAGTCGCGAACGCCAGCGCCGGGTCATGCGATTCATAGCGCGCTTCCCACCAGAACCGATGGCCGACGAGGTCGACGTGGACCGGGTTCTCGAGCGGCAGCATCGCAATCGCACGATCGGCGAGGAAGCTCGCGAACAGGAGCACGAAGAGGAGGACGGAAGAGCCGGCGACGGCCCAGCCGACGATCCGGCGCACGGCCGATTCCTTCCTGGCGTGCGCTTCGAGGTCGGGCAGCGCCTGCTCGGTGACGCGCGGCGCGCGCCAGACCGCGATCGCGAGCGCCGCGAGCGTCAGCACGAAGACGACCGTACAGACGACGAGCATCACGTTCCACAGCTCGAACAACGCCGCGGCCTGCGGACCCGCCGGAGCGCGGACGTCGTGGATGCCGTTCATTGCGGCCGGCCGCTGCCGGCCGACGGTGTCGCGGTCTCCGGCTTCTGCGCATCCATGAACGACTCGGGCGTGCGCGTCAGGAAGGCGTCGTCGCGATTGGGAGCGGCGTCCTGCGGCGCGAGCCCGGCCATCGAGCGCACGTACGCGGCGAGCTGCCACAGCTGCTCGTTCGCCATCCGGTCGCCGAACGCCGGCATGCCGTTCGGTCGTCCGTCGGCGATCGTCTTGTAGATCGACCCGGCATCACCGCCGTAGATCCAGACGTCGTCGATCAGCGCCGGGCCCGAGCTGCCACCGCCGTTGGCGTGGCAGCCGTTGCAGTTGTACCAAGTCCACAGCCTCTTGCCGGCCGCGAGCGCATAGGCGTTGCGCTCGTAGCGGCCGACCATCTCGGCGGCACCTTCCATGGTGCCGACCGCGGCGGCCGGAACCGGCGGATCGAACGTGCGTGTTTCGCGCTCGCAGCCGGTCAGGATCGCTGCGCCGAGCAGAACGACGAACAGCGCGCGCTCAGGGAAGCACGAAGACATAGAGCATTCCCCCCTTGGCCGTGCGCTGCTTCAGGTCGCGCATCACGTTCGCGAACCCTCCCGCTGCGCTGCCGTCGCGCGGATCGAGATCGCCGGCGACGACCGCTCCGGCCCAGCCGCCGACACCCGCCAGGACGGCGATGTATTGCTTGCCGTCCGGACCGCGATACGAGATCGGCTGGCCGACGATTCCCGAGCCGGTCTTGAACTGCCACACGAGATGGCCGTCGCGCGCATCGACCGCCTTGAACCAGCCGTCGAGCGTTCCGTAGAAGACGACATCGCCGGCAGTCGCGAGGGCGCCGCTCCAGACCGGCAGGTCTTCCTTGATCACCCAGCGCGCCTTGGCGGCCGCCGGATCCCACGCGGTGACGAGGCCACGCGAGCCGCCCGGACCCGGCTTCATCTCGATCGTCGAGCCCAGGTACGGCGTTCCGGCGATGCGGCTCGTCTGCGTCGCCTCCTGATCCTGGCAGAGGCTCTGGTGCGGGATGTAGAGCAGCTGCGTGCGCGGCGAATACGCCGCGGGTTGCCAGTTCTTGCCGCCCGCGGACGAAGGACAGAGGTCGCGCACGACCGTTCCGGTCCGCTGCAGCTTGGCCGACGCGTAGTGCAGCGCGCCCGTCGCGAGGTCGACCCCGGACGAGGTGTTGACCGAGACGAAGGGAGTCGCCGACAGCACCTCGCCGTTGGCGCGATCGATGACGTAGACATAGCCGTTGCGATCCGGGTGGACGAGGACCTTGCGTGTGCGCCCTGCCAGCACGAGATCGACGAGGACGCTTTCGTTGACGCCGGCGTAGGCGAACTCGTCGTGCGGACTCAGCTGGTAGAACCAGCGCGCCCGCCCGGTCGCTGCGTCGCGAGCGAACAGTCCCGAGGTGAACTTGTTGTCGCCGGGACGCTGCTCGGCGTTCAACGGCGCCGGGTTGGACGTGCCGTAGTACACGAGCTCGAGCTCGGGGTCGTACGAGATCCAGCCCCAGACGGTGCCGCCCCCGACCTTCCACGCCTCCGAAGGCCAGCTCGTGACACCGAGATCGGTGCCGCGGTCCTTCGCATAGAAGGGCTTGTAGCCAGGCCCGATCAGCACATCGCGATCCGGACCCGTGCTGTACGCGCGCCAGAGCTCCTTGCCTTTCTGCGCATCGAGCGCGATCAACCAGCCGCGAACGCCGTAGCCGCTGCCGCTGTTGCCGATCAGGACCCGACCCTGGACGACCAGAGGCGCCATCGTCCGCGTCTCCCCGGCCCGGATGTCGCCCGCGCGAAACCGCCACAGCTCCTTGCCGTTCGCGGCGTCGAGGGCGATCGTCTGGTTGTCGAGCGTGTTGAGGAAGACCTTGCCGTCTTCGTAGGCCAGTCCGCGATTGACGACATCGCAACAGGCGACGCCCTGGGCGAAGGCTTCGGGCTTCGGTTCGAAGCGCCAGCGCAGCGGCGCTCCCGGCTGCGACAGATCGAGCGCGTAGACGACATCGGGATACGGCGTGACGATGAACATCGTGTTGCCGACCACGATCGGCGCGGCCTCGTGGCCGCGCAGGACGCCGGTCGAAAACGTGAACGCGAGCCTCAGCGTCGCAGCGTTGGCCACCGAGACTTCCGCCAGCGGCGAGAAGCGCGTGTTCGCGTAGTCTCGCGCTGCCATGGGCCAGTCGCCCGCGTTGGCGGCAGTCTCGCCCGTCGCAGCGTTCGAAGCGGAATGCCATCCGCACCCGGCGACCACCCAGATCGCGACAGTGACGAACAGTCGCAGGATCGCTGGACCAGCGCCCCGAACGGGCACGCCCACCGCGCGCTCCGGCGCCCGTGTGCGTTGACGCAAGGAACAAGGCGCGCGGTTCATTGGTGACCGCTGCCGCAAGGCAACGGGCGTGCCCGATTGCACCTCCGCGCATCAAGTCGGGTATGCCGAATGCTCCGCATCGACCGCTGCGCGTCGCACCAAGGACCGACGCCACGACGACCTCTGGAGCGGCATGGCCAAGATCACATTGAACCGTCGACGCTTCCTGATCGGCAGCGCGATCAGCGGCATCGTCGGCGCGAGCGCCGGCGAGATTCATGACGGCGAGCTCGGCGCGCCGCCGCAGACGATCAGCGGCGCCGTGCCTTGGCAGGAAGGCGCGGCCGACAGCCCGCCCGAAGTCTCCGGCACGGGCTACGGCTACTTCACGGCTGCGGAGGCCGCGTTCATCGAAGCCGCCGTCGAACGGCTCATTCCAAGCGACCCTGCGGGGCCAGGCGCAATCGAGGCGCGCGTGCCCTTCTTCATCGATCGACAGCTCCAGGGGCCGTTCGGGCGCGGCGACCACTATTTCCTCGGCGGCCCGTGGGCCAAGGGCACTCCGGAGCAGGGCTACCAGAGTCGCTTCAGCCCGGCCCAGCTCGATCGCGCCGCCGCGGCGGCGGTCGACTCGCATGCGTCGAGCGCGTTCAACGGCAGCACGTTCAGCAAGCTCGCAGCGGCCGACCAGGACAAGGTCTTGAAGGGCCTCGAGAGCGGCGACATCGCGCTCGGCAACGGCGTCGATGCGAAGACCTTCTTCGCGATGCTGCTGCAGAACACCAAGGAGGGCTACTTCTCGGACCCGATCTACGGCGGCAACAAAGACATGGCAGCGTGGACGATGATCGGCTTCCCCGGCGCGCACTACAACTACAAGGACTGGGTGCCTCGCCACGGCGAACGCGTGACGATCGCGCCGGTGGGGCTGAAGGGCCGGCCCGGCTGGCGCGAGGCCTGACCATGGCGACGACGCTCAAGCCCGTCGACGCCGTCCTTGTCGGCTTCGGCTGGACCGGCGCGATCATGGCGCAGCAGCTTGCCGATGCCGGCCTCAGCGTGCTGGCGTTCGAGCGCGGTCCCTGGCGCGACACGGCGAGCGACTTCGCGACCGGCTTCGCCCAGGACGAGCTGCGCTACATGTGGCGCCACCACCTGTTCCAGAACGTCGCCTACGACACCCTCACGGTGCGCAACAACGCCGGCCAGGACGCACTGCCAATGCGCCATCTCGGCTCGTTCCTGCCCGGTACGGGAGTCGGCAGCGGCGGCGTGCATTGGAACGGCCAGATCTGGCGCTTCCTGCCGAGCGATTTCGTCGCCAAAAGCCACAACGCGCAGCGCTACGGCAACGACGCCGTCACGGCGAACGAGCTCACGGTCCAGGATTGGGGCGTCAGCTACGACGATCTCGAATCCGGCTACGACCAGTTCGACAAGCTGTGCGGCACCAGCGGCAAGGCCGGCAACCTGAACGGCACGGTCCAGCCCGGCGGCAATCCGTTCGAAGGACCGCGCTCGAGCGAATACCCGACGCCGCCGATGCCGCCCGTGTATGCGCCGGCGCTGTTCGGCAAGGCGGCGGCCGAGCTCGGCCACAAGCCGTTTCCGCATCCGTCGGGCAACCTCTCCGAGCCCTACGTCAACCCGCTCGGAGCGCAGCTCGGCACGTGCACCTACTGCGGCTTCTGCGAGAAGTTCGGCTGCGGCAACTACTCCAAGGCCAGTCCGCAGACGACGGTGCTGCCCTACCTGATGACGAAGGCGAACTTCACGTTGAGGACCGAGTGCGAGGTCCTGCGGGTCGAGCTCACGGCCGACAAGAGCCGTGCGACCGGGGTGACGTACGTCACCAGCGCCGGCGAGGAGTTCTTCCAGCCGGCGGAGATGGTGATCCTCTCGGCGTACATCCTGCAGAACGTCCGCCTCCTCCTGCTCTCTGGAATCGGCAGACCCTACGACCCGAAGAGCGGCGAGGGCGTCGTCGGCAAGAACTACGCCTACCAGACGATGTCGTCGGTCAACGTCTTCTTCGACGACAAGATCCTCAATCCCTTCGTCGGTGCCGGCGCGATGGCGACCGTCATCGACGAGTTCAACGGCGACAACTTCGACCACGGCGGCCTCGGCTTCATCGGTGGCGGCTACATCGCCGGCATGGTCACCGGCGGCCGACCGATCGAGATGATCTACACGCCAGAGGGAACTCCGGCATGGGGCCTCGAGTGGAAGCGCGCCGCGGCGACGAACTACCTGCGGTCGTTTTCGATCAGCGTCCACGGCGCCTGCATGAGCCACCGCGGCAACTGCCTCGATCTCGATCCGACCTATCGCGACGTCCACGGCCGACCGATGCTGCGCATGACCTTCGACTTCACCGACAACGAGCACAAGATGTCGGACCATCTGACCGACCGCGCCGCCGAGGTGGCCCGCGCGATGGGCCCGCGCGAGATCAAGGTGAATCGCCGCACTGGCTCGTGGAGCGTGACGCCGTACCAGACCACGCACAACACCGGCGGCGCGATCATGGGCGACAGCCCCGCAACCAGCGTCGTCAACAAGTTTCTTCAGGTGTGGGACGTCCCCAACGTGTTCTCGCTCGGCGCCGGAGCGTTCCCGCAAAACCCGGGCTACAACCCGACCGGCACGGTCGCCGCGCTGACCTACTTCGCGGCGCGCGAGATCACGACGAGCTACGTCAAGAATCCCGGCGCGCTGGTCCAGGCCTGACGCATGCTCGGTCTCGTCTCGCATCGTCACGCCACCCGCAGGGCAGTGGGCGCGCTCGTCGTGCTCGGCGTGGCTGGTGTCGCCGCGAGCCAGCTCGTACCGATGCGGCCGTTGCCCGCGCACCCGGCGTCGGCCGCGACACCGGTCGACTTTCTGACCCGAAAGATTCCCGACTCGGTCGCCAATGCCGAGCAGCTGCGACGCGGCCAGGCGCTGGTGATCGCCGGCGACTGCATGTCGTGCCACCTGCGCGCGGGGGGCGAGCCGCTCGCCGGCGGCTTCGCCCTGAAGACGCCGTTCGGCGTCATCTACAGCGCCAACATCACGCCGGATGCCGACACCGGCATCGGCAAGTGGACGAGCGATCAGTTCTACCGGGCGATGCATGACGGCATCGACGACGAAGGCACCAACCTCTACCCCGCGTTCCCCTATCCGTGGTTCCGGCGCGTCAGCCGTGCCGACGACGACGCCATCCTCGCGTACCTGAAGACGACACCGCCGGTGCACTACACGCCGCCGGAAAACGAGCTGCCCTTCCCGCTCAACATCCGCGCGCTCGTCAAGGGCTGGAACCTGCTCTTCCTGAAGTCACACGAAGTCGAGCCGGACCCGCAGCAGTCGGCCGAGTGGAATCGCGGTGCCTACCTCGTCGAGGGGCTCGGCCATTGCGGCGGCTGCCACACGCCCAAGAACGCGCTCGCCGCGGAGAAATCAGGCCAGGACTTCCAGGGCGGAAACCTCGACAACTGGGTCGCGCCGGACCTGACCAGCAACGCCCGCACCGGGCTCGGCGACTGGAGCAGCGACGACATCGTCGAGTACCTGCGCACCGGCCGCAACGCGCGCGCCGGTGCAGCGGGCCCGATGGCCGAGGTCGTGACCTACTCGACCTCGCTCATGAGCGAAGCCGACCGTCGCGCCATCGCCGTGTACCTGAAGAGCCGTGCCGCCAGGCCGGCCTCGCCACGGCTGCTGGCCGATGCCGGAGCGATGCACCGTGGCGCGGCGATCTATTCGGACGTGTGCGCCTCGTGCCACCTCGAAGACGGCATCGGCCAGCCGCGGTTCTTTCCGCCGCTCGGTCGCGATGCGGCCGTGCAGCAGCCCGACGCCGGCAGCGTCATGCGGCTGATCCTGGCGGGCGGACGGATCGGCACTGCGCCCTCGCGCCCCTCGCCGATGACGATGCCGAGCTTCGCCTGGAAGCTCAGCGACCAGGAGGTCGCCGACGTCGCGACCTACGTCCGCAACAGCTGGGGCAACGAGGCGTCGGCGGTGCGCGCCGACGACGTCCGCGCGATCCGCCAGCGGCTGAACCTGCAAGCGCTCAGACTGACGCCGAGCTCGGGCGATCGCAACTAGGTGCCCTCCTCGTCCGGGTCGGGCGAGGAGGAAAATCGCGCCATGACGCCGGGAGCATCGACCTGAAGCGCACGGGGTTCGTCGCCGCAGCGGCCGTGGCGGTGCTGGCGATCGCGATCGCCGCCGTCCTGTGGTGGCAGTCGCGCTCGCCCGCTCCGCCCGCGCCCGAGGCGGCGCGGAGCGTCGCGCGGGCGCCTGCGCCGGCCGCATCGGTGGCCGGGTCGGAGCCGGCCGTCCGCTATCCGATCGAGCCCGCAGCGGCCGAGCGATCGGCCTCGCCGCCCGATGTCGCGTCGACGCTTGACGATCTCTTCGGTTCGCGGGTGGTGAAGTCGACTTTCCAGCTCGACGACTTCGCGCGTCGCTTCGTCGCCACCGTCGACAATCTCGGCCGCTCGACGGCGTCGCCGCGGCTATGGCCGGTCAACCCGGCTCCGGGGCACCTCCTCGTCGACGCCGCGGCGGACGGTTCCGGCGCGTCGATCAGCACCGCGAACGCCGCCCGCTACGCGCCGTTCGTGACGCTGATCGAAGGCGTCGACCTTGGCCGGGCGGTCGCCGCCTACACCCGCTTGTACCCGCTCTTCCAGCACGCCTACGAGGAGCTCGGCTACCCGAAGCGCTACTTCAACGACCGCCTGGTCGAGGTGCTCGATCGCCTCCTGGTCACGCCGGAGCCCTCCTCGCCGCCGAACATTCACCTGCCGGCGATCAACGGCCCGTCGCAACCCGAGCGGCCGTGGCTGCTGTACGAGTTCGACGACCCGGCGCTGCAATCGCTCACCGCCGGTCAGAAGATCCTGGTCCGCATGGGCGTCGCCAACGAGCGCCGCGTGAAGGCGAGGCTCGTCGAGCTGCGCGGGCTGATCACGTCGACAAAGACGCTACGCTAGTCACGCCGCGGCCGGTCGTCGGCGCCCTTCCGTCACGCTGGAGCTTCCCCTCCGAGGCCCTTCGCCTACCCTGCCGGCCTAGCGGACGCGCCGGGCGCGCCGCTCCGCCGATCTCCCGTCGAGCGGAGTGCGTTGGGGGAGGTGAGATGCGTCGAAGGCTGGCCCTTGGCGCGACCGTCGGCTTCGCTGCATCGTCGCTCGCGACCTTCGCGGGCGCGCAGAGGGGCAGGAAGATTCCGATCGTCGCCCACCTCGACGCGAGCGTGCGCTCGGAGTGGTTCGCCGCGTTCAAGCACCAGCTCCAGGACCTCGGCTACGTCGAAGGCAGCACGGTCGCATTCGAGACCCGAACTGCCAACGGCGCGCTCGACCAATTGCGCCCGATGGCGCAGGAGCTGGTCCGACTCAAGGTCGACGTGATCGTCACCAGCGGCACGGCCGCCGCGCTCGCGGCGAAACGCGCGACCACCAAGATCCCGATCGTGATGGCGACCGGCACCGACCAGGTGAGCCTCGGCCTCGCAGCGAGCCTCGCGCACCCGGGCGGCAACCTCACCGGCCTTTCGACCATCACGTCGGAGCTGTCCGCGAAGCGATTCGAGTTGCTGCGGGAGCTGCTGGCCAACCGGGTGACACGGATGGCCGTCCTCTGGCACACCGAGAACGTGGCGTCGATGGCGTCAATCCGTGACATCGAGACCGCCGCCATGAAGGCTGCGGTGACGCTGCAGCCGGTCGGCGTCGGCAGCGGCGACGAGCTCGCCGAAGCGTTCGCGGCGATGACCCGCGAGCACGCGCAGGGCGTCATCGTCATCCAGTCGCCGTTGATGTACGCGGAGCGCAAGAAGCTGGCAGAGCTGGCGCTCAAGAGTCGGTTGCCGAGCATGTTCGGCGCCGCCGAGTACGTCGACGCCGGTGGCCTGGCGTCGTACGCGCCGTCGTACCCCGAGCTCTACCGGCACGCGGCGATCTATGTCGACAAGATCCTGAAGGGCGCGAATCCGGGCGACCTGCCGATCGAGGAGCCCAACGCGGTTGAGCTCGTCGTCAACGCGAGCACAGCACGCGCGCTCGGGGTCACGATTGCGCCGGTGCTGCTCGCGCGCGTCACCCGTGTGAGCGGGTAGCCCAGGCGATCGCGCGACAGGCCGCGCGCAACAGCGCTACACGGCCGGAGCGTCCTTCTTCGGCAGATCGTCGTCGACGTGGACCCAATCGACGTGCGTGTCCCAGTAGGCGTGCGCCTGGGGTGCCCGGTCGACGGCGCCGTCGAAGTTGGCGAGCACGGCATGCAGCTCGCCGGGCCAGCTCGGCGAGCGGAAGAAAAGCGTGCTCCCGCACACCGTGCAGAAGCCGCGCTCGCCGCCGCCCGCGGCGCGGTACCACGACAGCCGCATCTCGGGATCGCGCAGCGCGACGCCATCGGCGTCGAGGCCGACCCAGGTCACGAACGCGGCACCGTGCGCGCGACGGCAGCGCGAGCAGTGGCAGTGCGCGACCCAGCGCGACGGCAGCCGCGCCTCGAACGAGACCGCCTCGCACAGGCAGCGGCCGGTTGCTTTCGTCTCGGATCCGTTCATGCCAGCTCCGGCGAATGAACGTGCTCCGGGCGGACCCCCATGCCGAGCAGGCGCGCCGTCAGCCGCTGCAGCACCGGCACCGCGGTGACGAGGCGGATCGGCAGCGGCACGGCGAGATCGACGTTCGCGCCGGTCATCACGGGCACGAGGACGTTGTCCTGGATCGCGAGCTGCACCGCCTGCGTCGCCTTCGTCGGCCAGAGGCGGCGGCGGCGAACCGCGTCGAGATCGTCGTCGCCGATCGTGGCGGCGAGCAGCTTGGCCGCGAGCAGGTTGGCGGCGGCGACCGCGTCCTGGATCGCGAGATTGATGCCGACGCCGCCGATCGGCGACATCGCGTGCGCGGCGTCGCCGATGCAGAGCAAGCCGGGCTTCGACCACGTCGTCAGCCGGTCGACCGTGACGGTGAGCAGCTTGACGTCGTCCCACGAGCGGACATCGGCGGCGATGTGGGCAGCGAGGATCGGTGCGGCGTCGACGACCTGGGCGCGGAACTCCTCGATCGGCCGTGCCCGCAGCGCCTCGGCGCCGCCCTTGGCGATGACGAACGCGCACTGCCAGTAGTCACGCCGGTCGATGGTGACGACGAAGCGGCCCGGCGCGATGCGCGCGAGGCTGCTGTCGAGCTCGGCCGGATCGCGGCGGACGCGAAACCAGAGCACATCGATCGGTGCGCCCAGGTCCTCGACCGCAAGCGCGGCCGCCGTGCGCACGGTCGAGTGCCGGCCGTCGCAGCCGACCGTGCAATCGGCGCGGATCTCGAACGCACCGTCACTCGACGTTCCCTGCACTCCGACGACGCGTCCGCCCTCTTCGACGAGGCCCGTCACTTCGGCGTTCATGCGCAGCGCGAACGTCGGCAGCGGGCGCGCCCGGTCGGCGAGGAAATCGAGGAAGTCCCACTGCGGCATCAGCGCGATGAAGGCGTAGCGCGGCGGCAGGCCGCGGAAGTCGCCGAGCTGGACATGCTCCTTCCCGAACCAGCCGCCGATCACCTCGAGACGCTGGTGCGGGCGCTCGAGGAAGGCGTCGAGCAGGCCGAGCTCGTCCATGATGCGCAGCGTCGACGGGTGCACGGTGTCGCCGCGGAAATCGCGCAGGAAGTCGCCG
>DATAYY010000044.1:0-46599 GCA_036272325.1 Caldimonas sp. | reverse complement strand
TACGACGACGGCAGCTTCGCGGCGCGCGGCATCTTCGGTCAGGGCATCTTCATCGACCCGAAGCGCGAGCTCGTGATCGCGTCGAACGCCGACTGGGCGCGCGGCGCGCGCGACCTCGCTGCGATCGGTGCGCGGGAGGATTTCTATCGCGCGGTGCAAAAAGCCATCGACGACGAGACCGCCACGCCGCCGGTTGCCGCCGCTCGCCCGTGACCCGGCCGCGAATGCGCCGCCGAGCTAGCGGCCTCCGCGCTCGCCGAGCGCGCTGACGAGAAAAGGCAGACTGACGTCCATTCGGTAGTCGATGTCCGAGTGGTTGTCGTCGAACTCCTCGTAGGTGTGCACGATGCCGAGCTCGGCCAGCCGTTGCGAGAGGATCCGGGCGCCGTAGTGGATGCGGTACTGGTCGGCCCAGCCGCAGTCGATGTAGATGCCGCGCAGCCGCCTCAGCGCCTTCGCGTGGCGGCGCACCATGTGGATTGGATCGTGCGCGAGCCACGCTCGCCAGCGCACCTCGATCCGCTCGCCGGTCTCGAGGTTGAACGGCAGCCGAAAGCCGTTCGGCGCCTTCGGGTCGGGGTCGTAGCTCGCGGCCATACACAGGTTCATCACGGTGTGGCCGTCGGCCGGGCCGAGCTTCTTCTTTCTCCGCATCTCGGCGAGGAAGCGCGCGACGCGGCCATCGTCGAGGCCCTCGGCGAGCTGCTTCGTCGCCAGCTTCTGTACGTCGATCGCGCCGGCCTGTCGCTTCGGCTTCGCGTACTTGGCGAGCGCATCGAGCGTGTTCGGCCAGTCGCTGCCGTAGACGAAGTCGAAATACGCGTCGCCGGAATGGTCGGCAACGGCACCCCAGTGCTCCGCATACAGCATGCCGTGGACGATGGCGCCATAGCCGCCCGAGCTCTTGCCGAAGCAGCCGCGGTGCTCGCGCGCAGCGAGAGTGCGAAAGCTCGCGTCGACGAACGGGATGATCTCGTCGATCAGGTAGTCGGCGTAGCGGCCGACCGCCGACGAGTTGATGTACTGGTTTCCGCCCAGCGCACTGAAGCAGTCGGGAAAGACGATGATGACCGGCGCCATCTTCTTCTGATGGACGAGCCGCGCCGCCCGCTCGGGGACGTTCTCGCCAAAGCCCTTCCAGTTGGTGTGGCTCGGGCCGCCGCCCATGAAGCCGACCATGTCGAACAGGACCGGGAAGCGCCGCACGGCGAACTCCGGCAGGTCGTACTGCGGCGGCAACCAGACGTGCAGCGGTCGCGCGGTCGGGTCACCGAGCGGGTTGCCCGCGAGCACTTTCGATCGGTGCGTGAGCACGACGACCCGGCCCGGCGGGCCCGAAGGGCGCTTGATCGACATGGCGGAGCTCCCGAAGCAGTGCCCGCGACGATAGCAAGCGGTGCTTCCCGCTGGCCCAAGCTCGACACTTAAGATGAGGCCATGCGCTCTGCAGTGTTCTTGCTCTGCTCCGCGCTCTGCTGGCCTGCCGGCGCCGGCGAGTCGTCGGCGGCCTGCCGCGGCGACCTCGACGCACTGCCGTCGTTCCTGGCCGCCAACGACACCGGCGCGCCCGAGCACATCGCGCAGCAGGGGCAGGCAGTCTTCGATGCCGCGCTCGCGGACGCGCGCTTTCGTGCGGACAGCATCGCCGACGACCGCGGCTGCGAGGAAGTCCTGCGCGCGTACCTGCGAACGTACCGCCGCGGCCATCTCGGCGTCACGACGATCGACCGCGAGCGCGACACCACCGCCATGCCCGCGCCGACCGTCGATGATGCGAAGGCGCCTCGCTTTCGCGTCTTGTCGCCGCAGACCGCGCTGCTTGTGCTGCCAACGTTCGGGGACCGCTACGCGCCGCTGATCGCCGCTCTGGTCGAGTCGCACCGATCCGAGCTGCGATCGCGGCCGAATCTCATCATCGACGTCCGCCGCAATGGCGGCGGCTCCGATAGTTCCTATGCGCCTCTGCTGCCGATCCTCGCCGCCAACACGACGCGGACTCCCGGCGCCGAGTTCCTGGCGACGCCGGCCAACATCGCGGCCAGCGAAGCGGTCTGCAAGTTGCCGACCGTCGACGCGCAGACGTGCGAGAGGTTCATGCGGCCGGTGATCGACGCCATGCGCGCGGCGCCCGCGGGCAGCTATGTCCTGCCTGTCAGCGAAGCCGCCGTCAACGTCGAGACGCCGCGCCGCAACTGGCCACGCCCGCAGCGCGTCGCGCTGATGATCGACCACGGCTGCGGCAGCTCGTGCGAGGAGTTCGTTCTCATCGCGCGCCAGAGCTTCAAGGTCAAGACGTTCGGGCGACCGACCGCAGGATCGCTCGACTACTCGAACCTGCGGCCGCACGATCTTCCATCAGGCCGACGCCGGCTCTTCTACGCGACCTCCCGGTCGCTGCGCCTGCCGCTGCTCGCCGTGGACGCCGCCGGGATCGCGCCCGACCAACTCCTCTCGGCGCCCCAAGGCGAAGCCGCGTTCGCGGTCGAGATCGAGACGGTGCGCCGCGTCCTCGAAAGCGCCCCGTCGCGCTGACCGTCGCGCGCGAAGAGACTGCGACCGTCGCGGCCGGTCACCCGGGCTCGGCGGCGCGTGGCAACACCGCGGCGAAGGTCGTTCCTTTCGCCACCGACGATCGTGCCGTCACGCTGCCGCCGTGCGCCCGCGCGATCTCGCGAACGATGAAGAGGCCGAGTTCCGCACCGTGGGCGGCGTCGCTCGGGCGCCCGCGCGTCGTCGCGTCGAACAGCGTCGGCAGCAGCTCGTCCTGAATGACCAAGCCGGTGTTGTGCACATCCAGCCGCAGGCAGCGGTCGTCGACGGTCGAGGTCACGGTGACGGCGCCTGCTGGATCACCGCGCACGATCGCGTTCGAGACGAGGTTGCCGAGCAGCTGCGCCAGGCGTTCGGGATCGGCGACGCAGTTACCGGCGCCGACCATCGCGTGCACCAGGCGGCGCCCGGGAAACGCGATGCGGAGGTCGTCGATCGCCAGCGCCAGGACGCTGTGCGGTTCGATCTCGCGCAGCCGGATGCGAAGGCCGCCGCCGAGGCGCGCCTGCGTGAAGTCGAGCAGGTCGCCGATCAGGCGAGCGCTCTGCCTGGTAGCGCGCAGGATCGCCTCGACGCGCTCGCGTCCTTTCGGCGTCAGCTCGTGCGCTTTCAGCACGGTCGCGCTGAGCTGGATCGTCGACAGCGGATTGCGCAGGTCGTGGCTGACGATGCCGATCATTTGCTCGGCGAGCAGCGCCCGATCCTCCGCCGCCCGTTTCTGCAGGTCGAGCTCGGCCTGCGCGCTCACCAGCGCGCGCTGCGACTCGATGCTCCTGGTGTGCAGTTCCTCGGCCCGGCTTCTCGCCTGCTCCAGCTCGCGCTCGTGGCGATGCCGATCCTCGGCGCCGAACGCGGCGATCTCGTGGCGCACGACGTCGCCCACCGGCCGGGCGACCGCGTTCAGGATCATCGGCTTGACGACGCCGCTGGCGTCGATCAGGTCGAGCTCGACCTCGGCGACCGAGCCTTGGCCCTGCAGCAGCGGCGCCCAGTGCGTCTGGTGGACGAGCCGCGCGCCCATCGTCAGCAGGTCCTGCAGCCTGCGGCGGCCGATCAGGTCCTGGCGCGCGTGCCCCGTCCACTGGCAGAACGTCGCGTTGACGATCCTGATCGTGCCGTCGGCGTCGGTGACGAGCAGGCCGCACGCGGCACGGTCGTAGAGCTGGGCGACGGCCGCGAGATCGGTCTCGTCGGCCGTGCGGTCACGCCGCGCGCCTTCGTCCATGGCACGATTCTGCCTCGCACCCGTCGAGTCGCGGCCGTTCCCCGGTGCGATGCCGCGCCTGGTGCCGGCCTCAGTCGACGCGCACGAAGTGTGCCCGCACGTGCTCGCGCTCGAGCAGCTCGAAGTGCCACCATTCGTTGGCGATGCCGCGAAAGCCCGCGGCGCCGAGCGTCGCGCGCAGCAGCTCGCGGGCCCGAAGGTGCGCTTTTGTCAGCGCGCCGCTGGCGAGATGGCGCGCCTCGAACCGCGGCTGCGAGAGCTCGATCATCTCGTCGAAGCCGGTGCCCATGTCGAGCTCGCGGCCCTTGCCGTCGATCAGCGTTGCGTCGAGCGCCATGCCGAACGAATGGATCGATCCGCGCGCAGGATCGGCGACGTACTGGCGCAAACCGGTACCGTCGAGGTGAGCCCAGAGCTGCATCTGGACGCGATGCGGGCGCAGCGCGTCGAGCACCAGCAACCGGTACTCCGGCATCGTCGCGGCGAGGTGACCGACCGCGTGCTCCAGCCCCTCTGCGGCCTGGCGATGCAGCCACGCGCAGTCGAGCCCACCGTAAAGGTCGCGGCCGACGAAGTTGCGCGGGCTCGCGTAGCGAAGGTCGACCGCGATCCCGCCGATCGTCGAAAGCCGGCGGAACTCGGGATGCGCGGCAATCTCTTCGCAGCGCACCCTTCGTCAGCGCACCAGGCGCTTCTCGATCATGTGCGCGACGCAGTCGTGGACGTGCTTGGCGAGCGTTGCCTGCGCCGTCTTCCAGTCGCGCTTCAGGGCAGCGTCGAGCAGGCGGCGGTGCTCGCCGGCGGCGACCTCGCCGCGATACACCCCGGCGATGACCTGGTAGCGCAGGTAGCGGTCGTAGATCTGGGCGTGCGTCTCGAGCAGCACCTGCGACCCGCAGGCCGCGATCAGGGCGCGGTGGAATTCCCAGTCGTATCGCTTCCAGGTCTCGGCGTGCGAGCGCTCGCCCGAGCCCATCTTCCGTTCCATCGACGCCAGCTTGTGATGCGCGGCGACGACGCCGCCCTCCCAATCCATGTCGCCGCTCGCGAACGAGAGCTGCAACGCGTTCGTCTCGAGCAGGCAGCGCATCGCCGCCACCTCGCGCAGGTTGGCGACCGAGATCGGCATCACCTGAAAACCGCGCGAGCCTTCGGCGACGACCAGACCCTCCGAGCTCAGCCGGTTGAGCATCTCGCGCAGCGTGCTGACGCTGGCTTCGTAGGCGTCGCGCATGCGGTCGAGCGTGAGCCGCTCGCCGGGCGGCAAGCGGCCGAAGACGATGTCGGCGCGGATGCGCCGGTACGTCTTTTCGCCGACGGTCTCGGTGTGCTGCGCCTCGTCCAGCATGGCCTTTCACGCTTTGCCTCGCCATCTTAACGCCGGAGTCAGGCGTTCTCCCTATCGTCATGCTCTATTGAAATCCTCCGACGAAACGTCTACCGTCCGAACCGTTCGCCACTGGCCGAGGAGACGCCATGTCGTTCACGCTCTCACGCCGCCGCGCCCTGCAGGCCGGCGCTTCGACTCTCGCGCTGGCCGCGGCCGGCCGGTCGCTCGCCCAGGCCCAGCCGAAGATGCGCTTCAGCAGCGCGTTCACCGAGCAGGACCTGCGCGCCGAGGGCTACAAGGCATTCGCCGCGGCGATGAAGAACGACTTCGAGTTCCAGCCGTACTGGGGCAACACGCTCTTCAAGCAGGGCGCCGAGCTGGTGGCGCTGCAACGAGGCAACCTCGAGATGGCCAATCTCGCGCCGCAGGACATCTCCAAGCAGGTGCCGGCGTGGTCGCTGCTCACTTCGGCCTACCTCTTTCGCGACGTCGCCCACCTGAAGAAGGCGTTCAAGAGCGACGTCGGCCGCGACTTCATCAAGATCGCCCGCGACCAACTCGAGATCGAGGTCATCACGCCGGTCTATTTCGGCGCTCGCCACGTCAACCTCAAGCCCGAGAAGACGATCCGCACGCCGGCCGACCTGGCCGGCATCAAGCTGCGCATGCCGCCGGGCGAGTTCTGGCAGTTCCTCGGCGAGTCGATCGGCGTCAGCCCGACGCCGGTCGCGTTCGCCGAGGTCTATACGGCGCTCCAGACGGGAGCGATCGACGGCCAGGACAACCCGCTCGTCCTCAGCAAGCTGATGAAGTTCGACGAGGTGACGACGCAGTTCGTGCTGACCTCGCACGTCATCGGCTTCGACGTGATGACGATCTCGTCGAAGGCCTGGAGCACGCTCAAGCCCGACCAGCAGGCGCGGTTCCGCGCCGCCGCCGAGAAGGCGGTCGATGACTACACCGCGAAGTTCGAAGCCCAGGAGCAAAGCATCGTCGCGGCGCTCAAGGGCGAGGGCAAGAAGGTCTACACGCCAGACATCGCGGCGTTCCGCAGCTACGCACAGAAGCGGTACCTGGCCAAGTACGGCAGCGATTGGCCGAGCGGCGCGCTCGAGAAGATCAACGCGCTCTAGGCGGCGCCCGTTGATGGCTCTCGAGAGGCAGCCCGGCCGCCCGCCGATCGTGCGCTGGCTAGGGCGGCGCGTCGACGACGTCGCGGTCGCGCTGATCGCGCTGATGTTCGTCTCGTTCCTGCTCCAGATCTTCTTTCGCTATGTCCTCAACCGGCCGATCGGCTGGACCGAGGAAGTGACGGTGCTGTGCTGGGTATGGGTCGTGCTCTGGGGCGCGTCCTTCGTCGTCCCCGATGCCGAAGAGGTGCGCTTCGACATCGTCTACAACGCCGTGCCGACCGGGACCCGGCGCGTCTTCACGATCGTCGCGACTGTCGCAATGGTCGTGCTGATGGCGCTTTCGCTGCCGGCGACGTGGCGCTACGTCGCCTTCATGCGGCGCGAGCACTCGGCCTACCTCGGCATGCGCTTCGACGTCCTCTACTCGATCTACGTCATCTTCGCCGTCGTCTGCATCGTCCGCCAGGCGCGGGTGGCGTGGCGCGCCTGGCGAGGCAGCCCTCCCCCCGCGGCGGCCAAGGACGTCGGGAAGCACGCGGCGTGATCGGGCTCTCGCCGTTCGCGCTGTGCGTGATCGCGCTGGTGGCGCTGGCCGCGCTCGGGCTGCCGATCGGCCTCGCGATGATTGGCGCCTCGATCCTCTATCTGTTCGTCGCCGGGCTCGACCCCGGGACGGCCGCCGAGCAGATCCTGAACGGGCTTTACAACAGCTACGTGCTGCTCGCGGTGCCGCTCTTCATCCTGGCGGCCGATTTGATGAACACCGGCAGCCTCACCGACCGGCTGCTCCGCTTCTGCATGGTCCTCGTCGGTCGCATGCGCGGCGGCCTCGGCCACGTCAATGTCGTCTCCAACGTCATCTTCGCGGGCATGTCGGGTTCGGCGATCGCCGACGCCGTCGGCATCGGCCGAATCATCATCGGCATGATGACGCGCGACGGCAAGTATCCGGTCGCGTACGCAGCGGCGATCACCGCGTCGGCCGCGATCATCGGCCCGATCATCCCGCCGTCGATTCCGATGGTCGTCTACGCGCTCGTCTCCGACACCTCGATCGGCTACCTGTTCCTCGGCGGCGTCATCCCGGGACTGCTGCTCGGCGTCGCGTTCATGGCGACCAACGCCGTGATCGCACGACGCAGGAACTATCCGGTCGAGCCGTCGGTGCGCTGGCGCGAGCTGCCGCGCGTCACGGTCGAGGCGTTCCCGGCGCTGCTCCTGCCCGTGATCCTGCTGTTTGGCATCTACGGCGGCGTGATGACGCCGACCGAAGGCGCGGCGGCGGCCGCGGCGTACGCGCTGCTCGCGGCCGCGCTCATCTACCGGGCGCTCACATTCCGCCAGCTTTATGGCGTGCTGCTCTCGAGCGCGAAGGCGACGACGTCGGTCGGCATGCTGATCGCGGGCGCGCTCGTCTTCAACTACGTCGTCACTGCGGAGAACATCCCCAGCTCGGTCCAGCATTTCTTCGCCGGCTTTCACCTCTCGAAGATCGGCTTCCTGCTGATGGTCAACGCGATGCTGCTCGTGCTCGGCTGCCTGCTCGAGGGCACGACGATCCTGCTCGTCATCGTGCCGATCTTCATCCCGGCGATGAAGGCGCTCGGCATCGACGGCGTGCAGTTCGGCGTCGTCGTCGTCGTCAACGTCATGATCGGCCTGCTGACGCCGCCGTTCGGGCTGCTCCTCTTCATCGTCGCCAACATGACCGGCCAGCCGCTCATCGCCATCGTGCGCGAGTGCCTGCCCTTCATTGCCATCTCGATCGTCGTCCTCGCGCTGATCACGTTCGTTCCCGAGACCGTCCTCTGGCTGCCGCACGTCATGGGCTACAAGGGCTGAGCGCGGGAGGCTGGAGACCGCCATGGACAAGCCGCTCTACATCCTCAACGGCCCGAACCTGAACCGCCTCGGCAGCCGCGAGCCCGAGATCTACGGCGCGACGACGCTGACTGAGATCGAGGCGATGTGCCGCGAGGCCGCCGGCGCGCGGCCGCTCGAGTTCAGGCAGACCAACAGCGAGGCGACGATGATCGACTGGATCCACGAGGCGATCGACCGCGCCTCGGCGATCGTCATCAACCCGGCCGCGTTCTCCTTCACCTCGATCGCGATCCTGGACGCGCTGAAGATGTTCCCCGGCCCGATCGTCGAGCTGCACATCACCAACATCCACCGGCGCGACGAGATCTACCAGCGCTCGCTGGTATCGAAGACGGCGACGGCGGTGATCGCCGGCCTCGGCGCGGCCGGCTACGGCGTCGCCGTGCGGGCGATTGGCGGCCTGATCGCCGCAGGAGCGCGGTGAGGCGGCGACCACGACGCCCGCGTGCGCTCGCTCAGAACTGGTACGAAACGCCGGCCGAGTAGACGATCGGCCGGAAGTCGACCGTCGTCGTGAGCACCGTCGCGCCGCTGGCGACGACCTTGCTCTTGACGTTGACCTTGGCGACGCTCGCGAACAGGCCCACCTGTTTGTTGATCGCGTAGTTGACCCCGGCCTGCAGCGCGAGGCCGGTCGAGTTGCCCATCTGCACGTCGGTCGCCAGGCTCGACTTGATGTCGCTGAAGTGGGTGTAGTTGACGCCGATGCCGAGATAGGGACGAAGCGTGGTGTCGGGGCCGAAGAAGTGATAGTTCAGCAGCAGCGTCGGCGCGAGGTTCTTCGCCGACAGCACTTCGCCGAGGAAGGCGACGCTGCCGGTGCCGTGAGCCTTCAGCGTTGGCGGCACGCCGAGCACGAACTCGAGGCCGAGGTTCGGCGAGATCGGCGTCAGCAGCCGCTCGTAGACGAAGATCGCCGTCGTCGCGGCGTCGACGTCGACATCGGCGCCCGGCGGCACGCCGATGCCGGTGATGCCGTCGGTCTTGGCATGGCTGTCGTATCGGGTGATGCCGACCTTGACGACGTTGTCGCCGTCGGCGACGGCGGCGCCGGAAGCAAGCGCCAGGGCCACGAGTGCTAGCGTCGGGAGGGTCTTCATGGTGCGGCTTCCTCGGTCGTGCGATGGATCAGATCCAGCCGAAAGACTGCAGTTGCTTGATGAATGCGTCGCTGATGGCCTTGTGGCCTCCTGTCGTCGGGTGCACGGAGTCGGCGAAGAACCAGGTGTTCACGTCGGCGCCCGTGAGAAGGCCGTTGTAGGGGGCACCCGGCGTGGCGTTGCAGAAGAGCGAGGACCCGTCGGTCACCGCGCCGCTGGTGATGGCGCTGATCTTGGTCGGATCGCATGCCGGCGTCGTCGTGTTGACGAAGCCGAGCTGCGCGGCGTTCGCGGCCAGCGTCCGGAACAGCGTGAAGGTGTCGATGATCTGCACCGGTTGGCCGGTCAGCGCGTCGCGCAGCCACAGGTTGAACACCTCGGAGAGATCGGTGAGCACCGGTTGCGCCGTCGCCGGCAGCGACTGACCGAACGGCGTGGCCGAGATGTCGCTCAGCGTCATCACCGCGACGTACTTGCCGCCCTTGGCGAGGATTTGCGTCCGGACGTCGCTCGCGAGCTCGAGCGCTGCCTGCTTCATCGCCGCCATCGCCGCCTGCTGCGCGACGAACAGCTGCAGGTTCATCTCGTCGGCGCTCAGCGTCGGATCGCCCTGGATCTGCGCCGCCGTCGCGGCGAAGATGCCGAACTGCGTGAAGACGTCGTTGCTGCCGGCGTAGACGAAGACGAGGTCGGTGTCCTTGAAGCTGCCAAAGCGGGCCAGGTGGTTCGCGATCTGCGTGACGACCGGCACGGTCAGGGCGCCGGATCCGTCGGCGTTGTGGCCGATTCCCATCGGGTCCGTCACCCGCGAGCCGCCCTGGCCGTAGCCGGTGCAGGTGGCGGCCAGTGGCGGCGCGGCGGCGGCGATCGGGCACTTGACCGAAACACCGTTGAAGCCAACCTCGGCCGGAGTGATCACGATCCCCAGCGAAGCCGCGACGTTCTCGACCCAGATTTTGCCGAGCGGGTTGGCGTCTGGTGCACCGGTGCTGGTCTCGTTGGTGGTGAACTTGCCGCCGAAGAACGGCGGCTGGCCGTTGCCGGTGAGCGAAGTGGCCGGCGAATACGCGCCGACGTCGCTCAGGCTGTCGCCGAAGGAGACGACTGCCGTGAAGGTCCCCTTGGTCGTGGGCGCACCTGACGGCGAACCGGTGCCTGGGACGTCCGGGTCGCCGCCACCGCACGCAGCGAGCAGCAGCGCGGAGAGGATCCAGGGGCTCAGGGTGCGCAATGCTTTCATGCAGACCTCGACGGTGCGGGTGATCCGGGTCGGCCACTCTTCAAGTGGATGTTGGCGGGGCCTCGGGCAATCGGCAAGCCCGGATCGACATTGACCAACGACCTGTTGTCAATCGCAGACGACGTTGCTCCGGCGCAGTTTGCTAGAGTGCCTCCGTGGACCGATTCCGCCGTCGACTGAAAGCGTTCGCCTCGATCGCCCTGCTCGCCTTCGTGGGGCTGGCGCTGGCGCCGACGATCTCGCGGGCGCTCCTGCTTGGCGACGGTGGCCCGGTCCACGGTGCGAGCAGGCCTCGGCAGATGGCCGCGATGCACCCGGCGCCGATGCATCACCATCACGGCCACGACGACCACGGTGCCGACACGCCGCCGGCCGAGCATCGGCACTCGCTCGACCACTGCGCCATGTGTCTGGTGGCCGCGTGTGCCGTGGCGTTCGACGCGACGCCTCCCGCGTTCGCCGTCCAGGAGGTCGACCACCCGCACGTCGCGTGTTGGGGAGATGTCGTCCCGCGCTGGAACGACGACTGGTCGCCGGCGACATCGCGTGGGCCTCCCTTGATCACCTGACGGAACGCGGCGCGAGCTGTCGCAACACGCTTGCGCCGCGATGTCGCGCCGCGATGCCGCGGCCCTGACGTCGCGCATCCGCGCCCGGTTGAGCATGCTTGTCTGATCCGGTCGTCCACGGACGATCCGGTCGAAGCCACGTGTCGGTCGGGCCGGATCGTCGACGCCCTTCTGTCGACAAAGGCCTGCCATGACTGCCTCGATGACCCCATCCGCCGCCCCGCGGCGGCCGCTGCGGCGACGGCTTCGCCCGGGGATTGCCCTGCTCACCGGCGTGACCACAATGACCTTCGTGCCTGTCGACTCGACGTTCGCGCACGGCTTCGCGGGCAAGCGCTTCTTCCCCGCCACGATCGCCACCGATGATCCCTTCGTCGCCGACGAGTTGTCGTTGCCGACGATCGCCAGTCGACGGGCGGACGACGGCACGCTCGAGCAAAGCGCGTCGATCGATTTCAGCAAGCGCATCACCACCAATTTCGGCATCGGCGTCGGGGCGAGCTACCTCCGACTGCGCCCGGCCGACGGCCCGGCGCAGAACGGGTTCGACAACTTCGCGCTCAATGCGAAGTACCTGTTCCACAAGAGCGACGAGCACGAAACGCTGCTTTCGGTGGGCGTCGACTGGGACATCGGCGGCTCCGGAACCAAACGAGTCGGCGCCGAGTCGTTCAGCACGATCAGCCCGACACTGTTCTTCGGCAAGGGCTTGGGCGATCTTCCGGAATCGGCGAAATTCCTGCGCCCGTTCGCGCTCACCGGAAGCGCCGGCATCGGCCTCCCGAGCCGCGCCAGCTCGACCACCACCGACGACAGCGGCAACGTCGACACCGAGCAGCACCCGAACATCCTGAAACTCGGGCTGGCGCTCGAATACAGCCTGCCCTACCTGCAGTCGTTCGTGAAAGACGTCGGCCTGGGCGAGCCCTTCAACCGCATCATCCCGATCGTCGAGCTCGCCCTGCAAAAGCCGCTCAATCGCGGCGGCGGACCGTGGGCCGGAACGCTGAACCCGGGCGTCCTCATCCCAGGCAAGTTGATGCAGTTCGGCATCGAGGCGGTGATCCCGGTCGGCAAGACGGGCGGCAAAACCGGCGTCGTCGCGCAAGTCCACTTCTTCCTCGATGACCTCTTTCCGACGACCCTCGGCAAGCCGCTTCTGGGCCGCTGAGATGAAGCCCGGACGCTGGATCTCATCGCTGCTGGCGGCCCTGGTCGCCGGATCGGCGTCGGCGCACGCATTCCTCGACCATGCCCGGCCAGCCGTGGGCAGCGTCGTTCACGCGGCACCGGAGCGGGTCGAGGTCTGGTTCTCCGAGGACCTCGAGCCGGCCTTCAGCACGCTGAAGGTGATGAACGCCGCGGGCAAGCAGGTGGACAAGATGGACAAGTCGGTGCCGGGCGGGGACAGGAGCCGGATGAGCGTGTCCGTGAACGCTCTGCCGCCGGGCAACTACCGCGTGCGGTGGCGCGCGGTGTCGGTCGACACGCATGTCACCCAGGGCGACTTCACGTTCGAGATCGCCCCCTAGGCGCTACCCGCCATGGAAGCACTGTTCGTGATCGTGCGGGCCGTCCACATCGGCGCGCTGGTCGCGCTGACGGGCGTTCTCGTCTTTGCGATCGCGATCGC
Source organism: Caldimonas sp. (assembly GCA_036272325.1). Taxonomy (GTDB): domain Bacteria; phylum Pseudomonadota; class Gammaproteobacteria; order Burkholderiales; family Burkholderiaceae_C; genus Schlegelella_A. The sequence goes on along the minus strand of DATAYY010000044.1, from coordinate 33,935 downwards.
AGGGGCAAGTCCTTCGTCGCACGACACCGTCGACGGCGGATCGAACCGGACATGGCAACGCCTCTCTACGCTCTGGCTTCTGCTGGCGATCGCCTCGGGCCTCGCATGGCTCGGCCTCGAAGCTGCGGCGATGAGCGGGCAGCCTCTTCAGCGAGCGCTCGGTCGCCAGACGCTCGGCACCGTGATCGCCGAGACCGACTTCGGCCAGGTCTGGCTCGCGCGGACGGTGCTATCGGTCGTCCTCGCGGCGTTCCTCGCGGTGGCCTCGCGGCGACCGGCGCCGACGGCAAGGCGCGCAGTGCTCGCGCTCTGCACGATCGTGGCGGCAGCACTGCTCGCGAGCGTCGCTCTCGTCGGCCACGCGAATGCGGAACATGGCGGGCAGCGCGGCATCCATCTCGCCGCCGATGCCGTCCACCTTCTCGCTGCCGGCGCCTGGCTGGGCACGCTCGTTCCGCTAGTGGCGTTGCTCGGCCGAAGCGGCGCAGCCAGTGACGGCCAGGAACTCGACGCTGTCGCCGATGCCGTCCATCGGTTCTCGTTGCTCGGCGTGCTCGCGGTCAGCGCGCTCGTCGTCACGGGAATCATCAACGCGTCGTTCACCGTCGCCACGATCAGCGCGCTGCTCACGACCGACTACGGCCACCTGCTGCTGCTCAAGCTCGCGTTGGTCGGCGGCATGCTCGCCCTCGCGGCGAACAACCGGACGAGGCTGACGCCGTCGCTCGCGGACACGGCATTGGCGTTTTCGGCGCGCGCTGCGGTCCTCGCGCGCCTGCGCCGAAGCGCGATGGTCGAGGTAGCTTTCGGCCTCGCCATCCTGGCCGTTGTAGGCGTGCTGGGGAGGACGATGCCGGCGTCTCATGCATCGGCAATGGCGCCGACGATGCAGATGCGCTGAGAAGGGCCGCCGCGGCTCACATCGCTCGCAGACTACGACTCTGCTGGCTCGATCGGCTCGTGGCGCTCGCGCACCGTGAGCCAGGCGCCGGCGGCACCGCAGACCGCGATCAGCGCCATGCCGACGAGCGACGTCCGGTCGGGCACCTGCGCGAACACGAGCCAGCCGCCGAGCATCGCGAACGCGATCTGGGCGTAGAGATAGGGCGTGAGCGTCGATGCCGGTGCACGCCGGTAGGCGAGGATCAGGAAAAAGTGCCCGACCGTGCCCATCAATCCCATCAGACTGAGCAGCGCCCACCAGTGCCAACCATCAAGCTCGGTCCAGACGAACGGCAGCGCGACCGTCGCGACCAACGTGCCAACCCAGCCGGTATAGAAGTGCATCGTCAGCGGCTGTTCGGTGCGCGCGAGCCGGCTGGTCAGGACCTGGAACCAGGCGTTGGTGACCACGAGCCCGATCGGCAGCAGGATCGCCCAGCTGAAGACGCTGCCGCCGGGCCGCAGGATGACGAGCGTGCCGACGAATCCGCCCGCCACCAGTGCCCACCGCAACGGCGAGACTTCTTCCTTGAGCGTCGTCGCGGCGAGCAGGGTGACGACGAGCGGCGCGATCAGGACGATCGAGGTGAACTCGGCGAGCGGCATGTAGCGTAGGCTGAAGAACGCGAGCGTGCTCGACGCCAGCAGCAGGCTGCCGCGCAGCAGCTGGTAGCGGGGATGCTCGGTTCTCAGCACCGCGGTGCCGTAGAGCGGCAGCAGCACCGCCGTCGTCGCGACGGCCTGGAAAGCGTAGCGGAACCACACCCCCATCAGGATCGGCACGCCGGCCGTCGACAGCTTGGTGGCGGTGTCGAGAGTCGAGAAACACGCGACCGCGAGGACGACGAGGCCGATGCCGGCGAGGATGCGTTCGGATTCGCGGTCGCGGGTGTGAATCGCCACTGTCGCGTCGCGACCGCGCTCACCGCTTGCTGCTGATGGTTCCAGACCGGGCCTCCCGAGGTGCGGTCGTCGAAACCCGCTCGCGTTGGCGACGCTCATTCTCGTCGAGCCTCGACGACGATCTCAACCGGCGATCGTGGCCGTCGCCGTGGCGCAATTCGCGGCGAGCGAAGACGCGTCGCGCCAGCGCTGACAATAAGTGTCCGGGCGAGACAGGAGCTTTTCGATGCGATGTGTTCTGGCGGGGTCCCGCTATTTCGGTGCGACGGTGCTCGAGGCGCTGCGCAAGGAAGACGGCGTCGAGTTCGTCGCCGTGATCGTTCCCGCGGCCGACGACCGCCTCGCGCTCGCCGCGCAGGCGGCGGGGTTGCCGATTCACGTGCTGGCGAACCCGAAGGTCGTTCCCGGCGAAGCGATCCCCGACGGCACCGATCTGATCGTCGCCGCGCACACCCACGCACGCGTCAGCCCGGAGGCGCTGGCGCGATCGCGCCTCGGCGGCATCGGCTATCACCCGTCGCTGCTGCCGCGCCATCGCGGCATCGCCGCGGTCGAGTGGACCGTCCTCGAGGGCGATCCGGTTGCCGGCGGCTCGGTCTATCACCTCGCGGACGGCTGGGACGCCGGCGCGATCGCAGCGCAGGACTGGTGCTTCGTCGGCCGCGGCGAATCGGCGCGGGAGCTCTGGGAGCGCGCGCTCGCGCCGATGGGACTGGCGCTGCTCGGCCGCGTCGTCCGCCAGGCGCGCGACCACGGCGTGCTGCCGGCGACCGCGCAGGACGCGCGCTTCGCGACCCGCGCGCCGATGATCCGGCGCTCGGTCGTGCTGACCGACGATGCGCCGGCGACGACGACGTCGCTGGTCGTGACGGTGATGGGGCCCGACCGGCCTGGCATCGTCAGGCTGCTCTCGGACCGCGCCCAGCGCTTCGGCGCCAACTGGGCGGCGAGTCGGCTGTCGCGGCTGGCCGGCGAGTTCGCGGGGATGGTTCACTTCGAGGTGCCGCGCGAAAACGCCGAGCCGCTCGCCACGTCGCTGCGCGGGCTCGAATCGTCGGACCTGAAGCTCGTGATCGCAAAGAGCGATTCGTCTCAGGTCACCGCAGGGCTGCGGGGCGTCGAGCTCGAGCTTGTCGGCGACGACCGGGTCGGCATCGTCAGCACGCTGACGCGCATCCTCGCCGAGTCAGGGATCAGCATCGAGCACATCCACACCGAGATCGTCGGCACCAACGCGAGCGCGCCCAAGACGTTCAAGGTCGCGGCGCACCTGCTGGTGCCGAACTTGCTGTCGTCCGACGAGCTGCGGCGCAGGCTCGAGACGGTGGCAAGCGAGATGATGCTCGACATCGCCCTCGGCGACCGCGCCGACTGAGGCCGAGTGCTTCAGTCCCCGGTGCGGCCGGCGCGCGGCTGCAGCAAGGCCCAAGCCGCACGAATGCGACGCGCCCTGTCCTCAAGCAAGAACGATGCGACGAGCGCAAGCGCTGCCGAAACCGCGCCCGTCAGCAGCGCCTCGGCATGGAAGAAGCCGTAATGGTTGGGATGCGAATACGTGTCGCCGAGCGCGGTGATGCTGCCGACGACGAGCGCGTTGCCGTATCGATTCGGGTAGAGCCTGGCGACCGGCGTGAAGCTCAACAGGAACGCGACCATCCCGGTGACGAGGCCGGTCCTCAACGCGAGCGACCAGTGCACTGCGCTCCACAGGTTGCCCAGGCTGCCGGGCATGCACAGCATGCAGGCGCTGGTCGGCTGCCAGAAGCGCTCGACGAAGAGCCTGGTGCGAAGTCTCCAGCCGACGGCCGGCACGATCGGCACCGTCAGAACACCGAGTCGGGCCTGATCATCGTCCGGCTGTCCTCGTCGTCGGCTGCCGCGTGGGCCAGATCGGTCAGACGCAGGGTCAGGATATTGGCGACGCCGATCCGCGTACCGCTGCGCACCGGAACGTCGGCGCCCTTGCCGACCGTCCGGCCGTCGATGGTCGTCAGGCCGTCGGAAAGCGTCCGCAGCCGCAAGCCGTCGGGGCCACGCCGCAGCTCGAAGTGCCAGCGACTGATCTGCCGCGTGAGGGCCGGGTCGGGATGCTGCAGCACGATGTCGTTGGCGCGTGCGCCGTCGGGCTCGTGCAGGCGGCCGAAGCTGACGATGTCCTTCTGCGGCAATGCGATCTGCTCGCCGGTCTCCTCGATCAGGACGCGGCGCGGGAACGCCGCCGGGTCGCGCCAGTCGAGCTCGAGCAGCTCGACCGGCTGCGCGACTCCCTTCAGCTCGCGGGTGCCGATCGGGTGGCAGTGCAGCCGTTGCCCGGGCCCGAGCTCGAGGAAGACGCCGCGCGTCAGACAGACGCCGCCCGGCTCGGCGGCGCGCGCGACCCGCGCCGCGACGTGGACCGAGTCGCCGGTCACCATCGCCCCGTCGGTCAGCACCGACCCCCAATGCAGTCCGATCCGGACCGCGAGCTGGTGCTCGCGCGCCCGTGCCGCGTTCTCGCGCGCCATCGCCTGCTGGAACTCGACGATGCCACGCACTCCCGCCTCGACGTCGGGAAAGACGCAGAAGACGCCGTCGCCGACGGCATCGACGATGCGGCCCTGGGCATCGGCGGCGGCCTTGCCGAGCAGATCGAAGTGCAGCTGGTGGAGCTGGCGGCCGGTCGCGTCGCCGAAGCGCGCGAAGTACGCCGTCGAACCGACGATGTCGGAGAACGCCATCAGCAGCGACCGCTCGAAGCGACGCCGCAGCTCGTTCTGCAGCTGATTCTGCAGACGGATGATCTCCGTCATGCTGAGTGTGCTGAGCTCGGTCATCGGTGGGCGCCACGCGGACGATCCCGATTGTGATCGTTGCCACCGGCGAAGGCCCGGCGCCGATGCGAGCGGCTCACGGCAGCGCCTCTTCGGCGCAACGCCGGATGCGCTCGGCGCGCTCGCGCGGGCTGCCGTAGCGGCCGCTGGCGTCGTCGGCGCGGGCGCGAAAGAGCGCGATTGCCGCATCGAGCGTGCGACGGCCGTGACGCACGCCGACGAGCTCGTGCGCCGCCCAGCAGTCGGCCGCCGCTTCGTCGGAGGTCTGCAGCGCAATGTGGCCGAACTCGTGGACGAGGAAGAAGTTCTCGGCGCCCGGATGCTGCTTGCGAACGAGGCTGACGACGGTGGGGCAGACATAGACGGTCGGCGGATCGAGCCGCGAGACCATGACATCGCCGCCGGTTTCGTTGCAGTCGTCGACGACGAGCACCGACGCGAGCGGCCCGGTCGGCCGCCACTGCGCCGCTGCGCGAAACGGCGCGATGACGAGGACGACGGCGAGAGCGACGGCGAGCGGAGCAAGCGCCACGGGCATTCGATGGGCACGCCATGTTGCGGCGCGCGGACGGCCGGCGCTCAAAGCGACATCGACTCGCGCTCGGCCATCGCCGCCCGCCAGCGCTGGATGTGCGGATGCTCCTCGCCGGGCTTGACCTTGACGACGCGGGCGAAGTCGACCGCGACCGCCGCTGTGATGTCGGCAATGCTGAACCGGTCGCCGGCAACGAAGCCGTGCTCGGCGAGACGATCGTTCAGATCGACGAAGAACTTCCGCAACCTCGTCAGGCCGCGCTGCGCCAGCTCGGGAATCTGGGCATAGTCGACCGGCCCGGGTAGCGCCCGGTTCGCCAGCGACGGTGCGCTGTTGCGCATCGACTCGGCGATCGCCATCAGGCCTTCGAATTCGATCCGCCAGTTCCAGCTCGCGATCTCCGCCTTCTCGGCCGCCGTGCTGCCGAGCATCGCGGGCTCCGGAAAGCGCGCTTCCAGCCAGGCGGCGATGGCGGCGTTGTCGGTCAGCAGCAAGCCATCGTCGGTGCGCAGGACCGGCACGGTGCAGCGCGGGTTGACGCGACGGAACGCCTCGCCGAGCTGCTCGCCGGCCCGCAAGTCGATCTGGACCGTATCGTGGCGGACGGCCTTTTCGGCGAGCAGGATGCGGGCCCGGCGCGGGCTCGGCGCGGTGCTGCAGTCGTACAGGGTCATCGTCGTCATGGCCGCTTGTCCTGCGTCTTGGTGTCGAAGTCGCTGGCGTCGTGGCGCTCGTGCAGCTGGCTTGACGGCTGGCCCCAGGTCCGGTTGACCATGCGGCCGCGCTGCGCCGCCGGACGGGTGGCGATCGCGTCGGTCCAGCGCACGAGGTTCTCGTACGCGTGCACTTGCAGAAAATCGCCCGCGCCGTACAGCTGGCCCTTGGCAAGCGTGCCGTACCACGGCCAGACCGCGATGTCGGCGATGGTGTAGTCGTCGCCGGCGAGATACGGAGTTTCGGAGAGACGTCGATCGAGGACGTCGAGCTGGCGCTTGACCTCCATCGCGTAGCGATCGATGGCGTACTCGATCTTGCTCGGCGCATAGGCGTAGAAATGGCCGAAGCCGCCGCCGAGAAACGGTGCGCTGCCCATTTGCCAGAACAGCCACGACAGGCACTCGGCCCGCGCCGCGCCGCCGGCAGGAAGAAAGGCGCCGCCGAACTTCTCGGCCAGATAGAGCAGGATCGCGCCCGATTCGAAGACGCGCACCGGAGCCGCACCGCTGCGATCGAGCAAGGCCGGGATCTTCGAGTTCGGGTTGACGGCGACGAAGCCGCTGCCGAATTGCGCCCCTTCGTTGATCCTGATCAGCCAGGCGTCGTACTCGGCGCCGCCGTGGCCGAGCGCGAGCAGCTCTTCGAGCAGCACCGTGACCTTGACGCCGTTCGGCGTGCCGACCGAGTAGAGCTGCAGCGGATGGCGGCCGACCGGCAACTCGTGCGCGTGCGTGGCGCCCGCGGTCGGTCGATTGATGTTGGCGAAACGGCCGCCGTTTGCCTGGTTCCACGACCAGACCGGCGGTGGCGTGTACGAAACGGAGTCGTTCATCGGTGTCTTCCGGGGCATCGGGTCTGCTCGCATTCTCGGCGCCCGCCGAAGACGACGCCTCAACGCAACGCCACGCCTCCGACCGAGACGATCTCGTAGTAGGTCTCGCCGCCGAGGGTGAGCTTTTTCGTCTCGACGGCGTAGGGTGCGCCGCCGTAGCGGAGCTCGATCCTTCCGTCGGCCCGATACCTGGCATTCGTACAGTGCGCGTCGACGATGATCCTGAGCGTCGCTTCGTCCAGCGTCTCTCCGATGCGCAGGATGTCCTCGGGGTCGGTGCCGCACTCGAAGCGACTGCTGAACACGCGGTGGTGTTCGCGCTCGCCGACGACGAGCACCCATGCCATGACGAGCGCCCAGCCCACGCCGGCTGCCCGCGCAAGGACGTCGGCGAAGCTCAGGCCGAGCGGCGGCGAGCTGTCCAGGGTCGCCATGGCTGCTTGTAGCCGCAAACCGAACGGCGAGCAATGGGCGCCGCGGGCGGCCACCTGAGCGGCAGTCAGATCCCCATGCTGCCGAGGCTCTCCAGGACCTCGTTGAGGACGCCGGCGAGGCGCGGATGCGCGGCCTCGAGCTTGAGGATCGACATCCGCAACTGTTCGCCGAAGGTCTCGTCGCCGCGGCGCGAGCCACGCCGTTCGACCGCCTGCTCGAGCTGCTCGATCAGCGCGTCGAGCCGCTGCCTCGCCTGGACATCGCCGATCGCAAGCGCGTCGATCTCCGAACGAAGACTCTGCAGCGACGCCTCGAGACGCTTGACGTCGGTCATGGCGCGGCCACCCGGTACAGCGCCCACTCGCCGGGGACGCCCTTCAACACGTGCGCCCCGCGCGGCTCGAAGTCGAGCCCCGCGCCCGCCGTCAGGTCCTTGACCGTCCCCGACACCAGCACCTCGCCGGCGCCAGCCAGGCCCATCACGCGCGCGCCGATGTGGACGGCGATGCCCGCGACCTTGTCGCCGCTCGCCTCGATCTCGCCGGTGTGCACGCCGGCACGGACCGCAAAGTCGAGCGCTTCGGCTTCGCGGCCGAGCGCGAGGCCGCACTGCACCGCGCGCGCCGGGCCGTCGAAGGTGGCGAAGATACCGTCGCCGGCGGTATCGACGAGATGGCCGCGGTGGGCCGCGATCGTCGCGCTCGCCATCGCGACGAAGCGCTGCAGCAGATCGCGCCAGGCGCGGTCGCCGAGCAGCGCCGCGCGCTCGGTCGAGCCGACGATGTCGGCGAACAGCACCGTTGCCAGTCGCCGCTCGGGGACCGCGGCGACGCCTTGCGGGCGTGGCCGCGCCGACGCGCGCGCCGTCCAGCGCGCATGCAACTCGGCGACGAACTCCTCGGCACCGGCGTACACGCGCGTGCGCACGCTCACCTGCTGCAGGAACGACATCAGCCGGCGATCGCCAGCGCTGTGGCCGTCGGCGAGCACCTCGCCGACGTCGCGCGGGTCCGAGAGGCGCCGCCGCTTGGCCATGCGCAGGAACAGGCGCGCCAGCCAGTTGGTGAAGTTGCCGCCGATCAGGAGCAGGTGGCTGTGCTCGAGCTCGTGGAAGAGCTTCTCGGGCGCGAGGTGTTCGCTCTGCAGGCCGCAGATGAACTCGAGCAGGTCTTCGTCGGAGAGCACGTAGGTCGGCGACGCCGAGACGCGGCCGAGCAGGTGATAGACGACCGGCCGCGACAAGCGCTCGCGTTCGGCCGGCAGGTCGTTGACGCGGTTGGGCGCATACGCGACGACCTCGGTCCCGGCGCCGCCGCCGAAGCGCTCGGCATTGATCGCCTGCTCGAGCAGCGGGTCGAACGTCGTGCTCACGAACAGGTCGAAGTCGGTGATCTGGGCGAGCTGCGTGAACGCCCGCGGCGGCGTGAACGCGCTGTCACGCAGGACGCCGCGCAGCCGCGCGTACGCCTCCTCGCGACGGCCGCGCGAGGCGAGGAACCAGCAGACGACGTCATTCAGCGTGTAAGGCGCCGGCAGCCGCGCGGTGTCGACGCCGAGGCGAACGGCGAGCTTTTCCGCCAGCCAGTCGTAGAGCAGCCGCGGCCCGCCGTCGGTCTCGACGCGGAGGAGCTCGGGGCCGACGATCGGGATGACGCGCCGGTCCTCGATGTAGTCGAGCAGGTCGTCCCAGGCGTCGTCGTCGAAGGTGGCCAGCGCCGCCGGCTGCAGCACGGCGCTCATGGCGAAACGGGACGTGGATGCATCGCGGTCGAGTGTCGGCGAAGACCCCGGAGCGGTCAAACCGGCGGCCGACCGGCGGCTTCGCGACACGGCAGTGCTGTGTGATGATCCGCGCCCATGACCGAGCCCGCCGTCGACCCCGCGCAGCCGTGGCTCGGGCTCCATTCGTTCAGCGAATCGACGCGCGCCTACTTCTACGGCCGCGAAGACGAGATCGGCGAGCTCGCCCGCCGCGTGCAGAGGAAGCTCCTCACCGTGCTGTTCGGCCAGAGCGGGCTCGGCAAGACGTCGATCCTGCGTGCCGGCCTGGTGCCGCGCCTGAGGCCCGCCGGCTATTGCCCGGTCTACGTGCGGCTCGACTACGGGCGCGACTCGCCCGCGCCCGCGGCGCAGATCAAGCAGGCGGTGTTTCGCGAGACGCTCGCCTCGGGAACGTGGACGCAGACCGGCGCCGCAGTCGAGAACGAATCGCTCTGGGAGTTCCTGCACCACCGCGACGACGTGCTCCGCGACGCCGACGGCCGCACTCTCACGCCGCTCCTGATCTTCGACCAGTTCGAAGAGATCTTCACCCTCGCGCAGGGCAACGACTTCGGCCGCGCCCGCGCCGCCGAGTTCGTCCACGAGCTCGCCGACCTCGCCGAGAACCGGCCGCCGGCGGCACTCGAAGCGCGGCTCGACAGCGACGACACGATCGTCGAGCGGTTCGATTTCGCGCGCAGCGACTACCGGATCCTGATCGCGCTGCGCGAAGACTACCTGGCCCACCTCGAATCGTTGAAGTCGGCAATGCCGAGCATCACCCAGAACCGGATGCGGCTCGCGCGCATGACCGGCGAGCAGGCGCTCGACGCGGTCATCAAGCCGGGTGCCGCGCTCGTGTCGCAAGAGGTGGCCGAGGCGATCGTGCGCTTCGTCGCCGGCGGCGCCGAGGTGCGCAACGCCGAGGTCGAGCCGTCGCTCCTCAGCCTGATCTGCCGAGAGCTCAACGCCGCGCGCATCGCGCAAGGCAAGACCGAGATCTCGGCCGACCTGCTCGCCGGCTCGCACGCGACCATCCTGGCCGAGTTCTACCAGCGCGCCCTCGCCGACCAGCCGCCCGGCGTGCACCGCTTCATCGAGGACCAGCTCCTCACCGAGTCGGGGTTTCGCGAGAACATCGCCCAGGAGCGCGTCCTGAAGGCCTTCGCCGACGCCGGCGCCGCGCCCGGAGCGCTCGCCGCGCTGGTCGACCGGCGCCTGTTGCGGGTTGAGGAACGGCTCGACATCCGACGCGTCGAGCTCACCCACGACGTGCTGTGCGGCGTCGTCGCCGCGGCGCGCCAGGCGCGGCAGGAGCGCGAGGCGCGCGAGGCGGCGGAGGCAGCTCTTGCGGCGCAGCGCGACCGCGAGGCGACGACGCGGCGCGCGCTGGTGCGCGCCCGGCAGATCGCCGGTGCCTGCATCTTGCTTGCGATCGGCGCGGCGGGGGCGGCGGCGTTCGGCATCTACGGCATGCACCAGGCGCAGAAAACGCACGCCGTCGCCGAAGTGGCGCGCAGCGAGTCGGAGCGCCTGATCGTCTACCTGCTCGACGACTTCTATCGCGAGCTCGAGCCGGTTGGCCGGCTCGAGATCGTCGGCGAGCTGGCGCGGCGCTCGCTCGCCTACTACGACGGCCTGCCCGCCGCGCTGCGCAGCGACGACACACGCCGCAACCAGGCATTGGCGCAGGCGCGCTACGGCACGGTGCTGCGCAATCAGGGCCGTGCCGAAGATGCGCGCAAGGTGCTCGAGCCGTCGGTCGCGACCCTCAGCGAGTTGCGTGCCCAGGGCGACATGAGCGAAGCGACCACGATCGGCCTCGCGATGGCGCTCTCGGCCCAGGCACGACTCCTTGCCGATAGCCGGCAACCGGAAGCGCTGGCGCCGACGCAGCGCGCGGTCGACGTGCTGAAGGCCGCCGCCGCGGCGCCGGACGCAAGCATCGCGGTGCGGCGGGCACAGGCGGCCGCGCTGACCCAGCTCGGCTTCCTGCAGCAGCGCACCGAGCGCAACGCCGAGGCGCTCGTCACCCTGCGTGCAGCGCTCGAGGCGTACCGCAGCGTCGATGGCCTGCGCGGCGACAACGACGCCGCAGCCAACTACGTGATCACTTCGGCGTGGCTGATGGATGCGCTCACGGCGGCCGGCCGCTCCGACGAAGCCCTGCGCGTCGGCGAGGACGCGCGCAAGGTCGCGACCACCGTGCTCGACCGCCAGCCGACGCACATGATCGCGCTGCGTGGCCGCGCGCTGGTGGCATCGAACAATACCCTGGCGTACGGCGGGAAGCTGCAGCAATCGCGCCGGCTCGAATCGTCGGATGCGGCGGCTGCCGACTGGCTGACGCTCGCGGGCGTCGACCCGTCGAACGTCATCACAGCCTCTAACCTCGGCATTGCGCGCATCAACGGCGGCGGTGCGCTGTGGGACCTGGGGCGGCCGCGCGAGGCAGCGGAGAAGTTCCTGCAGAGCTCAGAGCTCGAAGCTGCAGTCGCCGCGAAGTCGCCGTTGGCGCGAGGCAACCTCGGGTTTCAGACCTTTCTCGCCGCGACGACGAACGCTGAACGAGGCGAGCTCCCGCAGGCCGAGCGGCAATACGCGGACGCGACGCGCACCCTCGAGGCGTGGATCCACGCGTTCCCCGCGGACTCGTACGAGCGCCGCTTCTGGCCCAGGATCTTCCCCTCCGTCCAAGTGGAATACGCCGTCGCCCGTGGCGACCTCGCGGCCGCGCGTCGCGCTTCCAAGGGCGCACGCGAGGCATTGCTGGAGGTCGACCCTGGCGCCGAGCCGGGTCGACGCCAGATCTGGGCTTCGATGCTGCGCCGCCTGCACGCGGGGATGTTGCGCGTCGAGATCGAAGGCAACGACCTCGCCGCCGCCGCCCAACAGGCGCAATGGCTGGCGTCGGTGCGGCGCGACCTGCCGGCGGTGACGATGGAGGCGCGGCGCGAGCAGGCGAACGACGAGGCGATGTCGGCGCTTGCGCTGGCCCGCCTAGGCCGCGTCGACGAAGCGCGCCCGCCGGCGGCCAAGGTGCTCGCCTTCCAGCGCGAGCTGCACGCGCTCGGCACCGACGACCAGTTGCACAAGATCGACCTTGCGCTGGCGCTGGTCGCGTCGGCGTGGGTCGACCCGGCGCAAGCGACGGCATTGCTCGGCGAGGCGCGCGCGGCACTCGACTCGCTCCCTGCGGAGGCGCGCGCGCTGCGAACGACGCGGTGGGTCGAGGGGCTGATCGGCCAGGCAGCCCGCGGCAGTCACTGAGCCACGGGTTCGCGAGCGCGCGACCTCGTGCGCTCTCAGGCGGCTGGCGTCTGTTCGATCGTCCGACCGTTCACCGGCTGCACCGGGCGTGCATTCATCGGATAGAGCTTGCGGAAGGCCGCGATCTGTCCCTTCGAGGCTTCGATCGGCTCCTTCAGCACCTGCCAGCGGACGCCCTCGGTGCACGGCGGCGTCGTCAGCGAGCCGATGTATTTGTAGTAGCCGAGGTGGGCCGGGAAAATGTCGCCGACATTGAAGCTGGCAAGTGTCGATTTCTTGCCTTCAGCCTGCGGCAGCTTGCCCAGGACCGGATCCAGGGCCGCGTTGGTCTTGCCTTCCCTGACAAGCGCGGCCACGACCGCCACCTTGCCGTCGGCGCTCATGTGCACTAGGTGCACCACCATTGCAGAGGCCTTGCCGTCGATCTTTTCTTCACTCGGCGTGTGAAAGTGGAATTGCACCAGGCGATAGGCAACGCCGTCCAGATCCAGCTCTCCGCCATCGGCAAGGTTCACCTGAACGGTATGCCCGTTGTTGACGACCTCGGCGCTGCTCGCCTTGTAGTGCATGTCGAGCGCGGGCAAGGCGGCGACCTTGGCGTCGCGAATGTCGATCGGAGACTGATCCTTGCCGAGCCCGCAAGCCGCGAATTCCGGTTCCATCGTGCCCCAACTCTTGGGACCGTGGTCGCCGCCATAGCCCCAGTGCGCCGCATGGTCGGCCGCATGCGCAGCGATCGGAACGGTGAAGACCAGGCACGCGCCCCAAAGCAGCTTTCTCATGATGGGCCTCCGCGAAGAAACGTGTCGGACCCAAGGCAATCGCGGGTGGGCCCGACCTCGATCACGGTAGACCTCGGCTTCGGGGTCGCCAATGAGACCTTGGTCCCACCCCTTGCCGGCTCCTGGAGACCCGGGGCCCGGCCCAGCGACGCTGGCCATGCCAAGATGCTCGGCGAAAGGAACTCTCCGTGGACCAGCCGCCCGCTCTCGATTTCTTCAACCCCTACGGCCACGGCTTCGCGCGCGTCGCGGTCGCGGTGCCGCGCACGCGCGTCGCCGACCCCGGGTTCAACGCCGCCGAGTCGATCGCGCTGTTGCGCAAGGCAGCCGCGCAAGGCGCCGTTCTGGTCGCCTTCCCCGAACTCGGCATTTCGGCCTACACCTGCGACGACCTGTTTCACCAGCGCGCCTTGCTCGACGCCTGCGAGGCAGCGCTCGGTAGCGTCGCCGAGGCGACGTGCGAGACCCTCGCGGTTGCGATCGTCGGCGTGCCGCTGCGCGTCGACCACCGGCTCTTCAACTGCGCCGTAGTCCTCGCCGGCGGCCGCGTCCTCGGCGTCGTGCCGAAGACCTACCTGCCGAACTACGGCGAGTTCTACGAGGCGCGTCAGTTCCAGGCCGGCGGGACGGCGCTGGCGACGACGATCCGCCTCCTCGGCGGCGACGTGCCCTTCGGCGCCGACCTGATCTTCGAGAGCGATGAGCTGCCGCTCCTCAAGGTCGCGTGCGAGATCTGCGAAGACGTCTGGGTGCCGATCCCGCCATCGAGCTACGCCGCGCTCGCCGGCGCGACCGTGCTCGTCAACCTCTCGGCGTCGAACATCACGATCGGCAAGTCGGACTACCGGCACCGGCTCGTCAGCGTGCAGTCGTCGCGCTGCCTTGCCGCCTACCTCTATTCGTCGGCCGGCCTCGGCGAGTCGACCACCGACCTCGGCTGGGACGGCGAGGCGCTGATCTATGAGAGCGGCGACCTGCTCGCCGAATCGGCGCGCTTCGTCACCGGCTCGCACTTCATCAGCGCCGACGTCGATCTCGAGCGTGTCTCGCGCGAGCGCATGCGACAGAACTCGTTCGGCGATGCGGTCGAGAAGCACGAGGACCGCGTGCGCGCATTTCGCCGAGTGCCCTTCTCGCTCCGGGTGCCGACGCAGTTTCCGCTCGCGCTGCAGCGCAAGGTCGAGCGATTCCCGTACGTGCCGGCCGACGCCGCCAGCCTTGACGAGCGCTGCATGGAGGTCTACAACATCCAGGTCAACGCGCTCCTGCAGCGACTTTCGGCCGTCGGCGGCAAGAGGCTCGTGATCGGGATTTCAGGCGGCCTCGACTCGACCCACGCCCTCCTCGTCTGCGCCGCGGCGATGGACCGTGCCGCGCTGCCGCGCAGCAACATCCTCGCCTTCACGATGCCGGGCTTTGCGACGACGACGCGAACGCTCGACCAGGCCAGGCGGCTGATGGCGTCGGTGCGCTGCACGGCACAGGAGATCGACATCCGGCCGAGCTGCCTGCAGATGCTGAAGGACATCGGCCATCCGTTCGCGCGCGGCGAGAAGGTCTACGACATCGCGTTCGAGAACGTCCAGGCCGGCGAGCGCACGAGCCATCTGTTCAGGCTCGCCAACGTCCACGGCGGCTTCGTCGTCGGCACCGGCGACCTCTCCGAGCTCGCGCTTGGCTGGAGCACGTACGGCGTCGGCGACCACATGTCGCACTACAACGTCAACGCGAGCGTACCGAAGACGCTGATCAAGCACCTCGTCCGCTGGGTCGCGGCGAGCGGATCGGTGGAGCGCGGCGACGACCCGGTGCTCGACGAGATCCTCGCGACCCAGATCAGCCCCGAGCTCGTTCCCGGCGACGCCGACGACGCACCCGGCCAGAGCAGCGAGGCAAGCGTCGGTCCCTACGAGCTGCAGGACTTCCATCTCTACCAGATCCTGCGCTACGGCTTCGCGCCGACCAAGGTCGCGTTCCTCGCCTGGACGGCGTGGCACGACGCCGGCCTGGGCGCCTGGCCCGACGCCGCCGACATGCAGCGAAATGCCTATTCTCTGGCGGAGATCAAGAAGCACCTGCGCACGTTCTGCTGGCGCTTCTTCAAGACGAGCCAGTTCAAGCGCTCGTGCGTGCCCAATGCGCCCAAGGTCGGCTCGGGCGGATCGCTCTCGCCGCGCGGCGACTGGCGCGCGCCGAGCGATTCGGAGGCGACGGTGTGGCTCGCAGACGTGGAGCGGATTCCGGACGCGTGAGGCTGACGAAGTCTCCGCTGGCGCGATCTCGTGCCGCTACCATGCTGGCGACGAACGGGAGGAACGATGGCTCAGCGATCGATGCACGCCGAACCCTACGAATACGCGTTCGATCCGAACTCGACGGCGCTCGTCGTCATCGACATGCAGCGCGATTTCGTCGAGCCGGGAGGCTTCGGCGAAGCGCTTGGCAACGACGTCACGCCGCTGCAGGCGGTCATCGCGCCATGCAAGCGAATGCTCGATGCCGCGCGCGCGACGGGGATGATGGTGATCCACACGCGCGAGGGGCACAGCCCCGACCTGGCCGACTGTCCGCCGACCAAGATCGTTCGCGGCCGCGGCGCGACGCGGATCGGCGATCCGGGCCCGATGGGGCGCCTCCTGGTGCGCGGCGAACGCGGCCACGAGATCGTTCCGGAGCTCGCGCCGCGCGCCGGCGAAGTCGTGGTCGACAAGCCCGGCAAAGGCGCGTTTTGCGCCACCGACCTCGATCTCATCCTCCACAACCGGGGCATCAAGTCGTTGATCGTGTGCGGCGTGACGACCGAGGTGTGCGTCACCACGACTGTGCGCGAGGCCAACGATCGCGGCTACGAATGCGTCGTCCTCGCCGATTGCGTCGGCTCGTACTTCGCCGAGTTCCAGCGCGTTGCTCTCGAGATGGTCAAGGCGCAGGGTGCGCTCTTCGGCTGGGTCTCCGATTCCGAGCGGGCACTGGCGGCGCTGCGCGCCTAGCCCCGCCGGAGCTCACGCACCGGCGGGACAACCCATCCCTGATCAAGCCTCCGCCGCAGCGGCGGGCTGCTCGCGCATCACCGCAGGTTGCCCGCGCATGAGAACGGCGCAAGTGACGGCGAACATCAGGTAGCCGAGCGAGACCAGGGGCGACACGCCCCAGCCGAGCTGGTCGCCGTGGATCAGTCCGACGTACGAGAGCACCGCGCCGGCGAACGCCCAAACGACGGCGTCGCGCATCTTGTTGTCGATGACGCAGACGGCGAGCGCACCCAGCACCATTCCCGCCAGCACCGAGCCGCCGCCGACGGACTCCAGGCCCTTGTAGAGCACTCCGAATCCGGCAAGCTTGGCGAGTCCGATTGCCGTCACGGAGGTGCCGGCCGCACCGAGCGCGCCGTCGATCTGCGTCTTGGCCCACTCGGCGATGTTGGGGATCAGCGCCAGCACGATCGCCGGCGCGTGCCTCGCCGGCGATGCCTGGAATGCCTGCGCGCCGATGACGAGGCCGATGTAGAGCAGGATCGGCAGGATCGCCACCAACGGAATCAGCGCCAGCAAGAGCGCGGTGAGGCCGAGGAAGCAGACGAGCGCGATCGCGATGCCGGTCGCAAGCGAGTAGCCGATCCGGCCGCCCACCGCCTTCCAGCCCGGGTGACCGATGTAGACGGCCGGTGGGAACGGACTGCCGAGCATCGAGCCCACCACGGCGCCGAGCCCGTCGGCGAGCAGGATCTTGCGCAGGTTGTAGTTGTCGCCCGCGGCCGATGCGCTCTCGACGTTGTTCATCGCCTCGGTGAAGTTGTAGATCCCCAGCGGGATCGCGGTGGCGAGGAGCGGCGCCACCTTGGCGAGTCCGGTCCAGACATCGCCCGAGAACACCGGCAGATGCAGGCCGAAGGTCGCGAGCGACTTGCCCACCGCGGCCGGCTGCATGTAGTCGCTCCAGCCGGCGAACGAGGCGATCCAGCCGATCGCCGAGCCGACGATCACGGCGACGAGTCCGCCCGGTAGGCCGCCCGGCAGCCGGACGTTCGCCGTCCACGCGATCAGCACGATCGCGAAGCATGCGAGGCCGATCCACGGTGTTTCCCAGAGCTGGAACGCCGGCCGCATCGAGATGAACGCGACCGAGATGCCGGCCAGCGTCCCCAGCATCGCGGCGCGGGGCGTCAGGGCGCGAAGTTGCGGTCCGATGAAGGCGCCGAGCAGGACGATGACGCCGATGATGAAGCACCACGCGAGTCCGCCGTACCAGGCGACGAGCGGATTCTTCGTCTCCAGGTACACCGGCAGCATGACCAGGAAGACGACGATGAACATGTGCGGCACGCTCGGCCCATACGGCATCGCCGTGACGTCGCTGCGGCCTTCCTTCTTGGCGAGCTGCCAGGCGAGGTAGGCGTAGAACAGGTTGCCGAGCGGCAAGGCGATGCCGAGCGCGGGCAGGATGCGACCGAACACCGTGTCGGCGGGAAGCTGAACGACCCCGAGGCAGAGCCCGGTCAGGACGATCACATTCAGCAAGACATTGGTGAACAGGCCGAAGAATCCGTTCCAGTCGCCGGGGACCCAGAGACGTGCCGGACTTGCGTGACTTTCAGCATTCATGGTTCTCCTCCCTTGTTGTGTGCCCGATAAATCGGTGCCGCCGTATATGCGCGCCAGCCGCCGAACTCCGTGATCTCGCGCTGCCCATCGCAGAGGAAGGGCTCGCCGAGGACGCCGAGCACGATCGAGCCGTCCTTCAGGACGACCTTGCCGATCGCCAGCCCCGGCGGTTCGCTTTGCAGGAGCCGTGCCAGACCCGCGACCGGCACCGCCCAGACCTCGAGCGCGACGCGCGTGCCGACATCCGGCGTGCGCAGCATCGCCGGATGACGATCGCCGATCGACCACAGCCGGTAGCAGGCGTCGGTTTCGTCTTCGCGAACGAACTTCGCGCCGACCGCGAGCAGGTTGGGGTTGAGCTCGAGGCCGCGCATCAACGTTCCGTTGACGGCGAGCAGCGTGGTTTCCATCGACCCTAGCCCTCGATCCAGGTACCGGTTTCGCCGCGCAAGGCGCGCTCGATGTTCTCGGCGTTGGTAATCACGCCGCGCCCGCCCGCGCGGCGCTTGACGAAGTTGAGCAGGGCCTCGATCTTCGGGCCCATGCTGCCGGCGCCGAAGTGGCCCTCGGCCGCGTACGCCTCGGCCTGAGCGACGCTGATCCGGTCGAGCCACTGCTCGTCGGGCTGGCCGAAGCGGATCGCGACGCGCGGCACGCCGGTCGGGATCATCAGCAGCTCGGCCGACATCTCGATCGCCAGCAGCGCCGATGCGCGGTCCTTGTCGATCACCGCCTCGACGCCGCGCAGCTCGCCGTTCTCGAGCTGCTCGACGGCGATGCCGCCGCCGCCGCAGGCGACGATCAGCACGCCTTCGCGGGCCAGCCGTTCGATGATCGGCGCCTCGACGACGCGTACCGGTTGCGGCGACGCGATCGCGCGCCGCCAGCCGCGGTTGCCGTCCTGCATCACCGTCCAGGCGAGCTGGGCGGCCAGGCGCCGCGCGACGTCTTCGGTCATGAACGAGCCGATCGGCTTGTCGGGCTTCGCAAACGCCGGGTCGCCGCGATCGACCAGCGTCTGCGTGACCAGCGTGACGACGGGGACGCGGATGCCGCGGCCGAGGAGTGCGTTGCCGAGCGCGTTCTGGAACATGAAGCCGATCGCGCCCTGCGTATCGCCGACTGCGTACTGCACCGGGACTGTCGGCACCTGGCCGTCGGCGATCTCCGAGCGGCGCAGGATGAAGCCGACCTGCGGCCCGTTGCCGTGCGTCAGCACGACATTCCAGCCGGCGGCGATCATGGTGGCGACGTGCGTCGCGGTCTCGCAGACTGCGTGGTACTGGTCGGCGAGCGCCATGTGCTGGTCGTCGAGGATCAGCGCATTGCCGCCGACGGCGACGACTGCAAGCGGCTTCGTCATCGAGGACTCCCTTTGTCGCCGATGCTGCGGGCGAGCGCCTTCACCGCCGACGTGAAGCACGCCATCGGCGCGGTCGTGACGCCGGCCCCGATCTGGCCGACGCCTGCCTGGCGGTGCGCGATGCCGCTGTTGATCACTGGCAGGACGCCGTTGTCGACCACCTTGCGCGCGTCGATGCCGACCGCAGCGGCCGCGAAGTCGAGCGCCGGCAGGGTGAACGACGGATTGACGCCGAGCGTGATCGCGCGCATGCGCAGGCTGTGGTGAATCGCATCGGTCGGCGTGCCGCCGACGAACTTGACGATCGCCGGCGCCGCGGCCATCGCGAAGCCGCCGACGCCGGCGGTCTCGGTGATCGCCGAATCGCCGAGATCGGCCGCGGCGTCGGCAATCGAAAAGCCGGGGAAGTAGAGGCCGTCGACCGGATTGGCCGGTGCTTCGAACCAGGTGTCGCCGGTCCCCGAGAGGCGGACGCCGAAGTTGACGCCGTTGCGCGCCATCGCCGTCACCATCGAGCTGCCCGCGACCCCCGCCGCCGCGTCACACATCGACTTGCACGCAGCCATCGACAGGTTGAGGAAGAAGTGGTCGTTGCCGGCAATGAAGGCCAGCGTCGCCGCCGCGTCCTGGCGCTTCACGTCGGCGTCGATCAGCGCCGGCGCGATGCGCTTGATGAAGAGCGCCGTCGCCGCGACGTTGCGGTTGTGGACTTCGTCGCCCATGTTGATCGCCTGCGCCATCAACGGCTTCAGCTCGATCGGGCCGCTCTTGGCAAGGACAGCGCGCAGCGTCGGCGCGATCGTCTCGGCCAGCACGCGCAGGCGGGCGATGACCTCCGGCCCGTTGGCGCCGAAGCGCAGCACCTTGCCGAGCCCTTCGTTGAAGTTGCAGTACGCGCGATTGCCCGCCGCCTTGTTCTCGACGACGAAGACCGGCATGCTCGGACTGATGATGCCCGCCATCGGGCCGACCGCGCCCTGGTCGTGGCACGGCGCGAGCTCGATGCCGCCACCGGCGACGAGACGCTCGGCGGCGTCGACCGACTCCGCCCAGCCTTCGAGGATCGTCGCGCCGAGCACTGCGCCCTGCATCGGCCCGCACATCGATCGCCAGGCGATCGGCGGTCCGGCGTGCACGATCAACCTTCGACCGCCCGCCATGCCGGGCAAGACATCGCGCGCCGTGGCGACGTCGATCAGCACCGGGTTGGCGGCGATGAAGCGGGCGAGCGCGGTGGCATTGGCGGTGGCAATCTGCGGGTGCTCGAAGATTTCGGCCAGCGCCCAGCCACCTTCACGATCGCCTTGTGCCGGCGGCTGCCAGTCGAGCGAGACGCTGCGGCCGCCGGCGGCGACGACGTCATCGCCAAAGCCCTTCAGGCCGACGTTGACGACGGTCAGCGTGTCCTTGAAGAGCGAATTGGCGGCCATCGCGCGTTGCTAGCCTCGAGCTGCGCCGGGACGCGCAGCGAGCCGCGACGCCAGATGCGCCGCCAGCGTTGCCGCCTCGACGTTGCTGCCAACGATCACGGCACCTGCGTCTTCGAGCTGGCGCACCTGCCCGGCCTTGTCCTGCGGGTCGCCGTCGGTGCCGCAGACGTGGCCGATCATCGCCAGCGTGCGGCCTTGCGCTGCCGCTTCGCGCGCGGCGTCCGTCAGCGCCTGCGCGAGTCCGGCCGCCGGGTCCGGGTGCGAACCGAATCCGAGCACGACGTCGAACAGGATCGCCGCAGTCTGCGGATCGGCACCCTGCGTGCGCACTGCTGCGTCGCGAAGCATCGGGTCGATCATCGGGTGCGGACGCCCGCGCGTGTAGTCATCGTCCCCGAGATCGAGGAAGACGTGGCCGTCGAAGCGGCCGTCGAACGCCGTCGCGCCCTTGGCCGGCGCATTCGAGCTGCAGGCCAGGCCGCGCGTGATGAACGCGAGTTGCGCCTCGTAGCAGAACGTGCCGCCGGTGAACAGGCCGCGCACCGATCGCTGCTGCTGCGTCATCGTCACAGCGTGCTGCTCGACAACCGCGATGGCGCCAGCGCTCGACGCGTCCGATGGACGCGACGCGGACTCGACGCGGGCGATTGCGACCGCGAGGTCGGCGGCCTCTCGCAACGAACCTGCGCTCGACAGGTTGTTGCGGACCTGCTCGGGCTTCGCGCCGAGGAAGTGGATGACGACGGGTTTCCCGGCCGCCGCCGCCGCCTCCTCGATCCGACGTGCGATCGCAGGCGCGGGCGGCTTCGAGATCAGCACGATCACGCGCGTCTGCCGATCGGCGGCGAGCGCGGCGAGTCCCTGCAGCATCGTGATCCCGCCGATCTCCTCCTTGAGATCGCGGCCGCCGGTGCCGAGCGCCTGCGAGATTCCGCCGCCCAGGTTGTGGATGCGGCAGGTGACCTCCTGCAGGCCCGTTCCCGAGGCGGCGACGAGACCGATGTCGCCGCGCCGCACGACGTTGGCAAAGCCGAGCGGAACGCCGTTGACGATCGCCGTCCCGCAGTCCGGCCCCATCACCAACAGGCCCCGGTCGCGCCCCACGGTCTTGATCGCCTGCTCTTCGGCGATCGACACGTTGTCGGAAAACAGCATCACGTGCAGGCCGAGCGCGAGCGCCTTCATCGCTTCAGCGGCGGCGTAGTCGCCCGGCACCGAGATCAGCGCGAGGTCTGCGTCCGGGTTGGCTTCGACGCCGAGCGCGATGCTCGCCAGCGGCATCGAGAATGCGGCCCCGCCGCCGTCGCCGGCCGCGCCCTTCGATTGCAGGAACGCGTCGGCCGCTTCGACCGCTTCCTCGCACGAGCTCGGCTCGCCGCGCACGACGACGAGGAGGTCGGACGGCGACGCCTGCGCGTCGATCGACAGATCGGCATCGAGCAACTGGGCCAGATTCGCCGGCGTCGCCATCACGCAGGAAGCTTCGGCGACGCCGTCGCGCTCGCGCAGTTGCGCGCCGAGCTGCATCAATGTCACCGAATCCTTGTAGAGATTCGGGAAGATCTTGAACCGCGTCGTCACCGTGCTCATGCGGCGGCGCAAGACGGCGGCAACCATGCGAGGAGTCCTGCCAGCAAGCCGCTCACCGTGTCGGCGCCCGAGGTGGCGCCGATGTTCAGCGCGTCGTGCAGAGCTGCGCCGATGACCACCGCGTCGGCCTCGCAAAGCAAGGCATCGCGCAGGCAAAGCAGCGTCTCGTTGCAATGGCCGCGTGCCGCGAGACGCAGGCTGTGCGCCGCGATCGGCGTCGTGCGCTCGGCAGCCGAAGCGATGGCCGCGGCCAAGGCGGCCTGTAAGCGGCGCCGCCGCTCGTCGCCGGCGAGCGCATCGAGGCCGGCCATCAGGCCGACCAGAAAATCGTCACCTGCCGGTGTCAGGCCCTCGCCCCAGCCGATCAGCGTGCCGGCATGTCGCGCCGCCTGTTCGCAGTCGAGCGCGCGACACGCCTCGCGAAGCGCCGCTGCCGACGCGACGGCCTCGTTGTCGAGCACGTTCCTTTGCGTGGCGCGGCGCCGGTCGAGAGTCGCCAGGGCGTCGTGCACGTGCGCTGCGATTCGCGCCGGCGGCAGCCGCGGACCCGGCGTTGCGGGACGCCAGACGCTCGCGTGCCGCAGCCGGAGCTCGACGCGCGTCGTGCGTGCATAGCCGTCACGACAATCGACGCTCTCGCCGACGTCGAAGAGGTTCCTCAGGTCGGCGGGCGCGGCGCACGCGAGACGAAGCGTTGCCGGCCCGTTGCTGCCTGCGTGCACTGTCAGCAGGGTGTCGTCGCAGGCGAGATTGCACGCGCGCGCGAAGACGCTGTGGACGCGGCCGCTGAATGACGTTCGTGGAACAAGATAGCCGATCGACTCGACCGCCAGCGCCAGGCGCGGTCTGTTCGGGCTCCACAGCGGCCGAGAACCGCGTTCGTCGACGGCAGGTACCGCGACCGTTCGCCGAGCTGACTGGACGTGAACGGCCGCAGGTAGTGTCATGGACAGGTGCCGAAGCGCCGGCGACCGTAGCACACCGCATCGCGCAGGTCAAAGCAAGCCTCGGCCAATTTCGGAGCGACGAACGCGGGTCGCGCTCGCGCTCGGCCTCGCGGCACCGCCACTTGGGGAAGGTCAGTACCGACGCGCGGGCCGGCGAAGGTTATCTTCGGCCGACCGGCAACGAGCTCAGGCCGCGACCGCCGCGTCGGCCGACGGGCACGGCGCCCTTTCGCAAGGAACATCCCATGCCCATCGCACGCCTACGGCTGCTCCGCTTCGCCTCCGTCGGCGCTCTCGCCGCTGCCGCCGTCGCTCCGGCGCTTGCCGCCGACGACATCAACGCCGGCTCGCTCACCAACAGCCCGCCGCTGATTTCCTACGCCGCCGACGGCACGACGTTGCAGGGCATGATCGTCGACCTCGCCGCCGCCATGAGTCAGAAGATGGGCCGCACCATCGTCTTCAGGCCGATGGCGTTCCCCGCGATCATTCCGGGACTCGAGGCGAAAAGCATCGACATCGCGTTCACGGTGATGAACGACACGCCGGAGCGCGAGCAGGTGATCGACTTCGTCGACTACTTCAACTTCGGCACCATGCTGCTGGTGAAGAAGGGCAACCCCGAGCAGGTCGCGAGCCTCGAGACTGCATGTGGCAAGACCGTCTCGACCGTCCAGGGATCGACCCAGATCAAGCTCGCCGAAGGCATGAGCGAGGTCTGTGTCAAGAGCGGCAAGGCGGCGATCACGGTCATGCAGTACGCGCAGCCGGCCGACGCCCGCCTTCAGGTACAAACCGGCCGCGTCGCCGCCTTCCTCGGTAACTCACCGGTGATGGTCTACCTGGCGAAGACGGCCGGTGACGGCACGGTCTTCGACGTCGTCGCCGACCACGAGTACCAGCCGGTGCCGGTCGGCATCGGCGTGCCGAAGTCGAACCCGAAGCTGCGCGACCAGCTGAAGAACGCGCTCGACGCGCTGATTGCCGACGGCAGCTACACGAAGATCCTGCAGAAGCACGGCCTGCAGGGCGGGGCTGTGATGAGCGCCGTCATCAACGGCGGCAAGAACGTCAAGTACTAGCGACCAGCGCGCCATGACTGCGCCCCGCGTCGTCCGGTTGCGGCGACCGTGGCTCTGGCTCGCGAGCGCCGCGGTGCTCGCGATCGTCGCCTGGTTGGCGGTCTCAATCTTGCAGAACCCGCACATCGACCACGCCGCGATCGCGCACCATCAGTTCGCGCCGGCGATCCTGCAGGGCTTGCGGCTGACCGTCGTCCTCGCCGTGCTGGCGGCGCTGATCGGCACCGCGCTGGGCGTCGCACTCGCGGTGATGCGCCTGTCGTCGAGCCCGGTGCTTCGCCTCGGCAGCGGCTTTTACACGTGGCTCTTGCGCGGCACGCCGCTCTTGGTCCAGATCCTGATCTGGGGCAACCTGGCGCTGCTCTTTTCACACATCGGCCCGTTCGACACCAACAAGGTGCTGACGCCGTTCGTTGCCTCGGTCGTCGCACTCGGCCTCAACGAAGCCGCCTACATGGCCGAGATCGTCCGTGCCGGCGTCCTCGCCGTCGATCGCGGCCAGGCCGACGCGTCGCTCGCGCTCGGCATGTCGCGCGCGCTGGCGATGCGCCGCATCATCCTGCCGCAGGCGCTGCGCGTGATCGTCCCGCCGGCGGGCAACCAGTTCGTCTCGCTGCTGAAGGCGACCTCGCTGGTCTCGGTGATCGCCGGCGGCGACCTCCTGACCGCGGCCGAGAACATCTCGTCGGCGAACCTGAAGACGATCGAGCTGATGCTTGTCGCGACGTTCTGGTATCTCGTCGTGACGACGCTGGCGGGCATCGGCCAGCACTTCCTCGAGCGCCGCCTGGCGCGCACCGGCACCGGGCTCGGCGCGCCATGACCGCGGCCGCTGCGCCGATGCTGCGCGCCGAGGACGTTCACAAGCGCTTCGGCCGCGACGAGGTGCTGAAGGGCATCGACCTCGAGGTCGCCGCCGGCGAGGTGTTGTGCCTGATCGGCCCCTCGGGCTCGGGCAAGAGCACGTTCCTGCGCTGCGTCAACCATCTCGAGCAGATCGATGCCGGCCGGATCGTCGTCGACGGCGAGCTGGTCGGCTATCGCGAGCACGGCGGCCGTCTGTACGAGCGGACCGAGCGCGAGGTCTGCCGCCAGCGGGCGGCGATCGGCATGGTGTTCCAGCGCTTCAACCTGTTCGCGCACATGACCGTGCTCGATAACGTCGTCGAGGCACCGATCCGCGTCCGCGGCGAGGCGAAGGCCGAGGCCGAGTCGCATGCGCGCGAGCTGCTCGCACGCGTCGGCCTCGCCGCCAAGGCCGACGCCTACCCGAGCCGGCTCTCGGGCGGCCAGCAGCAACGGGTCGCGATCGCGCGCGCGCTGGCGATGCGGCCGAAGCTGATGCTGTTCGACGAGCCGACGTCGGCCCTCGATCCCGAGCTGGTCGACGACGTGCTCGCCGTCATGCGCGGCCTCGCCGACGACGGCATGACGATGATCGTCGTCACCCACGAGATGGCGTTCGCTCGCGACGCGGGCGACCGGGTCGCGTTCATGGACGGTGGCGCCGTGGTCGAGCAAGGCAGCCCCGACGAGATCCTCTCGCGACCGCGCCACGAGAGGACGCGCGCATTCCTGACCCGCCTGCTGGGCAACGCGCAAGGAGGTTGACCACTGTTGTGGCTAGCATCGCCACGATGACGAAGGTGCCCGATTTTTTGCTCGGCGGTGGCGAGATGGGCGCGCTGATGCGAGCGCACGACTGGTCGGGCTCGTCGCTCGGGCCACCCACTGGCTGGCCGCAGTCACTGCGCACGGTCGTTCGCCTGATGCTCAACACCGGGCACCCGATGTATATCTGGTGGGGCCCTGAGCTCGCCTGTCTCTACAACGATGCCTATCGCGAGTCGATCGGTCCGGAGCGGCATCCGGTCTCGCTTGGCCGGGCAGCACGCGAGATCTGGGACGAGATCTGGCCGATCATCGGGCCGCAGATCGACCAGGTCATGTCGGGCCGGGGCGCGACGTGGCACGTCGACCAACTCGTGCCGATCACGCGCTTCGGCCGTCTCGACGACGTCTACTGGACCTACAGCTACAGCCCGATCGACGATGAGACCGCGGCGAACGGGATCGGCGGCGTCCTCGTCGTCTGTAGCGAGACGACGAAGCAGGTCCTTGCCGCGCGCCGGCTCACGAAGGAGCGCGACCGCCTGGCGCAGCTGTTCGAGCAGGCGCCGATCTTCATGGCCGTGCTCGAGGGGCCGGCGCACACGATCAGGATCGCCAACCCGGCCTACCTGCAGCTCGTCGGCCATCGCGAGGTACTCGGCAAAGCCGTCGCCGAGGCGCTGCCCGAAGTCGCCGCGCAAGGCTATGTCGCGCTGCTCGACAACGTCTACGCGAGCGGCGACGCCTATGCGGCGAGCGGCGCGAAGGTCGAGGTGCAGCCGATTCCGGGCGGCGCCGTCACCGAGTGCTTCCTCGACTTCGTCTACCAGCCGATCCGCAACGCCGACGACAAGGTCACCGGCATCTTCATCGTCGGCGCCGATGTCACCGAGCGGATGCGCGCCTTCGCGGCCATGCGCGAGAGCGAGGCGCGCTTTCGCGCCGCGCTGAAGGCCGGCCGCATGGGCTACTGGGAGACCGACTTCACGACCGCGACCCGGATCTGGTCGCGCGAAGCGATGGCGCTGTTCGGCCTCGACCTGGTCGACGGCAAGGGACGCGTCGGTGGCCCGGAAGACGAGTACGTCGCTGCGCTGCATCCCGACGACCGCCATCTCGTGGAGCGGTTTCGCGAGCTGGCCGAACAGCAGGATTCGTTCGCTGCCGACTACCGCGTCGTCCGATCCGATGGCGCGACGCTCTGGCTCTCCGGCCGCGGCTCGGTGACGGCGCGCGGGCCCGGCGGCCAGCCGCAGCGCCTGATCAGCGTCATGGCCGACGTCACCGAGACCCGGCAGGCCGAGGCGATGCTTCGCGTCGAGCGCGAGCGTCTTCGCCTGGCGCTGAGCGCCGGCCAGATGGGCGCCTACGAGCTCGACATCGACTCCGACACGCTGTGGTGGTCGCCGGAGACGTACGATCTGTTCGGCGTCGACAGGACGACCTTCACGCCGACGCGCGAGAGCGTCATCGACCTCCTGCATCCCGAGGACCGACCCGGGTTCGCGAAGCGCCGCCGCGAAGCGATCATCCACCACAAGCCGTTCTTCGACGAGTTCAGGATCCGGCGCCCCGACGGCAGCCAGATCTGGATCGGCTACCGCGGCCAGGCCGAATACGACGCCCAGGGCCGAGCGGTGCGCACCTTCGGCGTCGTCATGGACGTCACGGAGCGCAAGAAGGCCGAGCAGGTCCTGCGCGACGCCGATCGCGAGAAGGACGACTTCATTGCCACGCTCTCGCACGAGTTGCGCAACCCGCTGGCGCCGATCAGAAATGCCGTCAACGCGCTGCGCCAGCTGCAGCCCGGCGACCCCAGAGTCGCCTGGTGCCACGACGTCATCGGCCGCCAGACCGACCAGATGTCGCACCTGCTCGACGACCTGCTCGACGTCTCACGCCTGACGCGCCGGCAACTGACGCTGCGCAAGAGCCGGCTCGACCTCGTCACCGTGGTCGAGCAGGCAATCGAGATCGCGCAGCCGCTGATCGACGCTGCCGGCCACGAGTTGCGGGTCGAGCTGCCGCCCGAGACGCTCGCGCTCGAAGGCGATCTGACGCGGCTGGCGCAAGTGTTCTCGAACGTGCTAATCAACTCGGCCAAGTACACGCCGGCGAACGGTCGCATCTCGGTGACGGCGTCGCGCGACGCCGATGCGGTCGTCGTCAAGGTGAAGGACACGGGAATCGGAATCGCCCAGGAGGACATCGCGCAGATCTTCGAGATGTTCGGCCAGGTCGAGTCGGCGCGCACCCGGTCGCAAGGCGGCCAGGGCATCGGCCTGTCGCTCGCCAGGGGGCTGGTCGATCTCCACGGCGGCTCGATCCAGGCTCGCAGCGAAGGCGTCGGCAAGGGCAGCGAGTTCGAGATCCGCCTGCCGCTCGTCGCGCCGTAGCATGCGCGGATGCCGAGCGCTGCCGAGCGTGCCATCCTCAGCTGGCACGCCCACGTCTACTTCGACCCGGCCACGACGCGGATCGAGGCGGAGCAGGTCCGGGCCGGCATCGCCGAGCGCTTCGAGGTCCAGCTCGGCCGCTGGCACGAGGTGCCTGTCGGCCCGCACACGGCGGCGATGTATCAGATCGCCTTCGAGCCGCGCGCCTTTGCCGCGCTCGTGCCCTGGCTTGCGCTGCATCGCCTGGGACTGAGCGTGCTGGTCCATCCCAACACCCTGGCGCCGCGGGCCGACCACATCACGCATGCGCTCTGGCTCGGCGCTCCGCTGCCGTTGCGCGACGCTGTGCTGCCCGAAGCGATCGCGGCCGACGAAGAGTCGCCGATCGTTCCCAACACCTGAGGGCCTCGGCCCTCGCGCGTCAACGCCAGTCGAACCAGACGCCGACGCAGAGGCCGACGCCGACGAGGTAGAGCATCGCCGTGTTCCAGACGACGTACGGATAGAGCATCAGCGCAAGGCCGAGCCAGCGCGTGCGCGGTCGATTGACGCGGCGGCCATGGATGTACGCCACCAGACCGACGAGGCCGAAGACGATGGCGCCGATCATGTAGGCCGGGCTCGGCAAGGTGATGCCGAGCTCCGACAACGTCTCCAACTCCTGCTGCATGCCGGCCCTTTCCCTTGCCCCGAGAGGCTACACCGCGCGGCGGCGATCTCGCCGACGGCGCCGTCGCGTGGCGCGAACAATCACCGCATGGGCTTTCTCGACAACGAGCCTATGATTCCTCGCGGAGGTCGAGGACATCTCCTTCGCCCCATTCTTGGAGGAAGACATGGCAAAGAAGGCAGCCAAAGCCGGCATCTACCGGGTCACCGAGATCATCGGCACGAGCCCGCTCTCGTGGGAGGACGCGGCGAGGACTGCGGTCGACACCGCGAGCAAGTCCCTGCGCGATCTGCGCGTCGCCGAGGTCAACAAGCTCGACCTGAAGATCGAGGGCGGCAAAGTGGTGGCGTTCCGGGC
The DNA here is from genome assembly GCA_036272325.1 of Caldimonas sp. Taxonomy (GTDB): domain Bacteria; phylum Pseudomonadota; class Gammaproteobacteria; order Burkholderiales; family Burkholderiaceae_C; genus Schlegelella_A. Next base: position 4,901 of record DATAYY010000044.1, on the reverse strand, counting down.
GAAGGTTTCACTGTCCTTCAAGTACGAAGCCTGACGTCGTCGAAGACACGAAGCGCCGCAGCGCCGGCATCGACGCGACGGGCGCCGGAAGCGACCGCGTGGCGACGCCGCTGCCCCTCGCCAGCCCCGCCGCGCTCGGCTTCGACGCCGGGCGCCTCGCGCGCATCGATCGCTTTCTCGCCGAGCGCTACGTCGAGCCCGGCCTCTTGCCGTGCGCGCTGCTGCTGGTCGCGCGAGGCGGCGAAGTCGTGCACAAGAGCGTCCTCGGCCACGCGTCGCTCGCGCGCAGGCAACGGCTCGCCGAGGACACGATCTTTCGCATCTACTCGATGACCAAGCCGGTGACGAGCGTCGCCTTCATGATGCTCGTCGAGGAAGGCCGGATCGCGATCGACGACCCGGTGGCCAAATGGATTCCGTCGTGGCGCGACCTCGCCGTCTACCGCTCGGGAGTGCCCGGCGCATTCACGACACGGCCGCTCGACGCGCCGATGCGCGTCATCGACCTGCTGCGCCACACCTCGGGGCTGACGTACGGTTTCCAGCTGCGCACCAACGTCGACGCCGCCTACCGCAGCCTCAAGCTCGACGCGTTCGAGGCGGAAAGCCTCGCCTCGTTCGTCGACGCGCTCGGCCGCATCCCGCTCGAGTTCTCGCCCGGGACGGCGTGGAATTACTCGGTTTCGACCGACGTCGTCGGCCATCTCGTCAGCGTCGTCTCGGGCGTGCCGTTCGACGAGTTCGTGAGGAGCCGCATCCTGCAGCCTCTCGCGATGCACGACACCGACTTTCACGTCCCCGAGGCGAAGGTCGGGCGCTTCGCCGACTGCTACGTGAGGTCCGCGTCCGGTGCCCTGGAGGCGGCCCCGCCGCAGGACTATCTGCGGCCGCCGCGAGCGCCCTCGGGCGGCGGCGGGCTCGTCTCGACCGCTGCCGACTACCTGCGCTTCTGCGAGATGCTGCGCCGCGGCGGCGAGCTCGAGGGAGTGCGCCTGCTCGGCCCGAAGACGCTCGAGCTGATGCGCGCCAACCACCTGCCCGGCGGCCGCGACCTCGCCGACCTCGCTCCGCCCGGAATGTTCTCCGAGGTCGCATATCAGGGCGTCGGCTTCGGTCTCGGCTTCGCGACGGTGCTCGATCCGGCGCGCTCCGGCGTCGCCTCGTCGCCCGGCGAATATTCGTGGGGCGGGATGGCGTCGACGGCGTTCTGGGTCGACCCGGTCGAGGACGTGTGCGTCGTCCTGATGACCCAGCTGATCCCGTCGAGCACGTATCCGATCCGGCGCGAGCTGCGCACGATGGTCAACGCGGCGATCGTCGAGGCGCGCTGAGGCTTCCGCGACGCCGTCGAACGTCTAGACTCGACGCTCGATTCTTCCGGGGGACACCATGAGCGCACACGTTTACAAGCTTCTCGAGCTCACCGGCTCTTCGACCACCAGCATCGAGGACGCCGTGCAGATGGCGATCGCGAAGGCGAGCCAGACCGTCCGCAACATTCAGTGGTTCACCGTCACCGAGACCCGCGGCCACGTCACCGACGGCAAGGTCGCGCACTGGCAGGTGTCCCTGAAGGTCGGCTTTACATTGGAGTAGCTGCCTGCTCGCCGAATGGCGTCCGAACGCTGAGGGTTTTCGAGGAATCGGCACCGCTCCCAGGTCGTCGAAACTGATCGCGAATCGCGGTCATGAGCCGCGGAAGGAGTGGAGATGAATCACCCCGCCGCACCGGCGCGCACGCTCGCGCGCACCTTCACCAGAACCTTCGCGCACACGTTGCAGCAGCTGGGGTTCTGAGCCGCATGTCCGACCCGGCCGATTTCGCCGCGATCCTCGCCCACTGGGAAGCTCGCCAGCCGGACGCCATCGCGCTCAGTTTCGGCAGCTCGAACTGGAGCTGGGCCGAGCTCGCCCGGCGCGTCCGCCGCGCCGCCGCGGCGTTGCGGGCCGACGGTCTGGCGCCCGGCGACCGGATCGCAGTGCTCGACCTCAACCACCCTTCGTGCCTGGAGCTGACGCTGGCCTGCGCCCGCGTCGGCACCGCCAACGCGGTCGTCAACTTCCGGCTCGCCCCGCCGGAGATCGCCTATGTGATCAACGATTCGAAGGCACGCTTGCTGTTCGTCGGGCCGGAGTTCGCGGCCGCGGTCGAGAAGCTTCGCACCCGTCTGCCGGCCGTCGAGCGCGTGATTCGTATCGGCGGCGCCGGCGACGAATACGAAGCCTGGCTGGCTGCGCACGAGCCCGACGCCCGCGTCCACCCGGCGGCGCCGGACGACTGCTTCGTGCAGCTCTACACCTCGGGCACCACCGGTTTTCCGAAGGGCTCGATGCTGACCCACCGCGGCATGCTCGCGCACTCGCGCAACATCTCGGCCAGCCAGGGTTTCGGCAGCAGGTCGCGCGTGCAGGTCGCGATGCCGCTCTTTCATGTCGGCGGAACGAGCTACGCGCTGACGGCGATCAGCCTGGGCGCGCGCGTCTTCGTCATGCGCACGCCCGACCCCGCGGCCGCGCTGGCAATGATCGAGACCGAGAAGATCACGCACACCTTCCTCGTCCCCGCGCTGATGGCCATGATCAACCAGGTGCCCGGCGCCGCCGAGCGCGACTACTCGTCGTTGCAGGCACTGTCGTACGGCGCATCGCCGATGCCGCTGCCGGTGATGCGCGATTCGCTCAAGCTCTTTCCCGGCGTGATGCAGCAGGTGTACGGCATGACCGAGCAATCCGGCGCGGTCAGCGTGCTCGGCCCCGCGGATCACGCCGATCCCGCCGTCGCGCACCGGCTCGTCTCCGCGGGCCAGGCGATGCCTGGCGTCGAGATCGAGATCCGCGACCCCGCAACCGGCGAGGGCGTCGCCACCGGCGAGCGCGGCGAGGTCTGGGTGAAAAGCGACCAGGTGATGGGCGGCTACTGGAACCAGCCGGACGCCACTGCCGCGACGATCACGACGGACGGCTGGCTCAAGTCGGGCGACGGCGGCTACATCGACGCCGACGGCTACCTCTACATCACCGACCGCATCAAGGACATGATCATCAGCGGCGGCGAGAACATCTACCCGGCCGAGATCGAGCGCGTGCTGGCCGAGCATCCGCAGGTGCAGGACGTCGCCGTGATCGGCGTTCCGGACGAGCGCTGGGGCGAGGTCCCCAAGGCGGTCGTCGTCGCCAGGCCCGGGACGACCGTGGACACCGGGCAGTTGCTCGCGTGGTGTCGCGAGCGCATGGCGTCGTTCAAGTGCCCGAAGACGGTCGACGTCGTGCCCGAGCTGCCGCGCAATCCCACCGGCAAAGTCCTCAAGAAAGATTTGCGCAAGCCGTATTGGGAAGGGCGCGCTCGGCAGGTGGTATAGGGGTGGCGCGCTCCGCTTGTTCGCCGATGCCCTTCGGCGCATGGAGATCCCGAGCGGCGTCACGCCTTCGATTCGCCAGCCGACGCTCGCCGAAGAAGCGTTTCAGGTTCGGTCCGATGCGTCGCAGCTCGTGGCGATGCCGGCCCGCGAGCCGAGCCAGCACGCGCCGGCCGCGATCGGTGAGACGCAACTCGACCTTTCGCGCTGGTCGAGCAGAACCTCGCGGCGGCGCTCGCGCTCGCGAATCGCGTCTACATTCTCAACAACGGCCACATCGCCCACGAAGGGCTCGCCGAGGACGTCAAGGCGCAGCCCGAGATCCTGCACCGGCACCTCCGGGCCCAGGCGACGTCCGAGCCGCCCGCGCGCCGATCCGGCCACCGATCGAGGAGCGCGACCGTCCGCTTCCGATCGGCGCACACTGTGACAACGTGCGGCGCCACGCCGCGGCAGCGGTGTAATCGCAGCATGGGCAGAAGAAGGCAGACCGAGGCGCGGAAGCGGCGCCGGGCTCGCGCACCTTCGATCGCGGGCAAGCGGCGGAGAGGCCCGCCGGCCTGGCGCCCTGGCGGGCTGGCGAGGGTCGATCTCCGCGCCGTCGCCGCACTGCTGACGACGACGTTGCACCTGGTGATCCTGGTCGCGCTCCTGCACCTCACCACCCACGTCGTCAAGCCGCTGCCAGCGACGCTGCGATTCGCAAGCGCCGACAGTCTCACCGACGCCGGCGAGCGGATCGTCAGCGTCGACATTCGACCCGGCCTGTCGACGGGCGCCCTCGCCTGCCGGGGCAGCCGCTATATCGGCATCGGCATCACCTCCGACCCGCGCACCGAACGCATCCTCATGGTCGGCGACGACACGCCGGCGTCGAGAGCCGGCCTGCAGCACGACGACATCGTTCTCAATCCCGAGGTCTGGCGCGACACGCCTCGGGAAGGCACCGTGCTGCGCTTGCTGGTCCTGCGCGAAAGCGGAAAGACAATCGTGCCGGTGCGCGTCGGCTGGATCTGCATCGGCTAGCGCCGGGAACTCGCTGTTCAGCGCTTCAACAGCGCGACCGATCGTTTCTCGTCGATCAGTTGGCGGCGGCCGTCCGGCGACATCGTCGCGCCGGCGCGGATGAGCTCGATCGCGCGCGCCGGCGTCAGTGTCGGATCGAGCGCGAACAGCTTGGCAGCGAGATTGACGACGTTGGGCGCCGCCATCGACGTGCCCGACAACCGCAGCCGCGAACCGCCGGGGACGAAGCTGTCGACCTGATAGCCGTTCGCATGGACGACGACTGCGTCGCCATGGCTCGTGAACGAGGTCTCCTCGCCGGCCTGGTTCACCGCGCCCACCGTCATCAGGTTGGGCAGGCGAAGCGACGCCGGCACGTCGTCGATGAAGGCGACGTTGCTGTCGCTGTTGCCTGCCGCGGTCACGAACAGGGTGTCGGGCGCCGACCGGATGGCCGCCGCGATCGCCGTCTTCCAGATCGCGAACAGCGCGGCGGCGCGGCGCTTGCGTTCGATCGGATCGGCGACGCTGCTCGTCCTC